>CAJOIA010000001.1 GCA_905234505.1 uncultured Selenomonadaceae bacterium
TCGAGGTTATTTCTAACCCCGCACATTCTAGCGTTAACATTGTTTAATTTTCAAAGAGCCCGCTGAAGTGATTCAGCCTGCGTATAATACTTCACGAAATTGCTTTTGTCAACCCCTCATAAAATTTTTTTTTCAAAATCGAAGACTGCGCGATAAATCAACAACTAATTGACACGCCGCCGCGAAAAATTGTATACTACCCACGAATTTTATTGTTAGGAGATGTACTGAATTGTTCTTCAATAAAAAGAAATTTAGACTCGCGGCACTAGTTGCAAGTGGTATTTTAGCTTGTTCGTTATTCAGCGGTTGCGGTGAAGATTCTGGTGGAAATGCGGCTAATGCTGAGCAAATCGTCGTCGGCTCTAACTTTGAATTGACCGGCAATCACGCGCAATATGGCACAAACGCCGCTAAAGGTTTTAAACTAGCTGTTAAGGAAATTAACGCGGCTGGTGGTATCGATGGTAAGCAAATTAAAATTGTCGAAGCTGACAGTAAATCTGACGCCGCCGAATCAGTTAACGCCGCTATTAAATTAATTTCTGATGATAAAGTTGTTGCACTTGTAGGACCGGCTGTCACGGCTAACGTTATTGCCGAATCGCAGGTTGCCGCTGATAATAAAGTACCGGTCATTGCGCCCGCCGCTACCAATCCGGACGTTACCGTTGAACATGGCGCGGTTAAGCCGTTCATTTTCCGCAGTTGCTTTATTGACCCACAGCAGAGCGAGGTTATGGCTGAATTTGCCTCCAAAGATTTAAACGCTAAAACTGCTGTGCTTTATCTTGATTCAAGCTCCGATTATTCCAAGAGCTTAGGCAAGATTTTTAAAGAAAAATTTGAGGCTGCTGGCGGCGAAGTTGTTATGGAAGAAGCTTTCTTGGCTAAGGATCAAGACTTCAAAGCTGCGCTCACTAAAATTAAAACTGCCAACGCCAACGTAATTTTTGTTCCGGCTTATTATGAAGAAGTTGGTAAAATCGTCAAGCAGGCGCGCGAACTCGGCATTGAATCAATCATTCTTGGTACTGACGGCTGGGACGACGTAAAAGTTGTTGATATTGCTGGCGGCGAAGCGCTTAATAATACCTTCTTCTGCACACATTACTTTGAAGGCGACGAAGACGTTAAAGCTTTCCTTACTGCTTATCAAACTGAATACCTTGAAAACCCGAATGTTTTTGCGGCGCTCGGTTATGATTCCGGCAAAATGCTGATTAACGCCATCCAACGCGGCGGCTCTGATTCTGAAAAAATCCGTGACAATATTGAAACGATTAAAGATTTGAAGGTCGGCACGGGCGTTATCACTATGGACGCGGCGACGCATAATCCGATTAAAGGCATTGTTGTTATTGAAAACAAAGACGGCATACGCGAATTACGCACGAAAATTGCGCCTCAAGGATAATGTATTTTTTAATTAACAAAAAGTCGCCATCGACGTATTGCCGGTGGCGATTATTTTATTGGAGGTTTAATTTTGCCTAGAATTTTTTTCATTATAATCATTCTGCTCTGCGCGAGTGGTTGCGGCAATGAAATTACAGAAATAGATTTGCCAGTTGCGGTTAAAAGTGAAATTGACACGGTGCCTGAAAAAATTACCACCGACATTTATTTCGACGCAACTGTTTCAATGCGCGGCTATACAACATTGTCGGGCGGCAATGTCTATCGCACTTTGCCGGATATTTTAAGCGATATCGGCGGCTCTATGGGTGAAGTAAATTTTTACAGTTTCGGCGAAAAGATCAAGCCGCTTGTTGGCAAAGATTATCGCCGCTTCAGCTCGCCCGAACCTTATAACGAAATTATTACCGCCGCGCACAACGTTATAGATAAATCTGAGCCCTCGCATTTGTCGGTAGTTATTACTGACCTTTTCGAGAGCGACGCTGATTGGAGCAATATTGCGCAGAAAATCCGCGATAAATTTTTTGCGAATCATCTTGCCATTGCGGTTATTGGCGTGAAAAATTCTTTCAGCGGCGATATTTTTGACGTTGGACTTAACGCCGCCAAATTCCGCTACGATTCAAACATTTTGACTGAAAAATTTCGTCCGTTTTACCTGCTGATTTTGGGCAATGAAGTGGCGGTTGAAAATTTTATGCAGAAATTCAAGGAACATCAGACATTGCCGAATGAAACTAAATATCTGCTGTTGTCTGAAAATCATGCAAGTGGCACTTTTACCTTGCTGGAAGTAGCGAATTTTTTTGTTGAAGACAGGCTGAATGTGGCTGACAAGGGCGTTTTAGAATTTGGCATAGATAAATTTAGTGAGCCCGCCAGTTTCGTCGCTCAATTTAATTACGATGCGCCGCTTGGTGCTTGCCCGATGAATTTTGATGAAATTGATTATAACGTACAAAATTTTTATTTGGAAGATGGCGCGTGGCTGAGTTCTGCGCGAAAAGATTTAAAAAATGCAATGACGGCGGACGAAGTGTCAATTGAATTAATGCCCGAAAAAACTTTATGTGAAGGCAAAATTAATTTTATTCAAGTGACAGTTTCGCCAAATACTAAATTGCCGGAATGGATTAATGAGTGGAATATGGCAAATGTAGACGCCACGCCCGAGGATTTCGACGGCTCAAAAACTGTCAATCTGCTCCACGTATTAAGCTCGCTCAAAGATTCTATACATCACACCGCGCTTTTTAAATTAAATTTCGTGGTAGATGCTAGATAAAAAAACACAACGCCGCCAAAATTACAACAACGCCAAGAAAAATTTTCAGCTTAGAGAATGTACTATCTGACGAAGCGTCCTGCGCGAAATTTGAAGGTGAATAAATCTGCTGCTCAGTCAAATCAACGGGTTGCCGTTTCGAACTACCATTTTTTTTAAGCTCATAGTTAACAATAACCGACAAATCTTCTTCGAGCTTTGAGGCATCTATTGGCGCGTCGCGCAGAACATTGGAAAAAGTATGCAACACAAAATCAATGCGCGCCGATTGCATTCCAGATTTTTTTAATGCGACAGCGGCTTTTTTCTGAGCCGCGTCAATATTCTCAACCAAAATGAAAAGCGCGCCAATATTCAACTCTAAAGCCTGCCGAATCGCCGCATAATCCCGCCTTAAATTGTTCGGCACTTTTTTATCAAGAACCGCAATCAATTCCTCGCGCCGCAATAAAATATTTCTGTCCTGCGCGAAAACCTCACGCAAAATTTCTTCCATAAAAATCACCTTGTCAAGTGAGAATTAAAGAGCCCTTAGTGTGCAAAATCCATTCGCCTTTGAAAATCGCCGGCTTGTCAATGAAAATTCCATTGTAACTGTCGCCGGCATTAAAATTCGACTTGAAAATTTCGCCCATCGCCTGCTGAAAATGTATGTTGTTATTGTAGTTTTTAATCTTTGGAACAACGGCAAAAGTCCCCGCCTCAAATTCAAAAGCCCAATAATTACCACTGCGAACAGGAGTAACTTCCTCAAATTTCGGCGGAGGTATAGGCTCGTCAATGCGCATTTCAGCATTAGTACAATTAAAAGCCCGCACTTTGAATTTCTGAATAAAATCATTAAAAGCCCTGCGCGAATCGGCGTCTTGCCCGCTCAAACTCAAAAGCGCGTTGAACTCATTAACAAAATCGTCAAATTTATTAGCTTTCTCCGGCGGTACAAAATTAATAATTTTTTTATTGGGCGGCGGTTCAAAGGTCTTTACAATGATCTTTTCCTCCTGAGCAGTTTTAATTTCGCTAATGCGCCGTTCTAAATCAGCAATTTTATTTCTAAGCTCAGAAATTTTCTTGTCGGCGTCTCTAAATTGGTTGCTGTGATTCTCGCGCATTTTGTCAATTCGCGAAGAATTTTCCTTGCAAAGAACAATACAAAGCATAATAGCTACAAGCGCCATAGAAACCGCCGCAACCGAAATATAACCAGCAACCGAGCCAAGCGGAATATCAGGCGCCGCCTCAATTTTAGCTTGAAGCTCGGCGAATTTATTCTCAGCAGAAGCTTTGAAGGCGTCAAAATCCGCCTGCGCGACAGTCTCAATTTCAACCGGCGCGGTCATTTCTTCTTCAATGTAGTATTCTTCAGGCTCGTAATCTTCTTCACGGTCAAAATATTCTTCGTCCATATTAAAACATCTCCATTAAGCGCTTAAGTTCAATAATAAAAACCGGCTCAAGAAAAATTTTCTTCACGTCAACGCCCATATTCGCCACGTAAAAACCGTTGGTATCCTTGATAATTTCTTCAGCAGATTCTTCATCAAAATCAACGCCCTCAGCCCAAAGATTCGCCGCCGCGTTAAAAGCCTGCATAAATCTTTCAAAAACCTCAAAAGTTGTAACGTTAATGCCTTCCGAAACGTCATTTGCGCTGATAAATGCGTCAGCCGGAAAAGTCTTTTCACCTTGAGAAAATTCAGCGCCCGCTAATACAGAATTATAAATGTAGTCTTCCGAATCCTCACCAAAAAGTTCCTCATTAATGCGCTCTTGGTCAAAAAAAACTTCCGCATTATTCGGCGGCTCAATAATCATCCCGCTAGCAACCTCAACTTTGGGATAATGACTGAGATTAAATTGAAAACTGCGAAGCCGCTTAAGCCCCGACGCCGTGACAAGCATTTTTTCAAGCACTTTCAGATAGGGATTATTTTCAAGTTCAGTGCCGCCCGCTATCCAGCGAAAAATACGCGAGCCATTCCCGCCAATAAAAATGTGCGGGATATTTTTATGATTATAAATTTCCGCCTCATAGAGCGCGCCCAAAATTTCTCCAATGTAATAAAATAAACCCGCCGTTGCTAATTGCGCGCATTGCAAAACTTCCTTGACTTCCTGTCTGCCAGTTTTAAAAGCCAGATTTTGAATATATTCTTCGCTGTTTTGGCGCATATCGGCATCAATTAAAGCCTGGCGCTGATCGTCGGTCAGAGCTTTAATTTGCTCAATATTTTTGCCGAAAAGCTCATAGTGATCGTAAATCGGCTTGAACATATACCGCCCCGCGTATTGAACAGAAGTATGAAAAACAATTCTGCCAGGTTGTCCGCTGATAACGGTAATATCGGTGGTACCCGCGCCAATATCCACGCAAACCGCGCCGTGATTAAAATTCGATACACCAGCATTGAGCTTATTGAAATAATACGCCGCCGCCTGGCTTTCGGACCAAGTTTCAATTTCAGCATCACTATTGCCGGTATTTTCGCAGGCAAATTTCACAGCGTCGCGGCAAGTGGCATCAAATGCTAAACTTTGCTCTTTGGAAAAGGCGGTAGGATATGAAAAATTCCACTGAATTTTATCAACGCCATTAGCCGCTGCTTCAACCAGCGCTTGAAAACAAATCTGCTGAATATACGCCGCAACTTTCCGCCGCCCAAAATCTTCATTTTGCCATTTCAAATTTGTATCAACGTCGTTGCCGAGTTCCTCAAAAATTCGAGGGCTGATAAAACTAAGCACGTGACCATCAAGCAACGCGCGAATTTCTCCAGAATCATTACGTTGCAACAAATGGAAAACGCTCAAAAATGAGCCGTCCGATCTTATCGGCTGAATTGAAGATATAAAACTCAAAAAAGTATTTGCCCGCGCGCCGCGACTTTCAGTTATCTGCAAGAGGTGCGAATCAAAATCCAGCGGCTTAGGCGGTTGCTTGTCCTGCGCGAAGTAAAGCATTGTTGAACTTGTTCCGAAGTCAACGCCAATTTTCCAATTTAAACCAACCTGCCGCTTAAAATTGTGCGGCTTATTCAAAAGCAACGCGCCAATTTCCACAGCAACGTCACCGAGCTTGTAATTGCAAATCAAAGCCTCTGGAAAATCATTCAGTCGCGCAGTTAACCGATTTGCTAAACCGTAAGCAGGAAATTCTTCACAAAGCGCCTTGTCAAAACTAAATGGCTCAATGTACAGCATTTCTTCAACCAGCAGCTCAGCATTATCTTTCGCCTGCGCCTGGTAATTCTCATAGTACAGATAATATTTATTCCAGCCCGCGCGCCGAACATTCGGGTAAAGCTCAATTACTGGAATATCTTTTTGAATATAAATCAGATTATCGCCGCTATAATTTTTTGTGAAGCGATATTCGCCACTTTGAAGCGGAAATTTAAAATGCACCGAAATATCATTGTCAGATTCTGCAGTAACCGAAATGCGGCTGATAATTTCTTCCGGCGAAAAAAATTCAAGCAACTCACGCTTAATTGGCAAAATAATATCAAGGTCTAAATTCGCAATTTGCGCCGCGCCTTCAATTTCAATAGCGCCAATAAAAGATTTACTCGGCTCAATTACCGCCAATTTCGCATAAAAAAAATCTTCCGGTCGGCGATATTCCGCATCCTTTAAAACAATTTCGCCGATTTTATTTTTATCGCCCTGCAAACTTTCTTCAGTTATATCTGCGGCACTGACGCCCTGCCAAATAATTAATTGCGACGCGTCAATATTTTCTTGCTCGGCGAAATCGCGTGCCATTTGTGGAGAAACTATCAGCAAATTTTTCTTTTTGCGCTTGGAATTTGTCAGAAGTCGAACCGCTGAATCTGCTATCGTGGCTACGCGCGCCTCAACTGTACTATTTAAAATTCGCGCAGTGCCAATATGCAAATCTAAATTCGAAGCTACAAGATTTAATTTCGGCGCAGGCTTATTTTTAATCTTCGCGCCAATATCACGCCGATAATATTCAATGCACGTCAAAAGTTTTCCGGCAATTTCTTTCGAGCTTCCGCTCACAGCTTTGCTTATTTCTTGCAATTCGCTATAAACATTATCCAGCCAAAAATCCATTGCAAAAAGTTCTTCGCCAGAAAGTTTATCAAGCGGGTCAATCAGATTTTTATTTTTATCAAGCCAAGGGGCGGGCGGTTCGTCAATAAAAGTTTCAATATAATCAGCGGCACTGGCAACCAACGTAACCGGCGAAGTCATTGCAAAAGGCTTGCCCTTATAAAAAAGCACGTAAATATCACTGTGCCAGGAATTTTCATCGCCATTAAATGAATCACTTGGAATTAGCGCCTTGAAAATCTGCGCGAGATCAGTTGAAGTATTTTCCGCCGCGTCCAAATTTACCGAAACCGCCTTGATATTCAAATGTCGAATTTCTTTCAGCGCCAACATAGCCAAAATCGCGCGCCATTCGCCAACAACTTTATCATGCAAACCGGCAACAAATTCACGCAAATTATTATCCGCGTTAAAATCAAAAAGCGCCATTTTAAAAAGCAACGGACGCGCCCAAATATCCGGTATAGAATCAATGTTGCTGATATCTTCCAAAGTCGAACCGGCGGCTAAACTATTTACAAGGCTCGTCAGATAATCGCTGTCAGTTTCTCGCGTCCATTCGCCCGCGTTTCTGTCAATAAACCGCTGATTTTCTCTGTCAATTTTCGGGAGCATTGGAAAAGACATATTTTCACTCCTTCACGCGTCGCATGCTTCATACAATCGCCTCAAAAATTTTCCAAATCCATTAATTGACGAATCCAAATTTAAATCTTCGGTAAGCCTGTACCAAACTTCGTGCAATGTCAATTTCGGATTGGTTATAACGCCGTCGCAGGCATAAAATTCTTCCGCATTCACTATTCGCGCAGGTCTGGACTCGAACATTGCCGATTTTATCAGCGCAACTTCCCTGTCTTGCAAAGTTTCAAGTTGTTTAAGCCACGTCACAAAAGATTCTGCGTAGTCTTCAAAATTTTTCACCGCGCCGGTATTAACAATGTCAGCTTCCGAAAAATAATCCACGTACCAAGGATATTGATAATCTTTAATGTCGCCGCTCGACAAGCCACGCAAAACCGGCTTGATAAAATGCACATAAGCAAAAACAAATCGCGCAAATTTGGCAAAGCGTTTCCTGAACTCAAAATCTTTCGCGTCACCATTTTCAATTTCCTCAAGCGCCGGAAAATCGCTCCAACTAAATTTATTGCTGTCATTGTGAAAAATGCAATTATAAACTTGCGAATAATCGGCAGGCTGATTGAAAAAATCTATAGCGGCAAGCGCAGCGTAAAAATCCACAATATGCGCATCGTTTTTCTGAGTGGCAGCGCCAATGCTGAATTTTTGAAAATGCGTCACGTGTGAATCGCCAACAAAATACATCGCGTTGAAAACATTTTCGCGTTGTGCATAATATTTGAGCGCGGCTTTGGTATTCGTTAAAAAATTTTCCGAGCGCGCAAAAAGTTTATCAGCTTCAGCGGGCGGCGGAAAACTAAAGTACGGCAGAATAAAAGCGCCGCCAATCAAAATAGTATTTTTATCTGGCGAATTATCCTTAAGGTCATTTCTCAAAAGTCGGGCGATGGTCGGCATTCCAGAGGCGCCTGTCCCGCCAAATACCGAGCCCGCAAAAAAAATTTTTATCTCGCCGCCGTTGTTCGCGTCCTGCTTAATCTTTTGAATAAAATCTGTCCATTGCGTATTTTTATTGTCGCGCAGAGTATATTTTTTCGCCAAAACTGCCGCGCCAATTGAAGGATGTCCGCGAAACCCTTCATTCAGTTTGGTATTTCTTTCGCGCCGCGTATATAAAACTTCGTACAAATTGCCTAGTGAACCGCCCTTGTAAATCTGATAATCCATTAAATCATCCAGCGTCTTATCAATTTCAATCGGATTCCAAGGAAAAGGTTTAATCAGCGTCATTTTAGTTTTAAAAAGCGGCGTATCATTGCCAACACTCAGCTTTTGAAATTTTATATAGCTATTCAGCGCAAAACCGCTGCGCTCCAAATTGCCATTGCCAGAATCGGGATCAATTGCCAAAATATTAATTTCCTCGCGCGTAGGCATAACGCCCGCGACGCATAAATGAGTTAACGCTTCAAGAACTTTTGCGCCACTGCCGCCAATCGAAATAAAATAGTAGCTCATAAAATTCACTTCCTAGCCAGAAAAAATCTTGCACCAAGCGGCGTGTATTTGAAAATTTTGGGCGTTGTGAAAATCGTTAACAGCCAATAGCCTATTCCTGCAAAAAATATTATAAAAACCGCTATGACAATGAAATTTATTTTTATTCCGAGTGTGCTTGAATAAAACTGTGGAATGGCTACACATCCGATTAAATCTAGCGCCGCCAGTGCTGCCCAAACTGTTCTTTTGCCTATGCCGCGCGACGAATTTATTTTGAAAATCCAGCGTGTAAGCACGAACCACGCCAATGAGCATAAAAATGATAAAATGCCCGCGTTTATAGTCAGCGATTGAAATTTTTCTTGCCAGCGACTGAATGCCATATTGCCGGACGCCGTTGCTAATTGATGCCCCGTGATTGACGACGTAATGAAATAAGTCAATATCACACAGCTGAACGTAACCGCGATAATTGTTGCTAATTTTGCTAAGGTGCGTAAGTCACGATTCATTAAAACCACCTCTGCGGCTTAAATTTGTTTGAGCGTTTCGATTATCAGTCGGACTTGCGGCTCAATCGTTTCAAGGTGAAGGCGCTCTTGCGGGCTGTGAATAAATTCATTCGTTGTACCTATTGAGACGATATCGAGGCTTGGATTTTTCACTGAAAAAAAGCTACACTCAAGCCCTGCGTGTATCGTGTGAACCTTCGCGCAGAAATTATTTTGCTCTTTGAAAATCTGCGACATAATTTCAGCGAGGCGGCTTTTTGGATTATAATCCCAAGCTGGTGTCGGTGTGCCAATTTTTATATCAAAGCCTGTTACCTTTGCAACCTGCGCGAAATAGTTAATGAAATCCTCAAGCAGTGCCGTGATATTTGCGCGAGCTAATATGTTTAATTCGATATTTTCAGCCGTGCGCAAAATTCCAATATTCGCCGAAGTTCTCGCCATTTCGCCAAAAACAGAATAGACGCCGCTATGAATCACTGCCAACAAATTTTTTAAAGCCTCAAAGTCTGCCGCGCTCATAACTTTTTCCGGAACTTCGACTTTCGCGCAGTCCACGTAAATATTTTCAGCCATCGCATGCATATTTTTTTTCAGCCAATCTGCGCGAGAATTTATCTCAGCAACCGAATCAGTGACAATAATAAATTCCGCCGCGTCCGGAATAACATTAGCCGCATTGCCGCTGTCAATTTTTGCCAGCTCAATTTTATCGAGCCGCCTCAAAAACTTTTCTGCAATTTTAATGGCGTTAGCGTGATTTTCAGTAATTTCAAGACCAGAATGCCCGCCGCGTAAACCGAAAATCTTTACTTGAATTGCGCTATCAAGATTCGGAGCAACATAATTAATTCTGCGCGAAAAATCTACGTGAACATTGCCCGCGCTGCCAACAACAAGCTCGCCGTGTTTTTCGCTGTCGCAGTTAATGAGATACGCCGCGTCAGTAAAATATTTTGCGTCAAGATTAATCGCGCCGCTCATGCCTTGTTCTTCGTCAGTGGTAAAAATAATTCTAATCGGACCGTGCGGGAAATTTTTATGATTCTTCGCAATGTACAAAATTTCGGCAATTCCAATTCCATCGTCGGCGCCTAAACTTGTTCCAGCCGCCTTCAAATATTTTTCAGTGCGAATTAATTTAATAGCGTCGCGCAGTGGTTCATAATCAACTCCGCTTTCTGCCACGCAAACCATATCCATATGCGCCTGCAAAATCGTCACGGCAGAATTTTTACCATTTGCAGGAATTTCAGCTATAATATTTTTAAATTTGTCCTGCGCGACCTCGAAACCTAAACTTTTCAGATATTCGCGCAAAAAATTACTAACTTGTTCTTCATTCTTGGAGGGGCGCGGTATTGCCGCCAAATTTTTAAATTCGTCAAGAACGCTCTCCAATATATTTCCCATTGTCAAAACTCCTTACAAAAAAAATAGCCGCCCAAGACAGAGCGACCTTTGATATTTCGATTTCCGAACCAGGAAATAGGAGTTAGGAATTAGCGACTAGGGAAAAATCCCTAACTCCTAATTCCTGAATCCTAAATCCTAAAATTAGGTTAGCATAGTCAAAAAACGCGAAACATTGTCCCAAGCATAAGTGGCAGTATTAAAATTTTGCCGCGAATACAACGATTCTGTAATGTCCTGCGTGTTGTTGTTCGAATAATCATAAATGGACGGAAATAAATTTTCACTTTGAGAACTAGCGCGCTCAACTTCACGATCTATTTGACCGGCAAGTCCTTCGCCGCCTACAATAGAATTGACATTATCAGCGTTTCTGTCTAATTCAAGCTGCAAAACAGTTTCATTAATCGAAAGTTCGCCGTCCGAGTTCATGAAAATTCCAATGCTCATAAGCGATTCAGAAAGTTCACGGCTGCCACCAAAATTATCTGCCAGCGCCGACATACGATTTGATAAACCGCGATTTTCATTCAGGTAATTTCGCGCAGAATTATAATCATTGACCAAACTTCTGATATTGTTGAGAATATCTGCGTTGTTTGAGCGACTATTTTCGGTATTGTTAATGCTTTGCCCAATCTCTTCAAGCGCCGTCAAATCCGTTTCATCTTCATTTTCGGCAATAAGATATCTTTCAGTAAATTCCTCGAAGCCCATGCGCCCAGCCTCTTGAAAATTATTGCGCATAGTTTCGCGAATTTCTGCCTCAGTCAATTCTTCAGTTTCTGGCGGTGGCGGTGGAAAGTCGGGCGCGTTATTCGGCTGCACCATCATATTTCTTTCTTGCGGCGGAATATTGCCATTGGCAAATCCAGCAAGGTTTGATAGCGCCGAACCGGTATTTGGGTCGCTGTCAGTGGTTGCAGCGGTATCTTCAACCGTTTCAGTGGCGGTTTCCTCTTCAGTGGCGGTGGATTCTTTCAATCTATCGGAAGAGTCTTTGAGTGACTGCATATTGTCATTTAATTCTTGTCTGAAAGCGTCTCGGCGCGCTTGATAATTTTCAACTAAATTTGTTAAAGCCGGTTGCCCGCCATATTCCGATTTGACCGCATTGTTTAAAGTATTAAACGCCGAACCGACCAGCACAGAATTATTACCAGCCGCAAAATCAGAGCCGAAAAATTTCGTTTGCAAGCTCGCAACCATACTCGCTTGTTTAGCTATTGAATTGATCGTTGGCATGGTACACACCTCCTTGTTAACTAACAACTTACGAACCTACTTAATCAGTGTCATTTTATAATTTCAAAACGCCGTTGTCAATATAGGAATAATCAAATTGGTAATTATAGAAAATCTTCAAATGGTTCTCTGCGCGAAAGTCTCACAATTAATATTAATAGTAATTGAAGTGCCTGCGTTGGGTTCAGAATCAATTTGCAGAAAACCCTTGCGTCGGTCAATAACTTCACGAATTAATTTCATACCGTAACCGTGCCCTGCGCCTTTCGTCGTGTACGAACCGCTGTAAAATTTCTTAATCTGTTGCTCAGTCATACCGCAACCAGTATCATCAACGGTAATCGTTAAACCCTGCGGATTGGAATCAATGAAAAATTCAACCTGCCGCGGATTTTTAAGCGTCATTGCCTCGAAAGAATTTTCAATGAGGTTGCCGATAATCAACACAATTTCTTTCGTCGTCAAAAATGGATTCTTTTCCGGCAAATTACTATCGCGACGCAATTCAAAATCAATATTCATTTCAGCGGCGCGATTAGCCTTACCGAGCAAAAGAGCGGCGACAGTTTTATCTTTAATCAGCCGCAAAATATTTTGCCCATTCTTATTCATTGCTTCTTCGCTGATAAATTCCATTGCCCGCTTGGTATCGCCGACTTGCAGAAAACCCGAAATGATATGCAGTTTATTTCTAAATTCGTGAGTATTGGCGCGCAAAGCGTCGATTATGTGATTTGAGCCGGTTAATTGCTCTGTCAACTTTACAAATTCCGTGCGATTTCGCAAAATCACCATTACCGCATCAAGATTTTCAAGCGGCTTGAGCGGAATCATACTAACCAAAAATGATTTATCTTCCAGCTCGATCATTGACCAAGGAATTGTTATATTCCATTTAAAACAATCATACGCGCCAGGATAAATCGGCGACTGCTTTGATAAAAATTCTTCCTTGATATATGTTTGAGAGGGCAGATTTTTATAAATGATTCGCTGCTCTTCATTAACAACAATGACGCCTTCATTAAGTTTATCTAAAATTTCTTCGCGTTGCAAATACATCTGCGCGAAAGTTGTTGGGTCATAGCCCAATAAAATTCGCTTAATGCTCTGCGTAATTCCATAAGCCAAAAGCAAGCCCATTGTCAGCGAAATTGCCAGAAAACCAATCGCGCTGATAACTATATCTTGCTTGCGGAGTTCAATGCTTTTAGTCGAAGTACTCGCCATTACAAAACCGATAATTTCACCGTCATCATCGTACACCACATGAAAGGCGCGCTTCTGAAAGTCAGGGTGTCCTTGGTGTGTCGTTACGATTTTTTCTTTATTGCCGCTTAATATTTCGCATTCATCGCCGCCTATGAATTTTTTGCCAATCAAATTCCGGTCGGGGTGGTAAATTCTCACCTTGTTTTTATCGGCAAGCACAATGTAATCCATACTGCTCTTGGTTGTTGCAGAAATACCATCCAGCCGCCGCAATAAATTTACCGAGCAGGCGCCGGCTTCAAGCGATTCAATAACCTCTCTGTCGTGTGCCAGAATATAAGCCAGTCGTGAAAGTGTATTCTCCAAGTTTTTATTCATTGTTTCAATTTGCCCTGGCAATATCAGCGTAACACTAAGCGCTGCCACTATCACAACCAATACTACGTACGATACCAATAATTTTTGCGTGATTGATATTTTATTCATCTATGAGCAACATCCCTGAATAAATGTCGATTTTGATTAATAACTTCGCCTATCAGCATTTTGCCGACTAAATCGGGATGAATGCCGTCTATACAAAATTTGCTATTCATATTGCCGTTGGAATCGTAAAAGTACGGCTCAATGTCTATAAAATAATCAGTGCCCTTGATAAAACTGTTGACTGTTACCAATTTGTCGTGCCAATGCGGATCGGTTTCGGTGTGGAAGGCGTATTGTATATTTTCCGGATTAATCGGCATTAGCGTTAAAAAAATCGGGCGAATATCATTTCTTTTGCACAGGTTCATTATCTGCGTTAAATCGGAAATAATTTCGTCGGCAGTAATGTTAGCGTCGCGCAGGCTGTTAGCTCCGGTGGAGATAATTAAATTTTTCGGCTTAAATGGCAGAACATCATTTTCAAAACGCTCCAGCGCCGTGTGAGCTGTGTCACCGCTTCGACTTAAATTGATCACGGGAAAATCAATATATGTTGCGTAGCTGTATTCAAGCGAGCGCGGGGAATAACTTACAGCGCCGCCGCCGTGCGAAATGCTATCTCCAAAAATCGCTGCTGTTACGCCTTTGCCAAAATCTTTAACTGCGAACTGTTCAATGTCCGACCATTCGCCAACTTGATTATTTTCTGCGTCAAGCCCGCGTACGTGCCAATAATACACGCCAGCCGGTCGTCTGAAATCGTCGTAGCAACTTCCCAAATCAGCCGTTGTTTTTCGCCAAATACTGTCATTGCCGGAAATCAGCTCCACTTCAAATTTCACTGCGCCATTTATCGGTATCCAATTATACACGGGATACATCGGTAGCGGCTTATAATTCATAAAATCGAAATTATTAATTAGCGGCGCGTTTGGCTCGGGAATTTTTTCGTCAATATAAATTGGCTCGGCGTTGCTAAATTCGCCGATTGGTTCTTTGTGCAAACCCAAAGCTCGCGCTCGCCAATAAACCACAGCATAATTTTTATAGTATGGCGTCAAATCTGCTTGATAGCCATTAGTATAAATTTTCGCCGTGCTTTCCAAATGATAAAGTTTAGATAATTTCGTTCCGCCTTCATATTCCGGCGGCGCGCTCAGAATTTCCAGTTCATAACAGACTGCATTTGGTACTGTATGCCAAATTAAAAATGGTTTACTGCTTGCAGGATTTTCTTTCGTGTAATGGAAAATTGATATTGGGCGCGGCGGTATTGGGAAATTTGGATTTGCCATTGCCGCTTTGGTTTTGAATATCTCATTGAAAATTCCTCGCGCAGAAATTGAGTAGTACGTTGGAATTGGCGCGCGCGGTACAATGTAACTTGCGGATATAGTTTCTGCCTCTGTCAGTACGTGGTATCGCGGCGCATTCGGTACATAGCCGGTTGTTTCGCTCATTGTTTCAATCTTGTACACGCACGGATATTGAATTGGCGACCAGCTCATTATTAATTCTTCGCCCGCCGTGTTAAATGATATTGATAAATTGCGGTTGCGCATTTGCAAAACGTCAGTTATTTCTGCTATGAATGTGCTAAAAATCGAAAAGAACGCCATTAAAACAAACGCTACGCAAAATGTTAAAAAGTGCCTCATTGTTAACTCCTTTACAAAAATTTATGCTATTGCTAAAATGAATACCGAGATTATAATTTATGTTTCAATCAATGTCTAGAAAGGAGTTGGTACTATGAATTTTAAAAATATGAAGTTCGGGCGCAATCAATTAATCGTGGGAATTTTAATTGCGATGATTTCAATCACGGGAATTTTTATGATCAGAATTGCCTACAATGAGTTGATTATCAATTCTTACGAGGCAATTTCCAATCCGCTACCTGCTCGCTCGAAACTCGCTGTTTTGGAAAAATCTTGGCGGGAATATAACGGCGCGACTAGAGACACTTCAGTTACCGCTGTAGACGCCCAAAATGCCCGTAGCGCGGTTGATTCTTCCTCTACCATAATAGTTGTCGCAGACGTGATTTTAATCGCCGCTCTTGCCTTTGTGGTTGTTAAAGTTAAATCGTAAATTCGCATTTATAAAAAATTTTAACCTGTCAGCAATGGCAGGTTTTTTTATTGCAAAAAAATAGCTCCCGACTTTCGCCGAGAGCTTAAATTTTATTTATCGGTTAGGGCTTAACTTAGCCGCCGATTTTACCTGTCTTTCGCGCAGGATTTGTTAATTAAATTTACTCGAAGTAGCTATTAAGATTTTTTGTTTTCATCATCGGTACCGGCAATAAAGGTATTATCGCCCGCCAATGACGTGAAGTCTTGAGTTTCGATATTGCCTGCAGAGTAATTCGCGCTGTAGTCGGTGAGCTCGTTAAGGTCGGTTGCAGTTTCACCAACGCCGCTGTAATTATCGCTGCAGAAGTCATAATCGTAACTGTCGCCCCAGAATGTGTCTTTGCTGCTTGCATAGAACTTAGATTCAAAGTTTGCTGCGGTTTCTTCATCAAGGACATCAGCTGCACTGCTTTGAGTAATCTTAGCGTTAGTGTAACCTATAAATGTTACTGTATTGCTAGTGCCGCTAATTGTGACAACCGTATTTCCATTAACAAGAGCTTGGTTAGCAATGGAAGCGCCGTTTTCAAGCACAATCTTGGTTTGTCCATTGAAGCCCCAGACTGAATCTCTGCCGTCCGACGCACCAAATACCAGGTAATTGTCAGCGCTATCGGAACCAAGAGAAATAGAATCGTTGCCTGCGCCGCCTGAAACAGTTACACCGGTAACTCCAGATTTAAGGCTAATATAATCGTTGCTGCTGTCGCCGTAAATTGAAACATCATTTGCATTGTTGATAATTGTATCGACGCCATCGCCGCCATAAATTTCAACATTTGCAGCCTCATTATCGATTCTGTCGTTGCCTGCGTTGCCATTAATTGTAACGTTTGCAGCTTCATTGGTGATTGTGTCAGCGCCTGTACCGCCAAGAATTTCAACGTTTTCACCTCTATTGATAATGCTATCGTTGCTATCACCGCCATTGATTGAAACGTATGCAGCTGTATTGGTGATTGTGTCATTGCCTGCCGCGCCGAAGAGTACGACGTCATTTCTGGTAGTGATTGCGTTGCCGTCATCATCAGTTGTAGTTGTTGACGCCTTGCCTGCTTTGCTATTGGTGATTTGGTCATTACCCGCGCCTGCGTCAATTGTTGCTGCATTCAGTGTGCTGTTATCAATCACATCGGCAGTTGCCAATCCGACATAATGACTGGAAACCACAAAGGTACTCCCTGCCTCTGATGCAGCTTTGCCATTAATCACGATACGATCGGAAATATTATCTTCGATTGAAAGACCTTGGAGTGTGACTGAGGCACTTGTACCAATTCTAAGGACATAACCCGCCGCATTGAATACGCCGGTATCGGTGACATTAATATTTGCGCCGGTAATTTCAATGTAATCTTTATCTTTGTTGAAGCCTTCAATATAGTTGTTGCCGGAGAGTGAATCGAACTCGTAAACGTGCTGTGCTTCGCTAGATACGGTTTCATCATGAGCTGCAACATAATCAGCATCTCCTTCGGTGCCGCTTGCCGCGATGTGTTCAATACGATATGCATAAACTGAATCATTGCCTGCACCGACAGAAACTCTAACAGCATTTCCAGCCTTTGAAGGATCTACGAGGTAAATCTTATCAACACCAGCGCCCGCGTTGATTGAAACATCCGCAGCTTCATTGTAAATTGTATCATTACCTGCACCTGCGTCTACTGTGACATGTTGACCAGCGTTGACAATAGAATCATTACCTGCGCCGCCAATAATGTAAATGTAGCTGGGTTCATTTTTATCTTTATCTTCAACATCACTTTCAATAGCTGCAAGTGCATTGTGAATAGTATCGTTGCCGTCGCCGCCATTGATCGTCATAAGAACGTCACCCTTACCAGAACCGGTATTCTTAATAATGTCATTAGCTGCCGCGCCATTGATTGTAGCATCATTGCCGGTATTGGTAATTGTGTCATTACCTGCTCCGCCGACAATCGAGACGGAATCGCCGCTATTTTCAATAAGATCCGTGCCATCCTCGCCGGTAATTATAGCATCATTGCCGGTATTGTTAATTGTATCATTTGCTGCGCCGCCATTGATTGTGGAATTTTCGCCGCTGTTAGTGATAATGTCATTGCCACCAAGTCCGTAAATCAACGCGCCTTTGGCTGTATTCTCCAGAGCTTTGACAGTTGAATTATCATAGCCATCATCCTCAGATTGTACACTGTCGCTTTGATTTGTACCAATAACCGCAGTCGGAACTGTAACTTTTGTTTTAGTACCGTCGCTGTTGATAACGTCGAAGGTATTGCCATCCGCCCAGAAGCTGCCGAGTGTTACATATGTGTTGCCGATTTGAAGTCTGAGGTCTTGGTGTTCGATAATATTTGCTACAGTATTTTCACCTTCGCCGCTTATAACTGTCTCATTGCGGGTAATGAAGGAAGTATTATTAAATGCAGCAAGCGTACCAGAAATAATCTTGATTACACTATCTTTAGTGAAGTTTTCGACGTAGTCACTGCCGTCGCCACTGCCATAAATTAAGATGTTAGTGTTGCCTGATGCCAAAGTAATTGAATCATTACCTGCGCCGCCCCAAATAACAGCATCTTTTGTATTGGTTGCGTCAATCTTATCATTGCCGCCTGCGCCATAAATCACCACGTCGTCGCTACTATTTGGTTTGATTGTATCTGCATAGGCAGTACCATTGAGCCAAGCATTATTGGCAAGGTCTTTATCAATGAATGTATATCTAGGTTGTACAGTGGCACCTGTAGAGTCATCCAAAACATTTGCGGTAGGAACAGTGACAATTGCATTTTGAATCTTGATTGATTCAGCTTTATCAGCGTCGAATTCTTCGCTATCACCCTGAGTCCAAATCGTGATTTCTGAAGTTTCAGTTGCGAGATCTTTGAGTGTAAGAGTACCGCCGCCATTTACGCTGATAATGAAATCGAATTTTCCTTCTTCAGCTGCAGGTCTAACTGAAGTATTATAACCGCTGTCATTGAGTTTGATAACGCTGTTTGAAGTGTAGCCGTAAATTGTATCGTTGCCGTCAGCGCGGTTGTATTCATAGACGTTAGCACCTGAACTGAGATAGACAGTATCATTACCTGCGCCTGCAATAATGCTTACAGCGCCAGCACTACTACCGAGACTGATCTTGTCAGCGCCCGCGCCACCTTCAATATAATTTACTCCTTTTTCGACGATAATGCTATCAACGCCGCTACCGCCATAAATTAAAACCCCACTGCCACCATTATTCTCAATGTAGTTTGTGCCGCTGTTGCCATAAATCACTGCGTTTTCGCCGGTATTGGTAACTTTGTCTGTGCCGTCGCCCAAGCTGATAATTGCATTTGCGCCCGCATTGTCGATCGTATCATTGCCCGCGCCTGCGTCAATAGTGACACTTGCTGCGACATTGACAATCGTGTCATTACCTGCGCCACCATAAATTTCAACCAATGTTCCAGCATTATGAATAGTATCATTACCTGCCAATGCATTAATAACATAATGCTCGCCTTCCTTGCCGTCTATCTTACCTTCGGCATGGGTTTCACTTTCTTCACCGGTGAATGTGCCATTATCGATTGAGTCATTACCAGCTGTACCAGGCATAACCTTCGGAATGCTAAATGATTTTTCCTCCGTCTTGCCGTTTTTCGAGATCTTGATTGACGTAGGAATGCTATTAGCATCGGGTGCTGTGCCGTCTTCCCAGATACCAAGATAACCTTTAAGCGTGACATTGCTGTTGCCAATGCTCAGCGCGAGTGAATAAGCTTGTACAGTATCCGTTCTGGAAGTACCTGTCTGGATGTAGTCTTTGACAACTTGATTTGGTGTAATATCAGCGACCTCAATGGTATCATTAAGAACTTCAATGACGTCTTTTTCTCTAAATCCCAAAATAACGTTGTTGTTGTAGCCATTGTCGAATTGATATGTAATAGCACCAGCCTCAGCTTTTACAGTCTCTGCATTAACGGTATCAGCGCCTGCGCCAACGTTGACAGTGACGTTGCCGGAATTTTCACCGAGAATAATTGTATCCGCGTCTGCGCCGCCATAAATAATACCATTTGCAGCATCATTAGTAATTGTGTCGATACCAGCGCCGCCGTCAATTGTAAAGCCGGCTTCAGCAGTACCGGCGCCGTTGTTATAGATTGAATCTCTATCAGCACCGCCCATGAGCAGAGCAGAAGCACTGGAGTTTTCAATAGTATCCATACCAGCGCCACCGTCAACAGTAACGCCGGTAATCTTTGCAGGTGTGTTGTCCGTTGTTTCTGCAAGAACTTTGATATAATCTCTGCCCGCCAAAGCGTTAGCATATTTACTGCTTGCTTCAACGATAATGTTATCATTTCCAGCAGTACCGACCAAAACCGAAGTCAAATCTGTTTCAACTGCCTCTTTATCGCCATTCTCAATATTAATCTTACTTGCTTCACCGTAGCCTTGAAGTGTGACATTGGTTGTACCAACCTTTACAACGAGATCATAACGATCAGCTGCACCGCCGGATTGAGTTACTCTGACAACTGAATTTGCGTCCAAAGTGATATCAGACTCGCCGATATTGTGCAAAATATCGCTGGCTTTGAAGCCTTTGATAACGTTATTGCCATAGCCGGTATCAATTTCGTAAGTGATAGCATTGGTCTCGGAGACCACCTTTTCAGCATCAACTGTATCATTGCCTGCACCAACATTAATCACAATACCGCTAGAATCTGCACTAACGCTAATGAAGTCATTATCAGCGCCCGCATAAATTTTACCGCCAGGAGTCGTAATTCTGTCAGCGCCTGCGCCTGCGTCAATTGTGATGACATCTTTCTCACTGATAATTGTATCATTGCCAGCGCCTGCCACAATTGAAACGCTTGTACCGCTGTTAATAATGCTGTCATTGCCTGCTCCGCCGTCAATTGTAACTTGATCGCCTTCATTGGTAATTATGTCATTATCTGCGCCGCCAATAATTTCTGTTTCATCACCACTATTGACGATTCTGTCTGCACCTGCGCCACCGTCAATCTTGGAATTGGTACCGCTATTCTCAATCGTATCAGCGCCAGCCAAAGCGTTAATTTCATATGCATCTTTGTCATTTGTTAAATTATCTGCACTAGCTGTACCGGTAATCCAATTACGAACTACGATATCATTGCCACCATCAACCTTAACTTTATAGCCAGCTTCGCCGTAACCTTGAAGAGTAACATTGCTATTGCCAATCTTAAGTACGAGGTCATTATAGATTTCAGTTACCGGAGTTTCGCCTTCGCTTGCAGCCTCTAATGTAACTGTACGTTGAACAACAGAAGAGTATGTAATCGGAGTAATAGTCGCGCCATTGAGCAATTGGATTGTATCGGTTGCAGAGAAGCCCTTGATAACGTTGTTGTTGTATGTTCCGGCAAACTGATAAACATTGGTAGAGTTCTCATTTTCATTAATAATCGTATCAGTACCTGCGCCAACATCAACAGTAGCATTACTGACTTCTGCGCCAAGCTTAATTGAATCGTTGCCAGCGCCGCCGGTTATGCTGACGTTAGAGCCTTCATTTTCAATTAAGTCATTACCTGCACCGGCGTCAATTACAACACTTTCTGCAGAATTTGTGATAGTGTCATTGCCTTCGCCTGCTTCGATTGAAACATCTGCAGCGTAGTTAATAATTTGCTCTGTACCTGCACCGCCACTGATATAAACTTTTTCGCCCGCAGTTTCATTTGTGATAATGTCGTCGCCTGCACCGCCATAGATTGAAGCGCCTTCGCCGGTGTTAATGAATGTATCGCTGTCATTGTCGCCATTCAGAACAACATTTTCGCCGCTGTTAGTAATTATATCAGCACCTGCGCCGCCGTTAACTGTGGATTTTTCGGCGGTATTGGTAATTGTATCGTTCCCATTAAGCGCATTAATTACATAGCCTCTCTTGGAATTTTCCAAAGCATCATGACTTGCAGTTCCGTTAGTAATCTTCGGCCAGCTGACTGTAGTCTCATTGCCGTCTTTGTCAATAACTTGAATTTCTTCAAGATCGTCATCAACGTCTGAAAGCAACAATCTGGAAGATCCAATCGTGATTGAAACATTATTATTATTATCGTCGCGAGTAACATTAACAACATTGGTAGTTGTATCGAGCTTAAGCTTGTCAAATGCCGTGAATCCAGTAATCGTATCGTTGCCGTCATTTCTGCCAATTTCATAGATATAAGCATTTTCTTCATCAGAGGTATGTGTTCCAAATTCAACGATATCATCGCCAGCGCCTGCGTTAATTGTGACATTTTCGCCGGAAACTGAAATTGTATCAGCGCCCTTGCCGCCATAAATTGAAACTTCATTGCCGCTATTGGTAATTTCGTCTGCATCGTCGCCCGCGTCAATGGTAACATTTGCCGCGCTGTTAACGATTGTATCGCTACCTTCGCCGGTAATAATGGTAGTTCTAATTGCGTTGTTGGTAATGTTGTCATCGCCAGCGCCCGCGTTAATATAAACATCAGCTGCTTTTGCGTCAACTACGATGGTATCAGAACCTTCGCCGCCGTCCACAGTGACAAATTCACCGCTAATTTGAATGTTATCATTGCCCTTCTCCGCATTAACGGTAACGTTATTGCCACCAACTTGAATTTCATCGTTGCCGCCGTTAAGGCTAATGAATACATTATTGCCAGTGGAATGAAGCGAATCATCTGTACTATCAGCAGAGCCTTTAATTGTGAAATCGCTCTTGCCTTGATCGTCATAAGAATTACCAATACTACCACTACTAAGCTGTACAACGCGCGGAATGCTGACTTCTTCGCCATTAATCTTGATTACGCCTCTCTCGTAATTGATACCATCGAGTGTCAAAGCATTTGTATTATTGTTTTTAATAACAAGGTTGCCGTCAACAAGGTCAAATGTGTAATTAACATTCTTTGCAATTTGCAATTCGTCAGTATCTTGGAAGTTTTGAATAGTATCATTACCTTTGCCGTCATACACAAAGACATTACTGCCGGCTGCGCTACCAATAAGCAGATCGTCCTTTGCTCCGCCGTCAAGAGTAACATTGCTTGCACCGCTGTCAAGTGAAATTGTGTCTTTACCATCTCCGCCGACAATTGAAGCACCACTGCCGCTATTGAGAATCAGATCATCGTCGTTTCCTGCCAAAATTATAGCATTAGCGCCGGAGTTGGTGATTGTGTCAGCGCCGCCCGCAGCGCTAATAGTGAAGTCATCCTTAGAATTAGTGATATTTTCAGCAGCGTCAGTACCAATTATAGCGTTTGGAACTTCAATACCTGCATCTGCTCCTACAGCATTGCCGCTACTATCGATAACATTAAGCTCAATACCGGTTTCAATTCCAGCAAGAATCAATGTGCCATAAGATTTATCGTTGGTCTTGAAGTTGATTGTCAAGCCACTTGCGGTTTGTTTAGTGTCGCTGACTTCAACGTCCGCGGGCAATTGCAAAGTATCATCTGAAGTGAATCCAAAGATAGTATCAACGCCTTCACTGATTTCAAAAATGTTACCTTTACCATTATTGTGAATGGCATCCTCTTCTTTGCCAGTAACAACCGTAACACCGCTTGCTTCACCCGCGAGGCTAACAACGTTTCTACCTGCGCCTACGTCAATATAAGCATTGTCTGCGCTGTTGAAGATTGTATCATTGCCGTCGCCGCCATAAATTGTAGCATTTGCAGCTTCCGCGTCGTTGACAACTGAATCATTATCTACTCCGCCGATAATTACAGCATTTTCAGCGTTGTTGGTAACGTTGTCTTTACCTGCGCCCGCGTCAATCGTTGTGCCTTTAGCGTTATTGACAATGGTATCATCGCCCTTGAACAATTCAACAAGGTAATTTTCTTTATCAGAATCCCAAGTGATATTATCAGCAGTAGAGGTATCCTTGCCCTTATAATAGCGTGGGACAGGAATTTCTGCTGTAGAAGAATCGGAGAATACCGCATTAATAGTTGCACCAGGAGCAATATCTTTGATAACAATTCGAGTAGAATCTGCTGTAATTGTGATATCTTCCAAAGCGGTAGCAGTGTCAATTCCGCTAGAAGCAGTTGCAAAGTTCGCTATAGCCCCATTGAATACAAGTGCATCATTGCTTGTAAATCCGAAGATTGTATCATTGCCGCTGTTGGAGTCATAAACGAAGGTATTGCCGCTTGTGGCTGCGTTATAAATGGTATCGTTACCAAGTCCACCGATAACGGTAACGTCCGCTGCCGTCGAAGTGAGCGAAACCAAATCGTTGCCTACGCCAGCATCAATGAAAGCTCTGGCGCCGTTGTTGTAAATTACATCGTTACCCGCTTTCGCATCGATTGTTACGCGGTTGCCGTCGTTAGTAATTGTGTCGTGTTTAGTGGTGCTTGTAACGCCGGTAAGAATATAATCATCGATATCGTCGCCCTTATTAATGAGTTGTTCGCCTTCAGTTGCAACTTTTTCTTTCGGAGCAGTTATATCAGCGCCTGAAATGTTTTTGAGACCAATTAAAGTCTTTTCAGCAAGCGGATATTTATCAAGCATAAGTTTAATGACGCCTGTTTGCGTTGTCTTTGTCTCATCGGTGGCGTCAACTGTACCCAAAGTTACGCTAAAGCTGTCAGCCAACATTTCACTACTGATAACTTTAACATCACTAAGGACGAATTTATCAGTATCCGGATTGAAACTATAAATTATATCATTTCCGCTTGTAGAGTCATATTCATAGGTAGCGTTATTGCCACTGCCATAAATAGTATCATTGCCAGCGCCGCCATTGACAATTGCATTTTCAGCGTCTGCGCCAAGACTAATCATATCATTGCCCTTGCCGCCAAAGATTGAAACATCTGCGCCACTGTTAATAATGCTGTCGTTATCGTCGCCCGCGTTAATTGTAACCGCTTCTGCGTTGTTGGTGTAACTGTCTGTGCCCTTGCCCAAATTGACTTGGAAACCGTTCCAAGCAGTATTTGTAGCTTTGTCGTTCGAGTCTGTGCCGACAATAAGTTTTTCAGCCTGAATAGGCTCCTCGTCGTTGAGCACTTCAATATATTGCGCTTCAGTGTTGGCATCGCCTTCGGACAAGTCATATTTTGGATTAAGAGCTCGAACATTAATATTAATACCAGCTTCAACGTCCTTCAAAATAACGGTAGAAGTAGTATTCGTAGCGCCTTTGAATTTAAAGGTGACGTCTTCAAGACCGGTGTTTGTATCAATGCCGCCGGAAGTTATAGTTACATTGGAATTTTCGCCAGTGAGAACAACTTCACCTTTGATAACGAGCGTATCATTTGCTTTGAATCCAACAATAACATCATTGCCTTCACTAGCGACAGAATCGCGTTTTTTATTGTCACCACTTTCAGCTCTTGCTTCTTGGTAATTCTGGTAGAAGTAGACATTGCCTGCGGTATTTTCACCAACATTGATGGTATCGTTGCCAGCGCCGCCGTCAACAGTCGTCATTTCAACTGTACCAGTGAGGTTGATAATATCGTTGCCAGCTCCTGCGTTAATTTTGGTATTATCGCCAGAGTTGGAAATAGTATCGTTACCCTCGTTCGAGTTAACTACTACATTCAAGCCGCTATTTGTAATCTTGTCAGCTTGACTGCTACCAGTAATTTTATAATCGTCATTTGCATTATCAAGAGTTGCCGCGACATTTGTACTGGCGTTAAGCTCAGTGGGAACGTCAACTGTTTTGTCATTGATATTTAATTGAGTCAAACTTGCAGAGATACCTTTAATTCTAATAAGTGTTTGAGTATCTTTTTTAATGAGGAGGTCGGACTTGGTTTCGCCATTTTCTTGATAAGATTCAATTTCAAGATCTGTTGAAGCGATAGCTACATTAGCTGTAGTACCATCAGTAATTTTGACAATCTTAATCACGTCGTCAGCATTAAAGTCATAAATAACGTCTGTGCCATCACCATCAGCAGCAGTTTCGTTGTAAGTGTAATAGTAGGTATGAGCTGCTTCATCGCCATAAATGGTATCATTGCCCTCGCCGCCGCTAACAGTAACACCGCCAGCTGCTCCGCTAAGATTGATAACATCATTGCCATCTTCGCCGAAAATTGAAACATTAACGCCGACATTGGTGATAGTATCAGCGCCCGCGCCGCCATAAATTTCAACGTCATCGCCGCTATTTTCAATTGAATCAGTGCCTGCTCCACCGGTAACATTGAATCCTTCATGATCTTCGGTTGTAACGAGCGTTGATTTCTTTGTTTCGGTGGTGATAATTTGACGTGGAATGGTGAGTTCTTTTGCAGCTTCGGCTATATCTGCTTTTGCTGTGGCTATATCTGCTTCTGCTGCGGCTTTGGCTGTGTCGTCACTTGCCTTTTCCGCTGCTTCTTTGGCGGCTGTTGCTGTTGCCAAGTCTGACTGTGCTTTTGTTAAATCTTCCACTACGTAGACAGTAAATTTGGTATCAGCAGTAACTTCTTTCAAAGTAATTGTGTTGGAAGCATCAATCTTGATAATGAGGTCTGTCTTGACAGTATCGCCGTCCATATAGGAAGAAAGCACTGTACTATCAGACAAAGCATAATCCGTTGGCAATTTGCTCAATGCAATGCTGTCACCGTCAGCAATACCATAGATAATGTCTTTGTTGTCGCCTTTAGCATATTGATAGAGGATTGCATTGGTATGGTCAGTAGCTGTAATGGTGTCGTCGCCAGCGCCCGCGATAATAGTGACATTTTCAGGATCGCCAGAAATATTAATAACGTCTTTGCCAGCGCCGCCACTGATTGAAGCAGCATTTGCAGAGTTATTAATGGTATCGGCATTGGCTGAACCTTCAATGAGTGCATTGTCATCAGTGTTGGTGACCTTATTGCTATTTTCCGAAAGTCTAACAACATTAGCTACGGTTGCTATAGCGCCTGAAGCATGTTCTGTATCAATAATCGTGTAAGTTGTACCAGCCGAAAGCGTATTCGTTGAATCTGGGAGGAGGTAAACGCTTCCGCCGCCACTCAAGCTAATGTAAGAATGATGTTTAGCGTCAACAGTGAGATTGTAACCAGCACCTGCAGCGCCATCGAGGCTGATTGTATCTTTTTCATTGAAGCCGTAAATTGTATCTTTGCCGTTGTCTTTTACTGCAAATTGATAAACGTGACCAGCTTCATCAGCATAAATAGCGTCATTACCTGCGCCACCAAAGACGGTGACATTGTCAACTGCGCCTTCAAGGGTAATCTTATCAGCACCGGCGCCGCCATTAATGGATACATATTCGCCGGAATTTCTAATCTTATCATCGCCATTGCCAGCTTCAATAATCAAAGGATCGCCTGCACTTGCACCTTCGAGCGGATCTGTTTCATCGTCACCGACATTAACAATTGTATCAGCTTTGTCAGTACCCTTAAGTTTTCTTTCAATCGAATTATTTTCGGTCAAAGCTGTAAAGTTTGTGCCGTCAGTTGAAGTTGAAATCTTGAGCGCTTGACCAGGAGTAATATCTTTGAGAACAACAGCTGCGCCGGTGATTGTAATTGTGACATCTTGTGTGCCGTCTGCGTTACCTGTCAAATTAATGTTCTCTCCATTGAACTTGTCAGCAATGCCAGCAGCGCCAACAAACTGCAATTTGTCAGTTGCATAATTGAATCCGGTAATGGTTGTATTGCCGTCGTTTTCGGTAATTTGATAAGTATTGCCAACCTCGCTGTTATTAGCCTTAATTACATCGTTGCCTGTGCCGGTCTTTATGGTATTGCCGCTTGCGTCTGCTCCGAGCGAAACAGTATCGTTGCCAGCGCCCGCGTCAATAATTGAAGTACTTGCCTCAACTTTGATAAGGTCATTGCCTGCTTTTGCGTCAATATTGAAATTAGCTTCATCTTCGCCAAGAGTGATAGTGTCAGCATTTGCTGTGCCTAATTTAGTGCGAAGTTTTGCTTTGTCAGCATCATCCAATAGTTTGCCATTAACGTTGAAGACAGCGTCGCCAGAAACCGGTACAAGTTTTTTGCCTGTTTCGTCATATTTCTTGAGCAATACAGTAGTGGTGCCGTTAGAAATCTTAAAGGCGTCATTGGTCATTTCGTAGGTCAGAGTACCTTTGAATTCAATATTGTCACTTTCAGTAATGCCAATAATGACATTTTCGCCTTCATTGTCTCCGAAGTAATAAGTATTGCCGCCTTCAGTATTTGCGTAGATAGTATCATTGCCCGTGCCAGAAATAACTGTAACATTATTGGCTTCTGCACCGAGTGAAATAATATCTTTGCCGGTGTCGGCTGTAACAGAGATATTTGAAGATTGGACAGTAATTTTATCGTCGCCCGCGCCTAAGCTTACATTGTAGCCGTCATGGTCGCCGCTGAATGTAAGGCTATCAGCAGTAATTTTTCCAAGATAAACTTTGGGCATTGTTTCATAACCTGTAGCAGTAATTGCCTGCAAATTGCCATCAGCATCTTGACATGCGAAATGAATTTCTGTGTCAGGTGCAACATCTCTAAGCGTGATAACATTGTTGCTGCTCAATGAAACCTGCAAATCGTTATTGACCAAACCGTCAACAGTGCTATTCTTGGCATTTGCTATTAAACTGATCTTATTTTCCAAGTTGTCTATATTAGCAGTGCCGAGCACGATTGTATCATTCTTGCCAATACCAACAATGACGTCTTTGCCAATCTTATCGGTCTCGGTATAGATAATCTTGTTTGCGCCGCTGCGATCTGCACTGCCGCCAATGCTGATTGTATCTTCAGCCGCTGAAGCCGCACCGGTAGCTTCGTCATTGTCAGCATAAATCACGTTTTCTGTTACATCGCCGGAAACTTTGATAATGTCTTTGCCTGCGCCGCCATAAATTGTAACTTTGTCCGCATTGCTGGTAATTGTATCTGCGTTTGCTAAACCTTGAACTTTGTACTCTGCTTCATCTGCAACAAGCGCTTCTGCTTTGGCAGTGCCCAATACAAGTTTTTCAGCAACAATCTTAGTTGCATCTCCAGAACCGATATCGGAACCATCAGCCTTAGCAAATTTAATTTCAGTTCCAACTTCAATATTCTTGAGTGTCAAAGTCTTAGCCGCGCCGCCCAGCGTAAAGATATAATCTAAGCCGCCTTCGTTATTCTTAACAATATCTGTCTTATATTTGTCGTTCGAACTATTAACATCCGCGATACCATCCAATTGGGTGGGATCAATCAAAATTATGTCACCGGTCTTGAAGCCATACAAAACATCAGCGCCGTCCGGATCGGTATAATCATAAACATGTCCGCCAGTCGCCGCGTCGTCATCAGTTCTATCGGTGTCTACGCGGATTGTATCTGCGCCCTTGCCAGCATTAATTGTAACCGCTTGAGCGTCTGCACTGAGTGAAATTAAATCTTTGCCGTCGCCGCCCTCAATCGTAACAATGCTGCCGTCGTTATAAATCTTGTCGTCGCCCGCGCCTGCAACAATTGAAATCTTATCAGTTCCTTCCGCTGTGCCGCTTGCATGATTAGTGATAACGTCATTAGCTGCGCCAGCATCAATTGTGTAACCGGTATTGTCAATACCTTTCTCGTTGTTTGCATTCAGCGTAAGAGTATCGGCTTTGCTCGTTCCGAAATAAATTCTTGGTGCTGTGAAGGTAGTAGTTTCGGTTCCTTCGCCATGTTTAACCATTTGTCCCTTAGTTTCGCCTTCTCCACTAATGATTGCAAATTGAATCTTAGTATCCGGAGCAAGAGATTTGAGTGTAAGAGAATTATTGCCGCTACCAATTACAAGGTCATTATTAACGCCGGAAGTACCGCCGGATATCAACTTATTTAATGCGTCCTGATCTTCAGGAATACTGGCGTTATCAAGAATAATCGTATCACTAGAACTGAAGCCATAGATAACATTTTTGCCGGTAAGAGTGCTGAAATTATAAACGTGACCTTTAGGCTCTTCTGCGCCGCCATAAACGCTGATTGTATCGTCGCCTTTGCCCGCTGTGATTGTAACGTCGCTTGCTTCGTCGCTAACATAAATCTTATCGCTACCATCGCCAGCATCGAAAACAATACCATTTGCGCCAAGCGTTACAGTATCGTCACCTGTACCTGCATTGATTGTATAACTCTCATATGTTTCGCCGGTGAAGTCTAATTTATCTTTGCCAGTTGTGCCAGTGTAAATACTCGGAACGGTATCAACAATATCTTTACTATTATTGTCTTTAGCCGGCTTATAAGGATTTTCTGTGTCGCTAGAATCTAAAGTAGCGTAATTAATGACAACGCCAGCAGCAACATCTTTCAGCGTTATGGTATTGTCGTCGCTCGTGAATACAACATCACTATGATTGCTACCGCTAATAGTATTAAATGTTGGATCTGTACTAAAATAATAATCCGAAGGCAATACGAGGGTATCACTGGAATTAAAGCCAACTACAACATTCTTGCCTGTAAATGTACTAAAGTCATAAATGTGACCTTTTGCATCTTGTTCATTGACTGGAGAATTATAAACAATCGTGTCATTGCCTGCGCCAGGTGTAACAGTAACATCAGAAGCCGTTGAACTAAGGCTGACATAATCATTGCCATCGCCTGCGTTAATTACAGCTGAACTTGCATCATTGAAGATTGAATCATTGCCAGTGCCAGCGTTTACTGTGACATTGGTAATTTCGCTACCAGTAACAGAAACTTTGTTGTTACCGTCACCGGTTTCAATAACTGCGTCGTTTGCTGAAACTCGGATTGTATCGTTACCTGCGCCTGCTTTAATGGTATAGTCGGCGTAAGCTTCTCCCGCCGGTAAAGTAATTTTGTCAGCTTTTTCTGTGCCGTGAATTATCTTCTTTGTAGTGTAAGCCTCAGTTATGTCATCATCAGTGATAACCTCGAGCTTTTTGTCGGAGTCAAGGGTTGCTACTTTGATTTCAAAGCCAGCCTCGATATCTTTCAAAGTTATAGTGTATTCGCCGGATTTAAGCTTAATGTCATTATTTGTAATGCCGTCAACAACGCTGTTTTTGGCATCGCTTATTGACGTAAGTTTATCATCACTTGAAACTTCATTGAGAACGAGAATATCACTTGCAGTAAAGCCGTAAATTGTAACATTACCTTCAATATCTGCTGCACTGAAGTCATAAACCCGATTGACGCCATCATCTGCACTGCCATTAACGATGATTGTATCACTGCCCGCTGAGCCGACAACTGTAACATCGGAAGCTTTTTCGCCTTTATCGTTGAAGTTATACAGGTAAATCTTATCGTCACCAGCGCCACCATCAATTGAAGCCACTGCGCCATAGTTGCGAATTGTATCAGCGCCATCTCCGCCAGAAATTGAAACTTCATTGCCGCTATTGATAATGAGGTCGTTGTCATTCTTACCTTCAAGTTTGAAACCATCTTCAGTGTTGTTAATGGTGTCTTTGCCTGTGGAACCGACCCAAGCTTTTTCAACTTCAACATCCGAAGCATTGGCGACATAAGCTTTAGCTACAGTGGTGCCAGTTTCTATTTTAATCTGGTTGCCTGTAATATAAGCCGCGTCTTTAATTGTGATAGAACCAGTTAATTTATCCCCATCCTCAACTGTCCATTTCTTTTCTGTTTCTTCATAAGTGGCTGTCTTTGCAAATTTAATGATAAGATCTTTACCAGATTTTTCGATGTAGTATGCATTACTTCCTGTACCCGTATCACTTACGCCGATAACAAGCGTATCAGTTGCATTGAAGCCATAAATGACATCGTCGCCATCAGTGCCTTGCTGATATTCATAAACATGACCGACGCCGCCTTCCATTGTAGCGTAAATAGTATCATTGCCCGCTCCGCCGGAAATAGTGACGTTACTGGAAACATTATCAACAAAGATCTTATCGTTGCCGTCGCCGCCGGAAATATATGCATGTTCTACACCGGACGTGCCGATTGTGTCATTGCCGCCCTCTGCCATTAAACTATATTGACGTACAGCAATGTTTGTATCAGTTGCTGCGTACAGTTCAGACAATTTACCGTCTTCAATATCTTCAGCTGTGAGAGAAATTCTTTGATTGCTGCTTGTACCGTACTTGACATAAGGAACAATATAAATGCTTGCTTTGTTCTTTTGTCCGTCAGTTGCATCATCCGTATTATAAATTTCATTGTACGCCTTAGGATCTGATGATGGTGTCACACTTGCTTGGTGAATAACAGTCTCACCAGGTTTGACATTTGCCAGCGTAATTTTACCGCTATCATTTGGTAAAGTGATAATCAGGTTAAAGGTCTTGCCGTCCGCAGAAACGCTAATCTCGGTAGTATCAGAACTATTAAGATTGAAAGCCTTATTATCAACATTTGGCAAAACGAGCGTATCATTGGAATTGTACCCATAAATAGTATCATTGCCAATGACATTAGCTTTGCTTGTAGCAGCCTCATATGCAGAAGCGAAATCGTAAATGTGACCGACAGGATCTTCAGAATCTGCACCAACAACGCTGATAACATCATTACCCAAACCAGCTTCAACGGTTACTTTTTCTGCGCGAGTGGCAGCATCATCTACATTATTGTCATAGAGATAAATCTTGTCATCGCCAGCGCCCGCAACGATTGAAACGTCAGAGCCATAATTGTAAATGACATCGTTGCCCGAGAATTTTGCTCCATTTGCTGTATCAGAATCAAAGTAGTCTTCGCCAATCTTGCGCATGTCGCTGAAAATATTGGTCTTGTTAGCGTAGTTATAAATAACATCGTTTCCGGCGTCACCAAGTACTGTAAATTCATCGCTACCAGAAGCAATCTTAATTGTATCTTGACCAGCAGTGCCAATATATTCTTTATTAGCATCTACTTGGTAATTATGGGCATATGCATCTGCCAAAGTTGTTCCAGAATTCAAATTAATACCTTGCAGACCGGCAACATCTTTGAGTGTGATTCTTCCGGATTCGGCGCTACCATCTGCAGACACGGTAAAGATAACGTCATTGCCGGAAATTGAAGCAAATCCCACTGCTGCGTCGGTGCTGCCAACATTAACAACAAGCGTATCAGTTGCTTGGAAACCATAAATGATATCGTTGCCGTCACCAATATTGTATTCAAATTTATGACCAACAGCATCTGTACCGTCTGGCAGAACAGTAGGAGCTATGATAACGTCATCGCCCTGTCCAGCGTTAACTGTTACGCCGGTTGCAACATTGTCAAGGTTAATTGTGTCATTGCCCTCACCAGCGTCAATGTAAACAGAATTGATACCATTATTGGTGATATTGTCACTGCCGCCCTGCGCGGAAAGTGTATATCCATCGCTATATCCGTCAACTATATTAGCTACATCATTTCTATCGATAACAAGATCGGTATCAGCGCTCTTTTCGCCGTACTTAATGAACGGAACAACGAATACGTCATTTTCATTTGACTCAAGCGAAGCGTAAGTACTATTGTCAAACTGTGCTTGATGAATCTTTGTCTGACCAATCTTGATATCTTTCAGCGTTACGGTATTACCTGCGCCATCAATTGTAATCTTCAGATCGTCTGTGCCGTCGTCGTCATTATGGATTATTTCCCTGCTGCTAAAGCCAAGTTTATTTGTATCTGTAACAACAATAGTATCATTGTCATTGAATCCATAAATTACATCCGCGCCATTGCCGCCGTTGTGGAAGTCGTAAATATGTCCAACAGGATTATCGACGTCTGCACCAACAACACTGACAGTATCATTGCCCGCGCCTGCCGTGACTGTAATGCCAGAAGCTTTGTCGCCTTCAGAATTTTCGTCATAGAGGTAGATAAAGTCATTGCCGTCGCCTGCACTTATTGAAACCTTCGCGCCGTAGTTAGTAATAGTGTCTTTTCCTTCGCCGCCGTCAATGGTTGTGTCAGAACCGCTGTTAACAATTAAATCATTGCCGTTTGCACCAGAAATATTGAAGCCAGCAACAGCATTGGTGACAGTTTCAGCTGTAGCCCTGCCGGTGTAGGTCTTATCAAATGTGAAAGTTTCAGCACTAGAACCAGAGTTATCTTGAGCATTACCATTAATGCTAATCTTAGCTGTCTTGCCGGCTGCGTCTTTCAACGTGATTGTATTACCTTCGGTTGTAGTAATAATGACGTCATACTGATCGAATGCAATTACACCCGCGATAGTAAGATCACTGTGACTATCATCAGCTTTAATAACAAGGCTATCACTGTCATTTTCTGCAAAACCGTAAATAGTATCTTTGCCGTCAGCTTCGCCAACACTAAATACAACAGCATTGGAACGGTTGCCGCCTGCGGTTGTTGCGTAGATAGCATCATTGCCAGTTCCACCAACAACTGTTGCGTTTTTGATATTGCCAATAGTAATGGCGTCATTACCAGCGCCGCCGTCGATATAAGCATCCTTTTGACTATCAACAAGAATTACATCATTGCCATTACCCGCGCTAAGAGTGTATTTACCGGAATAACGCGAATCAACAGCTGCAATTTTATCTTCAGAGAATCCAAATGCCTCAGAGGCATTGCCATCGTCGCCAGATGTACCAAATTGGACATAAGGCAGAACAGTTGTATCACTGTTTGTGCCAACTACGACATTGAAATTAGTTTGTCCGACCGTAATATCTTTGAGCAAGATAGTATCTGTTGAATTAACATCTGCCTTAAGAGTAATTCTGAAATCATCGCTGGTAGTTTCGTCGTCATTGATAACATGAACAACTTCGCCGCTGTCAATAATATTAAGACCGCTAGGAACAATCAACGTGTCATTTTCATTGATACCAAAGATAACGTCCTTACCCGATGGAGCGCTGAAGTCATAAATGTGACCGGTGATATTTGTATCATTTTCAGCGTAGATAGTATCGTCGCCTGCACTTGCTTTGACGGTAACGCCCGAAGCTACAGCGCCTTTGTCATTTGCGCTCTTAAGGGTGATTGAATCGTTGCCTTCGCCGCCATCGATTGAAACATTTTTGCCATAGTTAATAATTAAATCGTGACCATCTCCGCCTTCAATCTGGACAAAATTATTAGCAGTACCGGTATTGTCAGAGCCATCACCGGTATTGGTGATCGTGTCTGCGCCTGCCAAGCCCTTGATTGTAAAGTTGGCTTGATCGTTTGTGAGTTCGTCTGCTCGGCTTGTACCATTGACTTCATTTATAGCAGGTAACGTACTACCTGTTGCAGCTGCATCATAAGCAAGGGCTAAAGTTGTTCCACTGCCGTAATGGATAGCAATTCCGGCGGCGTCTTTAAGGGTATACGCCAAAGTGGAACCAACACTGATTTTAACGTCTTTAACTTCAACTGCAGTGGTAATAGAGGAATTTGCGGCAAAGATAAGAGTATCATTTGCGCTAAAGTTGGTGATAACGTCTGAGCCGTCGCCTTCTGACCATTCAAAGATATGACCAACTTGAACTTCACCAGCGTCAACGGAAACTCCCGCGATATTAATCGTATCATTGCCCTTGCCCGCGTTAACAGTAATACCGGTGCTAAGTCCATCAAGATTAATAATATCCGCGCCGTCGCCCGCATTGATATAAACATTATTGAAGTCGGAAGTGTTAATTGTGTCATCTCCGACGTCCGCTATAATGCTATATCTGGAATTAGAACTCAAAGTATAATCGTCGCTGGCAGTGCCGTGATCGTCTGCCGTAAGGTTAATTTCATCTGCGCCACTTGTGCCATAATCAACATAGGGCAAAATGTATTTGGTAGTATCAGCGGCGCCCGATTCCTTCCAATTAATTACAGTTGTGCCAGGAACAACATCCTTAATTAATAAAACGTTACCTGAACCAAAAGTAATCTCATAATCAGTTGTCCAGCCATTGCCAGAAGAAACAGTTTCAAATTTATTATTAGTACCGTTCCAGGTGACGGATCCACCACTAGGAACTATGATTGTATCGCCGGATCTGAAACCGTAAATAGTATCATTGCCGACGCCATAGGTAGTAGCGCTGAAGTTTGAATAATCATAGACGTTGTTATAAGTATTATCCGAAGAAACGCTGATAGTATCATTGCCTGCGTTTGCTACAATCGTTGCATTTCGAGTATCGCTATCAAGATAAACAAAATCAGCTGCGTCTGCATTTGCACCGCTACCGAGTGAAACATAAGTATTAGCGCCGCTAACAGTAACTTTATCAGTCTCACTACCGCCGATAATTGAAACGTTATCGCCTGTGCTAGTGATTGTATTAGTGCCGTTGCCTGCGTTGATTGAAACATAACTTGCATTATTGGTGATTAAATCATTACCGCTACCAGATTTAACACTAATCCAAGCGCTAAGATCGCCCGATCCGGCAATATCAATAATATTTTTACCGTCGCCTGCGTCAACATTTACGCCTCTAACGTTACCGGTAAGACTAATTGTATCATCATCTGCACCGGTTGTAATGGTATTGTAAAAGCCACCTTCGTTGAGGATTGTATTTCTGCCCTCGCCCGCGTCAATGGAAACGTAAGAGCCAGTAAGTGTAACAACATCAGCGCCGCTACCTGCCGAAACGCTAATAAAGTTGTTAGCATCGCTATTTTTACCGCTTGCATTGACAAGAATTGTATTAATGCCTTCGCCCGCGTTAACGCTTACATCTTGAACGTCATACGTACCGGTAGCGTTTTCAATTCTGATTGAATCGTTTGCGTCACCGGTATTAACCGTAACATGAGAGCTATTAATTGCAACAATATCTTCGTCCGCGCCAGTATCAACGGAAACATATTCGCCATTGATAACAACATCGTCTTGATCGCCGCCAAGACTGACGTTAATGCGGCCAGTGTCGCTGTTGGTACCACTAGCATTAACAGTAACAGAATCTTTGCCACTGCCGCCAACTAATGAAACGTCTGCGGTAGGCGTATCGCTATAACGCCCTCCATTATTGAGCACAAAAGTATTGGCGCCAGCGGAAGAAGTAATTGTGACGTGAGAGCCTGAGCTAATCACGGTGTCATTACCTGCGTCCGCGTTGATTGAAACATAATCACCGCTGTTGTTAATGGAGTCTGCATTAGCGCCGGTCTGAATAACCGTTTTGCTAGTAGCAGTACCACTACCAGAGTTGTCAATAATATTAAGACCGTTGCCAGCCTGAATAGTTGTCACATGAGCAACGTTAATAATTGTATCATTATTGTTACCGGTTACAATTGAAACTTTTTCCGGCGAAGGTTCATCACCATAATAAACATATCTCTTAGTTTCAATATAGTTATCGCCAGAACCCGCGTTAATTGTGGTGTAGCCGGAATAGGCAACGATTGAATCAGCGCCTGTTCCTGCTGTAAGTGAAATGCCGGCATCAGCTACACTCGCCAAAGCTTGATCGACATAATCGGTTTTAATTGTGTTGTTACCATCTCCAACATCAACCCTGAGTGATGTGCCGTTTGTAATATAAATAAAATCATCTGGTGTTCCGGCAGTGATTGAAACATCGCTTCCAGAGGTTGTAATGCTTACCGCGCCTGCAGCAGCACTAACTTCATCAATAACAACGTGATTTGCCGCGTTATAAATCGAATCAGTTGCACCCTCGCTGCCAGTAACCGTGACATACTCTCCGCCGGTAATACTGATAGCATTAGCGCCGACACCTGCATTTATATCAACATACTTGCCTGTATTGGTAATTGTGTCGTTACCAACGCCTGTGTTGATTGTAACAATCTCACCTGAAGCACCGCCAGAGTTTGTAACTTTGTCATCGCCTGCACCGGTATTAATATTGGTTTTCTTAGACTCGTTGATAACTGTATCATTGCCGCTGCCTGTTAAGACATTAACACCTTGTTTATCAGAACCACCAACACTGACATAGTTATTACCTTCACCTGCATTGATACTTGCATAATCGCCTGTGCTCTTAATGGTATCATTGCCTGTTCCGGTGGTAATTGTAACAGCAGTATCGGAATTTGAACCGCTGCCGGTATTGATGACGGTATTGGCACCATTGCCCGCGTTAATCTTTGTGGAAGTACCGACGTTACTGATAGAATCATTGCCGTCATAAGTCGTGATAGTGATATTGGTTCCGCTAGTGACCTTAATTGTATCGTTAGTACCAGCGGCATTTTGTCCACCATCAATTTTGACGTAAGAGCCGCTATTTGTAATATAATCTGCGCCCGTCCCTGCTTGGATGGTTACGCCGTGCCCTTCAGCGCCGCCTGCGTTGGTAATTCTGTTAGCACCATTGCCAGCTTCAATAATCAAATCATTAGCGAGTGTACTAGAGACGTTGATAGTGTCGGCGCCTCCAGCGGTTTTGATCGTACTCTGCTCAACGGCTCCGACCACAATATTATTACCTGCTGGGTTATTTTGGTTATTGTTGTCATATTCTGAGGCATCTACAATAACCTTGCTACCGCCAGTAAGAGTGATCTTGTCACCGCCGTTGATAGCATGAATTGAAACATCTGAAGCGCCGCTAATGACCGTGTCATTACCATCGCCCGCCTCAACTGTAATTTGGTCGGTACCTGAATCCAATGAAATATAATCACTACCCGCGCCGGTATTGATATTAATTTTGCTGGAAGTGCCTTGAACGTTAACACTGTCATTGCTACCTCCATTGCTCAAATCAATATTAACATCTTGGCTGCCGCTTTGAAGTGTAACTTGATCTGCGCCTGTGCCGCCATTTATTGAAATATTTTTACCTGCGCTAATGATATTATCGGCACCTGAACTACCAACTGTTGAACCATTAATAGTGATATATTGCGCAGCGCTATTAATACTAACATACACGCCATTATTACCACCATAGATTGTCTCGTATCTTGCCTTTTCACCCGCTACAATGGAATCTTTATAGGTATCGTCACGCTGGACAATATTTTGCTCACCATTGATAGTAATTTTGTCTGCGCCAGCACCGCCATTTATTGTGACATAGTCTGCGGTATTAATAATTTTATCACTACTACTGCCACCAGAAATTGAAACTCTTGCTCCGCTGTTATTGATACTGTCAACACCGCCGCCGCCTGTAATTGTCAAATTATTGCCGCTGTTATCAATAGTGCTACCTGTATTGCCGCCTTTAATTGTGACATTTTCTGCGGTATTGTGAATGGAAGCTCTACCAGATCCGCCATAGATTGAAACGTCTCTAGCGGTATTATCAATTGTAGAATAACCTTCACCGCCGTGTATTGTGACATTAGATGCAGAGTTAACGACTGTATCAGAGCCCGCACCGCCATAAATTGAAACCTGTTGTGCTTTGTTGCTAATACTGGAATTGCCTGCGCCGCCATTAATTGTGGAATGCATTCCGTGCGAGTCAATGTCGATTGTAGAGGCAGCGCTGCCACCATCCACATAAACAGATTCGCCATGTACAGAAACAAAATCAGCGCCCGCGCCTGCGTTAACTGTGTTACTATTGCCGGAAATCGTGATTTTATCATCGCCCGCGCCTGCCACAATTGAAACGCTTGTACTGCTGTTAATAATGGTGTCATTGCCTGCTCCGCCGTCAATTGTAATAGCGTCAGCGTTATTGAAAATAGAATCAGCACCCGTGCCGCCAACGAATTTGATATTTTGTGCACCGGCTTCAATGCTGATTTTAGATGCGCCAGTAGTATTAACAGTAACATGATTAGCATTGGAAGTAATGAGAACTGTATCGCTATCTGTAGCTGCACCCGTGTTAACTACAACATTGCTGCCAGATATAGTAATTTTATCATCGCCAGCGCCTGCGTTAATCGTGGTTGCAGTGTTTCCCCTGTAAACGATTTCGTCATTGCCCGCGTCAGCGTTTATTGTGCCGCTGCTGTTACCGGTAATTGTAATTTTGTCTGCTTCATCGCCCGCATTGACCAAAACACTACCTGCATTATTAATAACAATTTCGTCTGCATCTGTGCCTGCGTTAACTGTGTTACTGGTACCGGAAACTGTGATTTTATCTGCGCCCGCGCCTGCGTCGATTGTGTTACTATTGCCGGAAATCGTGATATTATCTGCGCCAGCGCCTGCGATAACTGTGTTACTACTACCGGAAACTGAAATTATATCGTTGTCATCTCCTGCGTCGATTGTGTTATTATTGCCGGAAATCGTGATATTATCGTCACCAGCGTCGCCATTAATAACGATATTGCTACCAGCGTTGTTAATGCTATCAGCAGCTCCATCAGCATTAATCGAAACATACTTAGCACTGGAAGAAAGGATGAATTTATCTCCATTGCTGCCACCATTGACTGTAATATAGTGGTTACTATCTTTGCCAGATGCTCCAATACTAACGGTATTTGCGCCTGCGCCAGTATTAACGACAACATCCTCAAGATTAGAGCCGCTAATCGTGATTTTATCATCGCCCCCGTCGGCGTTAATTGTAACGTTATCACTGCTATTGATAATCGAATCAGCGTCGCTTCCGCCATCAATCACTACATTGGCGCCACTGTTGTTTATGTAGTTTGTGCCGGTGCCGCCATTGATTGAAACATAAGCGCCACTGTTGGTTATACTGTCGTCTCCTGTGCCGCTTTGGAGTGTGACCAAAGAACCAGAACTACCGCTAAAATCGTTTTTGATGGTGTCATTGCCATCGCCCAACGATACATTTTTGGCGTCAACCAATATATCAAGAATCTTACTCGTTCCTGATAACTCTGTAACATTCACGCCACTAGTAGATCCAGAAATTGAACCTGCGTTTGAAATACTAACTGTATCGTTGCCAGTACCACCTACCACTTTTGCTTCAACATCATTACCATTAGAGCTTAAAATCCAAGTAGCAACTGTTGTACTTGCGTCTGAATACAATTGGAGCGTATTGTCATTAACATTAAGACTCGTGATAGTAAATAATGTATTTCCGCTGCTATTTTTAACAACATAGGAATTGCCGGATTTTGAGACAACAGCATCTGCTGCCCCGTTAACAATGAGTTTATCGCCAGACCCAACTTTAGAAATATTACTGTTGCTGCCCATTGTAATGGTATTGCCATTAGTGGAGTTGTTGCTGATAGTGCCATTGTTGTCGATAGTCATTCCAGTTGCGTCGTTTCCGAGCGTTAATGTTTTACCGCTTCCAACAGTAACCGTACTGATTGTATATGTGACACCACTGATAAGATGGCTGATTTCGGTATTGTCCGAAGCTTTGATTGTCGTATTGCTTGGAATTGAAGTAATTGTTGCATTGTTTATCGAAGTGTTTCCAGAAACTATGGCTTGGATTCCAGTTACAGCAGCGCCATCCGCTCCGTAATATGTGTTTCCGTTAACTGTGATTGTTTTGACAGAACTAGCCGGGGTTGCAGTAATGGATCCAATGTGAACAGCGTTGTTGCTGTAGGATACTGTTCCACTAGTTACAATATTAGTAGTAGACGCTACATTGGAAATAGTGAGCGTCATTGTGCTTGGAACAGTGAGCGTAGTCACATTAAGACCGCTCAAATTAATACTACTGAAATTCGAGCTTTCATTTTGTATTGTTGTTGGTGAATTACTCGTTGTTGTATAAGTAAGAGTTTTAGCGTCGGTAAAAGTAATAACAGCACCTGAGGTGACGATATTGGTGAAGTTTGACGAAGTAAGTTCTGTCACATCTGTAAAGCGCTGAATATCGAATTTAAAAGTGTTTTCCATGATACTATTCTCCTTCCATGAATGAAAAATCCATATCTATAATTCCCTGAAAATCTATTGACAGTATAAAAATTTCCAAAAACCTAGAAAGTTCACGAATTGAAAAACCGAGCCAAGTTATGTTGCGTGATCACACCCTTTTAAAAATTAAATTAAACCTAAAAAAATACCCCCCCCCTTGCAGATTTACGAAGACAAGATAAGTTCGGCTTTATAACTCATTAGAAATGGTTAACGTGATTAAGGAAGTTATTCAGCATGATTTTACCGGTTGGCGTAAGAATTGATTCCGGATGGAACTGAATACCTTCGATGTCGAAATTTTTATGATGAATGCCCATGATAGTACCGTCCGCAAGTTCGCTGGTAATTTCAAGGCAGTCCGGCAAAGTTTCACGTTCGACAATTAGCGAATGATAACGCCCGACTTCGGCGTTCTGCGCGACGTTTTGATAAATACCTTTGCCGCAGTGAATTAGCTTTGAAGTTTTACCATGAACAATTTGCTCTGCGCGAATGATCTTGCCGCCAAAAACTTCACCAATGGCTTGATGACCTAAACAAACGCCCAAAATCGGCAGCTCGCCCTTGAGCTCCGAAATAAGATTTTCAGTAATACCTGCGTCTTTAGGAACACCCGGACCAGGCGAAATAATAACGGCTTGATAATTCCGGCTTTGAATATCTTGGACTGAAATTTTATCGTTGCGAATAACTTCGACACTTGCGCCGAGCTCTGCTAAGAGTTGATAAATATTATAAGTAAAAGAATCGTAGTTATCAAGCAGAAGTAACATTAATTTTCAACCTCCTCGACAACTTCAAAGAGTGCTTTAGCTTTCTGCAACATTTCACGATATTCATTGACAGGAACAGAATCGGCAACGATACCCGCGCCAGCTTGAATAATTGCGGTGTCATTTTCAATTTTCATAGTGCGAAGAGTAATGCACATATCCATATTACCGCAAAAATCCATATAACCAACAGTACCGGCGTAAAAGCCGCGCGGCTGATTTTCCAATTCGTGAATAATTTCCATAGCACGAAGTTTAGGCGCGCCGCTAACTGTACCGGCGGGAAACGTCGCCTTCAGTACGTCCATAGGCTTGTAATCATTTTTCAAAGAGCCAGTGACGCTGGAAACCATGTGCATAACGTGGCTGAAATATTCCACTGCGCGAAGTTTATTAACTTTGACAGTGCCAGCTTTGGAGATTCTGCCCAAATCATTTCGTGCAAGGTCGACTAACATTGAATGCTCAGCGCATTCTTTTTCGTCGGCTTGCAATTCTGCTGCCAAGGCGGCGTCTTCTTCTGGAGTTTCACCGCGTCTGCGAGTGCCGGCGATCGGATACGTATAAACTGTATCATTTTGAACTTTCACCAACATTTCCGGCGACGCCCCGATCAGTTTTATACTCCCGAAATTCAAGTAGAACATGTAAGGCGAAGGATTTACTTGTCTAAGCTTCCTATAAAATAAGAAAGCCGGTTTAGAAACTCTCGACTTGAACTGATAACTCGGCACAACTTGAAAAATTTCTCCGGCAAAAATATAATCCTTCGCTTTATTAATAGCATAAATAATACTAGGCGGCACTTCGCCATATGTCCCTATAAGATTTATCGGATTTTGGCTTTGATTCTTAACAAGATTTTTGAAAACTTTTAGCGGCGCTGAAATAATTTCGGCAATTTTTTTCATGCGCGCGGAAATTTCTTCATACAGTGCGTCAAGATTATCATTTGGCTTAACGTCGGCAAGATAAATCAGTCGCGCAGAATTTTTAAGCGAATCAAAAACAACCATCACGCGGCAAATCATAAATTGACCAAGAAGTTCTTCATCGCAAATTTCAAGCCCGCGTATTCTGTCAAAAGTTGCGGCAACTTCGAAATTGAAATAGCCAACCATGCCGCCATTTTGAAGTGGCAAAAGGTTAGTGGTTAGTGGCAAAGTTTTATACAACGACATAAATTTATTAATCGTGTCGACCGGTGCGCCGTCAATGCTTTTCATCAAATCGCCGTCTTTGTAAATCAGCTTGTTTTTGAAAACCTGCAAATGAATGAAAGGCTCTGCGCCGATAAATGAATATCGCCCAAATGCCTGTTGCGTGGTGTCGACCGATTCAAGGATAAAACCTTTGCCTTCGTCAACCAGCTTGTAATAGATTGAAACCGGAGTATCCAAATCGACGCTGATATTGGCAGAAACCGCAATCAAATTGGCGTCCTGCGCGAAAGATTTAAACTCGTCGATAGTCGGAGAAATTTTCAAGTTCATCACCTCTGCAGATATTTTATAACGACCTGTCAAATAAAATAATGACGGCATTTTGACGCCATTTTTGCCAATTATGTTGTTTTTTCCCGAGGAAAAGTCCAAAATCGGCGTTTTCAAAAATGAGAATCGCGTACTGACGCCATTTGTACCAATTTGATTGTTTTTTCCCGAGGAAAAGTCTAAAATCAGCAGTTTCAAAAATGAGAATCGCATACTGACGCCATTTTTGCCAATTATGTTGTTTTTTCCCGAGGAAAAGTCTAAAATCAGCATTTTAAAAAATGAGAATCGCGTACTTACGCCATTTCTGCCATTTATGTTGTTTTTTCCCAGTGAAAAGTCCAAAATCAGCAGTTTCAAAAATGAGAATCGCATACTGACGCCATTTGTGCCATTTATGTTATTTTTTACCGAGGAAAAGTCCAAAATCGGCGTTTTAAAAAATGAGAATCGCGTACTGACGCCATTTATCGCATTTTGATTGTTTTTTCCCAGTGACAAGTCCAAAATCGGCGTTTTAAAAAATGAGAATCGCGTATTGACGCCATTTGTCGCATTTTGATTGTTTTTTCCCAGTGACAAGTCCAAAATCAGCAGTTTCAAAAATGAGAATCGCATACTGACGCCATTTTTGCCGATTATGTTGTTTTTTACCGAGGAAAAGTCCAAAATCGGCGTTTTAAAAAATAAGAATCGCGTACTGACGCCATTTCTGCTGATTATGTTATTTTTTCCCGAGGAAAAGTCAAAAATCAGCAGTTTCAAAAATGAGAATCGCGTACTGACGCCATTTGTGGCAATTATGTTGTTTTTTCCCGAGGAAAAG
>CAJOIA010000002.1 GCA_905234505.1 uncultured Selenomonadaceae bacterium
TATCTAATCAATGGAAAAATTTAATTGCAATCGTTGTAGCTTGTGTTGTCGAAATATTTAAATTCAGCGATTCAAATTAATCTCGATAATGCGGCTGGTGACTAAATCTGGAATGTATAAAATGCCGCGCGCTTGAGCAATGTCCGCCGGACCGATACCGTTTTCTCGGTACATCACGCGGACTTTTTTTGTTTTAATGTCAATCGATTTGACGCTGGAAGTCAGCCAATCCGAAAAGTACAGCGTCTTAGCATTATCCGAAAGTGCGACGCCGTCATAAAGTCCAGGCACATTGTAAAAAATTTCGGCGCTGGGATTTTCCAAATCTCGCACGCGATAAATTACATTTTCATCGGTTACATTGCTATAATCGGCGGGGATTGACGCAATGTACATTACGCCTCCGCCTACCGCTAAACCATTTGGACCAGGAATTTCAAGCCAAATTTGCGGTTGCACTTCAATCATTCGCGCAGGATTGCTTATGTCCAGTGAATAAATTCTGCCGCTGTCAGTCACCGAAATATAAAGCGTTGTACCATTTGAGGCAAGTGCATTTAAAACTTTATCATCTTCAGCGAAAGTTATAATCTGCGGTTCGACATTACGATCTTTCAAATCGTAGACAATCAGCCGCGTTTCGTCGCAAACAAACAAATGACCGAATTTCGCAAGCATAGCCGTTGGTTTGTGCAGATTTTCAACCACTGTTTGATTGACGCCGTTTTTGCGAAAAATAATGTAGCCTTTGTTTTCGTCGGGCGCTGGATTCATTGTAGCAGAACCGAAATTTGAAATTAAAAGCCCGCCTTCGTACGGCAAAATACTTTCGGAAAATCTAATATCGTCGTCGTAAACTTCAACCACCGGCGTATTATCAACAGATTTAGCTTGCGCAGAAAAGCAATTCGCCGCGAAAAACACAGCCGCAGTTAATGCGGTAATTTTTTTCATAAATTAAGCCTCCAATTTAATCTTGTACGAAACTCCTAAAAATGTGCGTGAATTTTGATTTAGCGTCGGAAAAATTAACTAAGTTGGACGTTTGGCACTGGCAAATTTTTTTAGCCGTCACGATATGCACGGGATTAATCGCCTCCGCCATATCATAAAATCCAATACTTTTCAGCCGGTTAATCTGAACTTGAATTGCGCTGTATTTATAATCGGTGTGATTTTTGAACCAATTGAGGCACGCGGCAAGCGATTGAATCGTGATAAAATTCATAACGATTCGCCCGCCCACTTTCAATTTTGGGTCAATAGTATGTAAAATTTCTTCGAGAAAACCGCCGCTTCCGCCTATAATCGCAACATCAATGCGCGGAATTTCCTGTAAACCGTCCGGCGCTTCAGCATTTATTATTGTTATATTTTTGACGCGAAATTTTTCAGCATTTTGACGGATAAGTTGAATAGCTTCCAATTTTCTTTCCAGCGCGTAAATATGTCCCTCGGTTGCAATACGCGCCGCCTCAATCGAAATGGAGCCGGTACCCGCGCCAATATCCACAACCCTATCTGCAGCGCCAATTTCCGCATTAGCCAGCGTCAAAATTCTAACCTCGCGCTTCGTCATTGGAATTTTGCCGCGAATAAAATTTTCATCGTCAATGCCGATCATCAATAATCACTCACTTACAATTAAAATACAGTGTTTAACCGGTTCAAGTTTAATTGCGTCGGTTAAAGTAGTGCGAATAATTTTTTCATCGGGATAGGAGAGCCGCGCGCAAATCGCCACGTTAGAATTTTCTTTCCAGCCGCAGCCAAGCAGAATTTTTGAAATGGTAACTGAATTAAAATCGGCGTCGGTGAGCAAACCTAAAATTTTTCCCTGCGCGAATTTTAAATCTGAATCAGCCGGTCGCCGTCCGTGAAAACTGAGCAAAGTTGCCGAGTGCCACGGCAGAGCCAACCGCGCGAAGGCTAATTGAATGGCGCTGATTGACGGTATCACTTCGATTGATTGAAAATTTTTCCGCAGTAAATCCAGTAGCGAATAATAGCCAGGGTCGCCGCTTACCATTACGACAACTTCATCAATTAAAATTTTTTCGCGAATAAAATTTATTGCCGCGTCCAAATCGCCGGTTATCGCGCAGGTTTCTTGAGTTGTAGCGAATTGAGCCAGCGCGCGCCGCCCGCCTAATAAAAATTTCGCCGCCTGAATTTTCTCCAACGCGGCTGGTGTTATGAATTTTTCGCCGCCTGGTCCTTTCCAATTAAAATCAGTCCCTAAAATATTTCCGGCATAGTCAACAAGAATTGTGCTGACTTTAATTTTGCCGAAAACATAACGTTCTGCGCGAAAACTCGCCCGCGCCGCAATTTTTTCATAGACAATCTCAAGGTTATTCGCCGAAATAATTTGCGTGGCGTCTTCAGTGGTATTTGCAGATAAAATTTTTTGAACTTCAACAGCCGATAAACCTTCAGCCGCCGCATAAGCCGCCAAAGTTTCAAGCCGCGCATCGGCAATTCGATTGTGCGTGTGAAAAATCCCAGCTGCAACTTTTATCAATTTGCCGATATGCCCGCACAAAATTATTTTCGCAATCTGCCGCTCTGCCGCAGCTTCCAACATAAAGCCGATAAAATTGCTTGTCTGAATAATCGCCGCCGCCTCAAAGCCAATTTTTTTAGCAATGGTCTCACCAATTTTGCCAGGAACAAAAATTAAATTTTCAAAGCCTGCCGCCTTAGCCACGTCAATTTGCGGAACAAGCGAATTTTTAAAAGCCTCCTCGCTCATTGGGCGCAAAACTCCGGTCGTGCCGATAATCGACAAACCGCCCTCTACGCCCAAAATCGGATTCAAAGTTTTTTTCGCAAGTTCGACGCCCGCCGGTATTGAAATTTCAACTTCAAGCCCCGCGATATTAAATTCCTGCGCGACATTTTTAATAAGTTTGCGCGGACCAGGATTAATGGCAGGCTCGCCTATTGGTAACTGCAAACCGCGCTTAGTTATTCTGCCGACGCCCGCTCCTGCGCGAAAAATTATTTCATTGCCGGTAATTTTGGTTGTGGTGAAAATCGAAACGCCGTTAGTAATGTCGGGGTCATCGCCGGAATCTTTGATAACTTCAACTTTGACGGTATCAGAAATTTTTTCAACGCGGTTAATCGAGATATTTAAAGTCGTGCCGTCCAACGCTGTAATTTCAACCGAGCTGACAATTTCATTGCTTGTAAAATAAATCAGAGCCGCCTTGACGCCCGCAGCAGCCGCCGCGCCAGTGGTAAAGCCGCCGCGCATTACAATAGCAGGCTCATTTGCGCCCATAATAATCTGTGAACCTCAGTATCCGCTCGAATCAAGATTACAAATGCATCTGTCGAATCTTCTATGAATTCTTCGCTAGAATATTTGTCAAGGTCAGCTATTAGAGTTTTAATTGGCGTTGGTGGCAAAATCGTTTCGTTCCAATCTTCAATTTTGTTACCCTTAATATCGGTAAGAGTACCCGCCCTAAAATCTTCATGACAGATAAATTCTAACGCGAGAAGATCTTCCGCCATGTATATTGCTTCATATAAAGTTTCTCCAAAAGTAAATACACCGAGATCCGGAAACTCGACGTAGTAGCCGCCCTTGCCCTCGTTAATAGCGCAACGAAAAATCGCAGGATAAACATATTTCATAAAGAAACTCCGTTACATAGTTGTAATTTTTGCTCTAATCAATCTGTAGGCGTCGGTATCGGCTTTAATCAGCGTCACAATTTCGTCGCCGTCAACCTTGATATTTCTAATATCGGTAGGTTCGGGAATTTTCGCGCCGGTATCTTCCAGCTTTGTCATAAATTCATTCAAAACTTCAGCCGCCCTAAATAAAGCACCATACAGATCGCCATCTTCAGTTTCGCAACCTTCCAAATCCGGAAAGCGAATCAAATACCAATCAGCAACTTCTTTATCGGGCGTCAAAATCGCAGGGTAAACATAACGCATAAAAAGTCTCCTACCGATTGTCATACATTTTCGCGTAATAATTTTGGTATTCGCCGCTGATTATTTTTTCCCACCAAGATTTATTTTGCAAATACCAATCCACCGTGAGCTTAATGCCGGAGTCAAATTTTGTTTTGGGCGTCCAACCTAATTCAGTTTCAATTTTCGTCGGGTCAATCGCGTAACGCTGGTCATGCCCCTTGCGGTCAGTTACAAATTCAATCAAATCTTCGCTCTTGCCCAAAATCTTTAAAATTGTCTTAACCACGTCAAGATTAGTTTTTTCATTGTGCCCGCCGACATTGTAAATTTCGCCAATCTTGCCTTCGCGCAGAATTAAATCAATCGCCGCGCAATGATCCTCAACGTACAGCCAATCGCGCACATTTTCACCAGTACCATATACCGGCAACTTTTTACCATTCAACGCGTTAATAATCATCAGCGGAATTAATTTTTCCGGAAAATGATAAGGACCATAATTATTTGAGCAGCGGCTGATAGTGGCGGGAATTTTATATGTGCGGCAATAAGCTTGCGTTAATAAATCGGCAGAGGCTTTACTTGCGGAATAAGGGCTGGACGTGTGCAGATTAGTTTTCTCAGTGAAAAATAAATCCGGTCTGTCAAGCGGCAAATCGCCGTAAACTTCATCAGTAGAAACTTGGTGATAACGCTGAATGCCGTACTTTTTACAAGCGTCAAGCAAAATGCTCGTGCCAATAATATTCGTGCGCAAAAAAAGTTCTGGGTCTTCAATCGAGCGGTCAACGTGACTTTCAGCCGCAAAATTTATTACAGCGTCTGGCTTTTCCGCCTCAAACAGATTGTAAACTTCTGCGCGATTGGAAATGTCGCCGCGAATGAACTTGAAATTTTTATTGGGCTCAGCGTCTTTCAAAGTTTCCAAATTGCCCGCGTAAGTCAGCTTATCGTAGCAAATAATTTCGTCGTCGTGATTTTTCAGCTCATAGTAAACAAAATTAGCACCGATAAAGCCCGCGCCACCCGTAACTACAATTTTCATTTCAATCCTCCTCGTCGAAGATAAAATTTAATTCATCACGTTCAAGGCGCTCATTTAAAAGCGGAGCGTTGGCGTCTTTGTCGGCAAGAATCGTCGGCTGAATCGTCCAGTCAATTCCAATTTGCGGGTCGTCCCAGCGAATATTGCCCTCACAATGCGGCGCGTAATAATTATCCGTCTTGTATTGAATTTCGACGTCGTCAGTGAGCGTAATAAAACCGTGAGCAAAACCACGCGGAATCATCAACTGTCGCTTATTTTCAGCGGAAAGTTCCACAGCAACCCACTTTGCAAATTGCGGCGAATTTTTGCGAATGTCAACCGCCACGTCCAAAACTTTTCCGCGCGTGCAACGTACCAATTTAGCCTGCGCCATCGGATTAAGCTGATAATGCAAGCCGCGCAATGTGCCTTTCTGCGCAGAATAAGATTGATTATCTTGAACAAAATCATAATTCAAGCCCGCTGCATCAAATTTCGCCTTCGACCAACTTTCCATAAACCAGCCGCGAGCGTCGCCAAAAACTTGAGGCTCAACAATATATACGCTCTTCAATGCAGTTTCAATAACCGCCATTTTAAATTCCTCCTTCGTCGGAATTTAGGGGTTAGTGTAAAGGGGCTAGGGATTAGTGTTTTTTACCTATTCCCTATTCCCTACACCCTATCCCCTATCCCCTAGACGTTGTAAATATTTTCCATATTCATTTTTGGATAAAGGTTCAGCCAATTTCAAAAGTTGCTCGGCGTCAATGTAGCCCATCCTGTAAGCAATTTCCTCAATGCAAGAAATTTTCAATCCTTGCCGCGTTTGAATCGTCTGCACAAACAAAGCTGCCTGTAAAAGTGATTCGTGCGTGCCAGTATCCAGCCAGGCATAACCGCGCCGCATTTTTTCAACGCGCAATTTCCCACGCTCAAGATATACTTTATTCACGTCAGTAATTTCAAGTTCGCCTCGCGCAGAGGGTTTAATAGACTTCGCCACGTCAACTATATCTTTGTCATAAAAATATAAACCCGTCACAGCGTAATTCGAACGCGGATTTTTCGGCTTTTCTTCAAGGCTAATAGCTTTTCCGGTTTCATTGTCAAATTCAACGACGCCGTAACTTTCGGGGTCATTCACGTAATACGCAAAAACCGTCGCGCCCTCGTCATGTTGAGCCGCTCGCTGAACCAATTTAGCAAAATCCGAACCATGAAAAATATTATCGCCCAAAACCAACGCGCAACCGTCACCGCCGATAAATTCTTCGCCAATCAAAAACGCCTGCGCTAAGCCCTCTGGTTTCGGCTGTACGGCGTATTTTATGTTTAAGCCTAACTGCGACCCGTCCTTCAAAAGTGCCTTGAAAAGCGCGCTGTCTTGTGGTGTGTTTATTATAAGAACTTCACGAATCCCCGCTAACATAAGCGCCGAAAGCGGATAATAAATCATCGGTTTGTCGTAAATCGGCATTAATTGTTTCGATACAACTTCAGTCAGCGGATAAAGCCGCGTGCCAGATCCGCCCGCTAAAATTATTCCTTTCGTTATCATAAAAATTACCTCCAATCTGCGAATTATATACAACACCGCTGCCAATTTTCCTTTTTAAGCGCCTTGTAAAAATTCTGTTACAATGATATACTTCAAAAATCATGGCAATAAAAAAGTTCCGGCTGGCTAGAGTCGAAACTTTTGTTTGAAAATTGGTTTTTAGGTTTTACTTGAAGATAACTGAAAAGACGAATCCGACGACTGAAACTGAAATTGCGCCAATACCGACGATTGCGGCGATTGTTATATTGCTGACGCTTTTAGTCATGCTGTCAATCTTGGTATTCATTTTTTCAATACTTGAACGAATTTCACGAATTTCTTCAGCACGTTGATTGTCACGGTCGCGCATTTCTGTTTTGAAGTCGCGCATTTCGCCAATGAACATCTCAAATTTCGTTTCAAGACTGCTTACACGAGATTCAATGCTAAGCGGTTGACCTTCACGGACTTTTGAATTTTCGTCTGCCATGATAAACACCTCCTCTGTGTAATTATAACACGGGAGGATTTTTTTTACTATTTGAACGATTCATAAGCGCTGAAAAAATCGGTTCGCCACCAAGTAAATCAGCCGTCATAAAAGCCGCGCCCGAAACTATCATTAACGTTAGCAAGTATGAAAATTGTCCCGTGATTTCCATCATTAGCAGGCAACCGGTAACTGGCGCTTTGACCACAGCTGCAAACATCGCCGTCATTCCAAAAATTATTAACAGCGTCGTCCATTCTTCTGAAAAAAATCCTAGCCGAATTCCAATTTCCGCAAAAATATTTCCGCCCAATGCGCCCAATGTCATCAGAGGCAAAAATACTCCGCCAGGCGCGCCAGTTCCAAAACAAACCAGCGTAAATAAAAACTTTCCTATAAACAATATCAGTGTCATTTTCAAGTCAAATTCGGCGCTCAAAAGTTCGTCGACTAAAACATTGCCGCAACCTAAAATCTGCGGCAAATTTAAGCCGATTGGAATTATTAAAAGCGTCGGTATTAAAAATCTGCGCGAGCCGAAAATTTTTAGATTATCGTAAACGTCCAGCGATTTTAGCATTGCCTTATTAAAAATCACGCCGAGCATTCCTAAAAAAATTCCGAGCATAACAAAACACAAAAATATTTTGAGCGGCACGGCGGACATTGCGGCGAAAATTTCTAGCGTCGGCACTTTCAAAATTTCCGGTATTGCTAGCGGTTTTGCCGTAATTGTTTCAAAAATCGGTCGCACGCCAAAAACTAATTCGACAACTGCTGACGCTGAAACAGACGCGGTTAATGTGGCAACAAGTATTTCTGGCGTAAATTTTTTGTGCAAATCTTCAAGGCAGAAAATTACTCCGGCAAGTGGCGCATTGAAAACGGCGGCTAATCCTGCGCTTGCTCCTGCGGTTAATAAAATATCGCCCTCAACGCGGCTTTTGTGGCTGAAAAATTTTCCGATGCATGCGCCGAATTGTATGCTGATTCCTGCGCGACCTAATGATATTCCCGCGCCTATTCCCGTAACTGTTGCTAAAAATTTCAGCGCCAATAATCGGAGTGGCTTAAACATTTGTGCCGATCCTTGCAACATTGCCTTGATTTGTGGGACGCCGCTTCCCGCAATTTGCCCGTCGAATTTTATTACGCGCGCTAAAAATATTCCAAGCAAAATCATCGCGCAGGATGTTAATAAAAATTTTTCCGCGTCGAAACTTTTAAACCATATCGGACGGTAAATATCCGCCTGGTCAATTAAAATTCTCAGTGCCGCTATGACCACGCCGGTTGAAATTCCTATTGTCAGTCCTTCAACGCAAAGTCGTATCCTGTACCTGCGCCGTATCATTATTCGTTCCCCCACTGTAAAGTATTTGCAATGTTTTTTCCCATGCAGAAGTAGAAAATCAGCGTTTTCAAAAATCGATTTGGCGTATTGACGCCATTTCTGCCAATTATGTTGTTTTTTACCGAGGAAAAGTCCAAAATCCACGTTTTAAAAAATGAGAATCGCGTACTGACGCCATTTCTGCCAATTATGTTATTTTTTCACGCCAAAATCGGCGTTTTAAAAAATGAGAATCGCGTACTGACGCCATTTGTCGCATTTGTGTTGTTTTTTCCCAGTGAAAAGTCCAAAATCAGCGTTTTAAAAAATGAGAATCGCGTACTGACGCCATTTTTGCCAATTATGTTGTTTTTTACCAGTGAAAAGTCCAAAATCGGCGTTTTCAAAAATGAGAATCGCGTATTGACGCCATTTGTGCCATTTATGTTGTTTTTTACCGGGGAAAAGTTAAAAATCAGCGTTTTCAAAAATGAGAATCGCATACTGACGCCATTTCTGTCAATTATGTTATTTTTTCCCATGGAAAAGTTAAAAATCACCATGCAAAAAAATAAAGGTCGCGCCGTGACGCCACCTTTGCGAATGTATTTGTTTTTCCCGTGTCAATTTAGATTTTGAACTTAGCAACAACGTCTTGCATTTGCTGCGCCATAACTGCTAAAGAGCGGCTCGCGTCGGCAATTTCATGCATTGTGGCAGATTGCTCTTCGCCCGAAGCCGATACTGTTTCAGATTCTTTCGCAACTTCGCGGCTCTTTTCATTAATCTTATCCACAGAATTTATAATGACGTCCGTACTCTTAGACAGTTCAACAACAAGCTTATCCATTGTATCGGAGCTGTCGGCAACGGCGGTAATTTTCAACATAATTTCGCCAAAAGTATTGCCCGCCTGGTCAACAGCTTCAGCGCCGGTTTTAACATTGTGAACGCCTTGCTGCATTGCGGTAACTGCGTCTTGAGATTTATTTTGAATTGAGCCAATCAGCGTGGAAATTTCTTTCGCGGAACTTTGAGACTGCTCAGCCAATTTTCTAACTTCATCTGCAACGACCGCAAAGCCTCTGCCGTGCTCACCGGCTCTTGCAGCTTCAATCGCCGCATTCAACGCCAGCAAATTAGTTTGGTCGGCAATGGCGGAAATTGCATCAACGATCTTGCCGATTTTTTCGGATTCTTCGCCGAGCTGCGCAATAACTTCAGCAGAAGAATTGACAGAAGTCTCAATCGTCGACATTTGGTCAATTGCATTTTTAACAGCAGAAACGCCTCTTTCTGCGGCAATGCTTGTATCGTTAATTTCACGCGAAGAATCATGCAAAGTATCAGTGAAAGTTTTCATATGCCCGCGCAATTCATCTGCTTTAGTCGTGGCGTTTTCAACTTCGGTAAATTGCTCAGTGCAAGCGCCCGCAACATTTACAATTGATTCAGCTACTTGGTTAATGGCGGTTGTCGATTGATCAGCGCTGGCGGTTAATTGCTGCGAAGCGGCGGCAACTTGCTCGGCTGAAGTGATAACTTTATTAACCATTCCACGCACATTCTCGCGCAGTTGCGAAACAGCCCGCGCCATTACTCCAATTTCGTCAGTGCGCGTAACGTCTTTTTCTTCAGGCTGATTAGTCATTCGAAAATCGCCTGTGCCCAAAATTCCCAGCGCCTGCGTCAAATTACGAATTGGAGTGACAAGATGATTTGCAAAGAAATTCGCCACTGCTATAAAAATAACTTCCAAAATTACGCAAAGCATAGTCATTTTAATAACTATGCCTCTTAAATTTTCGTCAGAGCGCGCTTTCATTTCTGCAACGTGGATGTCAATATAATCAACCCAAACGCCCGTGCCGATAACCCAACCATAGGGTTCAAAAGCGGCAGTGTAATTAATTTTCGGCAATAATTCAGTTTGATTCGGCTTTGCGAACATTAAATCTGTAAAGCCGCCGCCAGGTTTTTTGCCGTTTTCAATCATTTCACGAATAAATTGCTTGCCAGTCGGGTCTGTTGCATCGATACGCGATTTGCCTTCGCTGTCTCTGCCCAATAAAACTATATTCACGCCTTCATAGGTATCAATCCAAAAATAGCCGCCGTCGCCTTCGTAGCGCATATTTCGAATGAGATTTGCAGCAGATCTTTTAGCTTGTTCCTCTGAAAAAAGTCCGGCTTGTTGGTCTTTGTAAATTCGCTCAATGGTACTAATTGCGGTTTTGGTTTGGTTTTTCAATTCGCGCTGAATGTCCGATATCAGCATTTCGCGAAACGCTTTCAGCTCTTGTTCGTTGTTGTCAATTATGTCGAAAGTAAAAACCGTACCAATTACAAACATTGTTGCCAAAGACGCCGCCACCATCATTAGCACAAATTGCGTCTTCATTGACGACTGAGATTTTTCCATGGTAATCTCTCCCTACATTTTAATTTTTAAGAAAAATTTCGCGTTGTAGGTGAAAGTTCCTGCCGCAACGCCTAAAAATTTCTGATGCTTTGAAGTTCCGCCGCCAGATTTTGTTTCAATTTAATCTGCAATTCGTCCAAATTCTTTGCGTCAAAAAGATAACTCACGCGCGGCACAAGTTTAATCCGCGATTCGCCGCTGTAACTGTCGGTGAAGATATTATAAAAAATCGTGAAGTCGCTCTGATTTTCAAAATTGCTGTAGTTCAAAATAATGTATGAGCCGTTCGTAATTTTAACCGGATTATCGGGCGTAATGAAAAGTTCAAAGCCTTCAAGATTTTTCGGCAAAGTTTTAGCATAAGTCCAGCCGCCGAGATGTTTTTCTCCAACGAATAAATCATTTTCAGTATCAATGCGCTCGGTCAGAATTTTAATCACGGCGTCGAGTTTAGCTTTGAGGGTATTAATAAATTTGTCAAAATTCCTTGTGAAAAAGTTAGTCAAACAGAATTCAGTCAGACCGATTTTCAGCCGCACTTTGTATTCTGCGGTTTCGTTGTGGAAATAAACAATAACAGCGCGGTGAGCGTTTTCATCGGCGTAGGTAAAATAAATAAATTTGTCGCCGCGTTCGTCAAAAATTTTTGTCAGAGTGTAGCCGCGAATTTCCTCGGGCAATTCATTAAAAAAGTTCGTCGCCTCAATTTCAGCGGCAAGTTTATTTTTGGTATCAGCTTTCACACAATCAGCTCCTTGCATTTTTCAGCAAGTATAACACAAATTAGAGAAATCTGCGCGAAAGATTAATTTTTCATTAAAATAATTCATATAATCTTGTCGAAGAAAAAAGTACATGATATGATCTTTTAACGTTATTTTTGGCTCAATTTTTTTAGAGAGGAGGCGAAATTTTCTTTGTAGATTTACTATATTCATGGGAGGGCAGATTATTTTGAAAAAGTTTCTAGTATTGTTAGCGTTTATACTGGTTACGTCATTTAAAACGGTTCTTGCTCAAGAAGTTACAGTTGAAGGATATGGTATCGACAGAGATTCAGCCATTCGCAATGCCACTCAAACGGCAGTAGAGCAAGTTGTCGGCGTTTATATCAGTTCGCAAACGCTTATGGAAGATTTTCAGCTTCAACTCGATGAAATTTATCAAAAATCTCAAGGTTTCGTGAAGGGAATAAAAATTCTAGAGGAAGGCAAGGTCAATTCTTCCACTTACAAAGTAAAAGCCAGAATTGACGTTGATACAAGCCCGAACGGTAAATTGCTTGACGAACTGACGATGATTTTACAGCTAAATGACCCGCGAGTTGCCGTGATTGTTATTGGCGTTGACCAATATAGACACAGCGCGCGCGATGTTTTTGCTGAAAGCTGTTTGAATGAAAAACTTGTAAGCATGGGATTCAATCACGTTTTGGACGCCGACAGAGTTATCAAAATCAACAACGCGGACCTTCTGAATTATATTGCTTCTGGCAAAAGCGGTACTTTTAAAAGCAAAGACAATTCCATTGATTATTTGGTTTTAGGCAAATACAACAAATTTTCTAATGCAGTGTCCATTCCAAAATTTGGCAATAGCGGAAATGACAACAATCAGCCGAATATAAATCCTGACAATGTTTATGATGTCCCGCCGAGGTCAAATGACGCCAGCAGTGTAAAAACTAATTTTAAAAATATCAAGGTGGTTTTGAAAGTTGACGTAATTAAATACGATACCGGCGATATTGTCGGTACCTTCACTGTTGAAGGCAATAATATTAATGTTTATGAAGAAATTGCCTCTCAAAATGCTATCGCGCAGGCTTCCAATGAAGCGGCTGAAAAACTTGGCGATACTTTAAAAAAATTCAGTTCCAATCCGGTTCAAGGGCTGAGCTTTACACTCGCTGCGAATAATGAAAAAAAACTTCAGCAATGCATTGAAGAAATTCGCGAGCTTGGTATGGTTAGAAATGTTTACATTCGCGAAATAAAATCTAACGAGGCAGTATTGACGATTGATTCTGAGCAGAAGCCACACGCAATTTTTATGGCGCTTAAAGGGAAAACGAAGCTTGAAATTTCTATTGCGAATATGAGCGCCAATAGTTGTAAATTAAAAATTAGTTGAGGAGGCGAAAAAAGTGGCACGGATTTTTTTGTTAAGTTTAATGTTTTCCTTTATTTTGGGAATAAACGCGGCGCTGGCGGAGCCAATAATCGAGAAAGAGCTTGCAGAACGTCCAAACGTTTCAATTTTGCCATTTAAAAATAAATCTACCATAGTTCCGGAATTTGCCCAAAAAATAGCATTAAGGGACGCGTCGATTGTATCAGATTTTTTACTGGAGCGGCTTTGGCACACGGGGCGATTTAGGACCATCGATCGCGAAGAGCTTGAAGAAATTATCAAGGAACTTGAATTTAGCCAAAGCGGGCTGGTTAGTTCTGTATCGGCCACAACTGCAGGCAAGCAGCTGGGCGTAAAGTACATAATCAGAGGCAGTGTCACCGATATTAGCGTAAAACCGACTACCGCGGCAGATATTTCAGTGGCAAATAAAGGCGGCTTTTCGGCTAATAAAGTAACTGTCAGCGCAAGTATTTCTGTAAAATTTGTTAATGTTGAAACTGGCGAGGCGGTGCTTATAGCTTCTGGCACGGGCAAATCTTCGCGGGGAGATGCCGAATTAAGTATCAACGAAAAATATTATGAAATCTCCGGCACTATCAGCGATGGTAGCGGTGAACATTTTGAAGCGACAGCCAAAATAAAAAAAGATATTGGATACTCAGTTAAAGTTGGTAGCAGTGAAGTCAGCCAAATTCAAGTTAGAAACGCTCTTTACAAAGCCGTAATTGATGCTGTTGAAGACAAAGATTATGGACTTTTGGCGCTAATTGACGGCTCGACAAAAAAGAGAAAGGTTTAAAATATGACTGTGAGATTTTTAATACTGGCGCTGTTTTTTTGCATTTTTAACTTTAACGTGGCGAATGCTGAGCAAGCGGCGGCGGAGGAATATCGGAAAATTTTTAGCTCTGGCAATTTTTACATCGAATTTCGCGATAAATGGGGGACGCGAATTTTAGCCGGTAAAAATGGCATGCGCATGGAAAGAATGCGCTACGATGCAGAAAGCGGCGATATAGCTTGGTTGAATCCGCTCGGCGCAATTTTCCACAAAGAAGATAAAAATCCTGAAGTATTATACAGGGACGGCAAATTTTATAATTTCATTGAAAAAAAGCGCGCTAATGTTTGCGACGCCGACAAAATTAATAGCGAAGAATTAAATCCACGTAGCGGCTGGAATAAAATTTCTCAGAAGTTGGCTCTGCCGGATGAATTAGCTGTTTTTTATTGGGAAGATTCATTTAGATTGAAAAGCTCCGCAATTCCCGCGCCGACCTTCAAGGAAAGCCTCAAAAAAAAGGTCGACGGCAAAGATTACGATTGCGACCGCTACAGCTGCGATATAAAAAATTTGGCCGGTGGCGGCGCGGCGGCTTTGGTTTACGAAATGTTTTACAAAGACGGCAATTTATTTCGCGCAGAAAGTTACCTGGTGCGCGGCGGCAAAATTTATCCGATTAACATTTTAAAGATACAGAAAATCCAATCGGAAATTCCTAAGGATACTTTTAAAATTGAAAAAAATACTGAGCTTTATGCAGCGGGGATGGGCGACATGAACGACCTTCTAGAAAAGCCGGTAAAAATCGGTACAATGGAGGCTGAAACTTTATGAGAAATTTTTTAATTGCCGTCCTGCTCATTTTTTTGTGTCAGGCGGAAGCGGAGGCGGCAAAAATTGATATATATCGCGAAATGCTTTTGCGAAATTCTTATACAATTCGCTATGAAAATTTGACTCCGCCGCCACGTGAGACCAATAAAGATCGCGTTGAACTTTATGGTAAAAGCGGCTTGGCTGTTTCTGAAAATGATTATTTGACGTACCGCTCAACCAGTGGCGTTGTTACGGCGGACGGACAAAATCGCTATGAAGAAGTTGGCGACGAAGATTTTAAACTTTGTAGGCTTTCGAAAGACGAGGAAGATTTTTTCTTCAGCAAGTACAAGAAAAAAGATCGCTGGGAATATTTTGGCACGCGCAAAAATCGCGTTGTTGCCAATGAAAAGAATTATCTGGCTGAAATTCTTGAAGGCAAAAGCTACGGCGATTCTGATATGTCTCACTTTTTAAACGCCATTCTTCCAAATACTGAAAAGAGCGCTCAAAATTCCAGTTATCGATTTATCGCGCAGGGCAGATTGGCTAATGGGCTTTTTTATGAAGATTATCGCTCGGACGATAATGGGATAACTGAAGCGGTTCGTTATTATTTTTCCGGAAATAATTTGGTAAAGATAGCCGCTGCTTCTTATCACAAAAATAGCGACGGCAAAATTGACGGGCGCAGATGCATTATTAAAATCCAAGAATTTTCTTCGACGCCGGATAAATCTCTATTGAAATTGCCGGAAGGTGTTAAAGATGAAACTAAACGTAAGAAAAAATAAATTGTTGGCGGCAATTATTTTTATATTAGCTGCAATTTTTTTTATCCCTGCGCCGACTTCTGCGCGAGGAAATAATCCAACTTGTGTCTTGCTTAAATTTACTGATGATACGCGCTATGACAAAATTGATTCCGCCGGTAACCTTTCAGAGCTGTTGCTTGAAAAAATGCAGAAGAGTAAACGCTTTAATTTTATCGAGACTGAAATTATTGACGCGAATTTGGAGGCGCGACTTTATGACGAAAAAGTTGACGAACTAACCAGATTTGATTCAGCAATAAACAGCGGCAATTACAATGAACTTTTTGAAGGCGATGGTTTTAATGAAAATAAAGCTCAGTCCATCGTTATGGCGCAGGTTGGACAATTTATCACGCCGGAAATTACAGCTGAAATTGGCAAGCTTCACAATGCTGAATATCTTATTCAAGGTACGATTATAAATCTTGGCACGGGCAGCTGGCTCAGTGAAGATTTAGAATTTGTTTCCGGTGCAGTCAGCGGCATTGCACGGCTGGCCAGTTCTCAAGCTTCAAATCTTGTTGGGAAATCATTAAGCGCTTTGAAATTTATGGGGGAGTTGGGCGAAGTTAGCGTTACGCTTAAAGGTATTGGTGTTCAATGCGACGTACGCGTTATAAAAGCGGCGACGGGCGAAGTTGTTTGGAGCAAGCGCGTGGTTGGCAAAGGGCAAAGTGAATTTGTGCAGGTTAATTTTCTCAGATTCGGTCACGAGAATTTAAGTAGCGCGCTTTATACCAAGGCAATGAATGACGCGACGGATAAAATTGTCAAGGCGCTGATTGACGATTTGGATTCAAATAAACTTTTCCTGAAATGAGGGCTTAACGTGTTGAAAAGTATTTTCGCTACGATTTTATGTTTTGCCATTTTTGCTAATATCGCGCAGGCGGCGGAAAAACCGCGCGTCGTTGTAATGGATTTGGGCGCGCGCCATTCCAGCGAAATATCTTCTGAAAATATTGGAGCGATGGCCTCGGATTATCTTTTAGAAGCGCTTTGGTCAACTAATAGATTTGCGGTCATGGATTGGGAAAATGCGGAAGAGGAAATTATTACCTCAAAATTGCCGACCAGTGGACTTATCCCACCGAGCGCGGCGCGGGAAATCGCTAAGCTTTTGAATGCCGATTATATAATTTACGGCAACATCAGCAGCGTTGACAGCAAAGATTTAGTTTTTGAAATTGCGGGCAACGGCGGAAATTTTCGCTCTATCAAATCGGCTCTGATTGTTCGCATGATGGATGTTAAAACTGGCGAAATTCTTGTTGTGGCAAAAGGCAAAGGCGCGTCCAAAAGCTCGGAAATTAGAGGCGGCGCGAAAAATCTTGCTTACATAACGATAGGTACCAAAAAAGTTCCTTCAATCTGCGTCCACAATGCCATTAAGAAAGCCACCTTTGCCGCGGCTGAAGAAATTGTTGCAGAGTTTTTTAATGAGCCGCTGAAGAAAAAATAATTACCACTGATTTTTAGGGCAAGTGAGATTTTGAGGTGTTCAAAGGATATTTTCTTGCAACAAAAAAAAATCCTGTAGTATAATTACCGCAGGATTTTTCAAGGAGGTTTGAAATATGAAAGTTGCAATTTTGTTGGCGAATGGCTTTGAGGAAGGCGAAGCGCTTTTCACTATGGATATCATTCGTCGCGCAGGTATCGAAGTAGATTCTTATTCACTGGCTGAAGAATTTGTTACCAGCAGCCGCAAAATCACAGTGAAGGCTGATAAAATTTTGGGCGATAATGATTTGGTTGATTATGATATGGTGATTCTGCCTGGCGGTCAACCTGGTTCAACGACACTTTCAAAGGATGAGCGCGTTTTGAAAATTGTTCGTGACTTTATGAATAAGAAAAAATTTGTAGCCGCAATTTGCGCCGCGCCAATGGTTTTGAAAGCCGCTGGTGTTAGCAAGGGCAGAACTTTGACGTCATATCCTGGCGAGAATTTTACCGAAATGTTCAGCGATGCAAATTACGTTGAAGATAAACTTGTCGTGCAGGACGGCAATTTAATTACCAGCCGCGCCGCCGCTACCTGTCTGCCTTTTGCGTATAAGATTATTGACGTACTCGGCGGAGATTCTGAGCCGATAAAAAAATCTATGCTCTACGATAAACTTTTAGCCGAAAAATAATTACATTGGTGGAGGACCACCAGGACCGCCCATACGACGCCCACCGCCCATTGGATTTTGAGTGGTGGTCTTTTTTTCTGCCGCTTGATATGTCACTGAAATATCATCTCCCACTTCAAGATTATTCGCGGTAACTTCAACAAATTCTTCACCGTACAAACCAATCGACACATAAACTTTTTCCGCTACGTCGTGGTTTTTCGCGTCTTTAGTAATTTTTTCGACGTATGAGCCTTTGCCGTCAGTTTTAATCGCCTCAATCGGCACGCACAGTGCATTTTCCACTTTGCCAACTGTTATATCCAATCGCGCAGTCATTGCCGGTAAAAGCAAATTTTTAGGATCGGGCGCGTTAAACGTCACATAGTAATAAATAACTGAATTTGAAGAACTTGACGAACTCGAAGACGAACTGCTAACGTCCCAAGAATTATTTGTATCGGTTTGCGAAATTTTATTGACAATGGCTAAAAATTTTTCGTCCGGATAAGCGTCAACTGTAAATGACGCGCTTTCACCAACTTTAACACTGCCAATATCGGTTTCGTCAACTTTTGCCTTAACAAGTTTTTCGCTCAAATCGGCAATGCGCAAAATAACTGTCGGGTTGCTATTGCCCTGAACTGCCATAGTTCCCGCAGTCAACGGCTCGCCGACAACAATTCCATCCATTGGCGCGGTTATCACGGTTTCGTTAACGTCGGATTCGGCAAGTTCTAATTCAGATTTAGCGCGATCGTAATTATATTGCGCGTCTTCAAGTTCCTCTCGGGATTTTGCTCCGATATTGTACAGCCTCTTAATTCGTTCCAATTTCTGTGACGTATTCGTTAAAGCGAAATTGGCTTGATTTAGTTTCGCCTCATAATCTTTGCCGTCCAAAATCGCTACAACTTGACCGGCTTTAACTTGCTGATTTTCCTCAACTAATACTTCTTTAATTCGCGCAGTGATTTTACTTGAAACTTCAACGCTTTCGCGCGGTTGAACCGTGCCCGTTGCTGATACTGTTTTGGTTAAATCCATTCGAATAACTTTTGCTGTTTCGTACGTTTTATAAGATTCTTCCTCGATTTTGTCATTGTAAAATTTATAGCCGATTAACGCGCCGATTATTAACGCGACCACTAGTCCGATTTTCCACTTCAAAATAAATCACCTTCACTTAATCGCAAGCATTGTATCGCCGATAGCGTGCGCCAAATCAATTCTGTAGCGCGCTACGTCATAAGTTGCGCTAACGTGATTTTTTCGCGCAGTGGCAAGTGAAACTTCGGCGTCAAGAATATCAAGCAAAATGCCTTCACCTGCGCGATATTTTTCAGTGGCAATATAGCGTTCCTCTTCAGCCAAATTAACCGCGCGCTGAGTTGTCTTTAACCTGAGCAAAGCGATTTTCAAATTTTTATAAGCCGTTACAACTTCTTCATTGACAGCGTTAATATCGTTGTGCATAGCAAGATAGAGTTGCTCTAATGCAATTTCAGCCTGAAGAATTTCAGATTTGGTGATACCGCCGTCGAAAATATTCCATGACGCGCTTAATCCAGCGGAAGCGTCGGGCGAAAAATGCCAGCGCTTAGATTGCCCGCCAAGCCCCGCGCCAACTTCAGCTGAAATAGTCGGACGTTTGCCTGCGCGAGCCAATTCGATATTAATTTCGCCTTGATCTATCTTCAAAGAATCCGCCCGCAAATCTGCGCGATTTTCACTTGCCAAGACAATAAAATCTTCCACATCGCCCAAATAAAGCGCAGTCTGAACCGGCTCAACTGTTAAAGTGGCGATTGAATCCATAGACATTAAAGTTGCCAAATTCGCTAAACTGACTTCATATGCGGCGTGAGATTTAGCCGTGTCTTGTTGAGCATTGCTAGTTTCAACCTGCGCGCGTATCAAATCAATTCGCGCTTTTGAGCCGGCGTCGTACAATGCGGCGATATTTTTTTCATGCTCGGCAAGATTTTCTTCAGTCTTTAAATTAACCTGCGTTGTGGCAAGATTTTCAAGCGCGTTAATATAAGCAGTGGCCACGCGATAAATTAAATCGTCCTGCGCCTGCAAAAATTCCAGACGCGCAACGTCAATTTCTAATTCCGCCGAATCAATTTGATTTTCTAAGCGCTTGCCAGAATACAGCGTTAAAGAGCCCCTGAGCCGCGCAGACAAGCTTTCGGACGTGGCTGAGCCTTCTGACTTAGACGCGTTTGCAGAGCCGCTTAAAGCCACTGAGACGCCTTTATTCGCCTTTGCCACTTTCAGCGATTCTTCCGCCAATTCGATTGAGCGGCCAGTTCTTTGCAGGCTTGGATTTTTTTCCAATGCAATTTGAGCCGCCTCGCTTAAACTTATTGCGTTTGCTGTTGCTGGCAATAAAAATACCAATAATGCTGTAAATATTTTTTTCATAGTTGTTCGCTTTCTAGTTTTGATAAAAATTTTTCCATAGCTTGCCTATATTCGCCGGTTAATTTTTCTCCGGTCTCAAATTCAAAGAAATCAGCGAAATTTTCAATGATGGAAACATTTTCGCGCATTTCCATTGCTCGCGCAGGATTTTCAATTTTCCTCTCCAGATTAATAAATTGCACGCTTAAAATATTTGGAAAGGCGCTGTCTCTCAGCTTTTCCATAGCATAAAGCACGTGATTTTTATCTGTCAAATTCGCGTGAATATAATCTAGACTTCGCGCAGAATTTTTCAATTCGTCAACAGTTCCCTCGATAATTCGCACGTCTCGACGCGGTTTTAAATCGATATGCTCAAATGAAGTTTTGCCAGCGCCGTCTAAATTAATCAGCGTCACGCCCTTGTTATATCTGGCTTCGTCGAAAGAATATTTCAAGAGCGAGCCGCTGTAACGCACAATATAATTGTTTTTTTTCATAGTCTGCGGTTTGTGCAGATGCCCCAGCGCGGTGTAGTTATAATCGGCGAAATTAGCCGCGTCGACATTTTCAACAGCGCCGACAAATTTTCTCTCGGATTCGGAAGTCAAGCCGCCCGCTGCGAAAAGATGAGCCACTGCCACGCTACGTTTACCGGCGGGAATTTTTTTTCTGCACTCGGCAATATAAAATTTATTGGCGGCGTTAATGTCAAGTTCGTTCTGCGCGAAAACATTTTTAATTTCAGCAGCCTCAAAAAAAGGTATAAGCGAAAAATAAACTTCACCAAATTTATCAGACAAAACAATTGGCGCAGGATTTTTAACCGGCTTGGTATTAATAAAAAAATTGGACTGCGCGAAAAGTTTTCTGCCAAAATGTAAGCGCTCGGCGCTGTCGTGGTTGCCGGAAATGCTGAGTACTGGAATTTTTCGCTCAATCAATTTGGAAATAATTTCGTCCAAAAGATTAATAGCGTCAACCGGCGGAATAGCTCTGTCGTAAATATCGCCCGCAATTATTACCGCGTCAATTTTGCTGGCGTCCAACAGCTTCAAAAATTCGTCCAAAATGTATTTCTGATCGTCAATTAGCGATTGATTTTTCAATGTCTTGCCCAAGTGCCAATCAGCCGTGTGAATAATTCGCATAAAAACTTCCCTCCTACAAGTATTTTAACACGCCGCTGAAATTTTAACAATTCTATAGTTCGACTTTTGATTAAGCCTGTGTTATACTTTGCCGAAAAAATTTTTATCTGGAGGACATTATGAGAGAATTACTTGAAATCCTTGAACACAACGCGCGAATTTCCGTCAGTGAATTGGCGGTTATGTTGCAGAAATCCGAATACGAAATTGAAAAGGAAATTTCCCGCCTTGAGCGCGAAAAAATTATTTTGTCATATGGCGCGCTTATAAATTGGGAGCGTTTCGGCGAAGATACCGTTACTGCCGTGATTGAAATAAATTTGACGCCGCAGCGCGAAGTTGGATTCGATGCCATTGCCGAAAGAATTTATCGCTTTGACGAAGTGCGAACGGTTTATCTTATGAGCGGCAATTTTGATTTGCTCGTTATCATTGAAGGCAAATCGCTAAAGGACGTGGCAAATTTTGTTGCAACGCGCCTTTCGACGATTGAAGGCGTAACCCAGACGCGCAGTCATTTTATGTTGAAGGCTTATAAAAAAGACGGCGTAATTATTGACGACGAAGAGCAAGATAGAAGGCTGGTGGTGACGCCGTGAATTGGAGCGAAAAGCTTTCAAATTCTGTTCAATCCATCGCGCCGAGCGGTATCAGAAAATTTTTTGACATAGCGGCGCAAATGCAGGACGTTATCTCATTGGGCGTAGGTGAGCCGGATTTTGTAACGCCCTGGACAATTCGCGAAAGTTGCGTTTATGGTTTAGAGCGCGGCTATACAAGTTACACTGCCAATCGCGGTATGCCCGAACTTCGCGCAGAAATCGCCAATCACTTTAAAAAGCGTTACAATCTCAACTACAACAGCGACAAAGAAATTTTAGTTACAGTTGGCGTTAGCGAGGCAATGGATTTAGCCATTCGCGCAGTGCTCAATCCTGGCGATGAAGTTTTAATTCCGGAACCGTGCTATGTTTCATATCAAGCCTGCACAGTTTTAGCGGGCGGCATTCCTGTTTCAGTTCCCGCTAAGATTGAAAATGAATTTCGCATAACACCAGAGGAACTTGAGCCGTACGTTACGCCGAAAACCAAAGTTTTGCTTATTGGCTATCCGAATAATCCGACCGGCGCAATTATGGAGCGCGACGATTTATTGAAAATTGCTGACTTTGCCGAAGCTCATGATCTGATTGTTATCAGCGACGAAATTTACGGCGATTTAACTTATAACGGCGTCCATGAATGTTTTGCCGCGTTGCCCAATATGCGCGACCGCACGATACTTTTGAACGGTTTCAGCAAAGCTTATGCGATGACCGGTTGGCGCATTGGTTATGCTCTGAGCAATGCTGATTTCATTGGTGCTATGACGAAAATTCACCAATACACTATGCTTTGCGCGCCGATAACTGCGCAAGTTGCGGCGATTGAAGCTTTGAAACGCGGCGAAAAGTATATGCAAAAAATGGTTGCTGAATACGACCGGCGCAGAAAATTAATTTATGACGGCTTTAAACAGCTTGGTATGGATAGTTTTGAGCCGCGCGGCGCTTTTTACATTTTCCCCAATATCGAATCCAGCGGTTTGACGTCTGAAGAATTTGCTGAAAAGTTGATTATGGCGGAGCACGTCGCGCTTGTACCAGGAACGGCTTTTGGCAAATCGGGCGCAGGGCATGTTCGTTGCTCATACGCCACCAGCATTGATAAAATTTCTGAGGCTTTAAATCGCATTGAGCATTTTTTAACCAAGAGGTGATTAAAATGTTTAAATCGTTAACAAAAAAAGTAACTGCGGGAATAACGGCGGCGGCTTTAGGTTTGTCAATAACTTTTTCAGCTCCTGCGACGGCTGAAGCAATTAGTTTGGGCGATGTTATCGGCGTTACAGTATCTGCAGTGGCAGCGCGTCAACAAATCAAAAAGCAAATCGCCAATTTCAATGACACTGAAACCGGCAGATCAAACCTTTTATCTCAATTTCAAAAAGAACACGGCGTCAATGACGATCCTGTCCTCAACGCTCGCCTTGACAAAATTATGCAAGAGTTGACTTATGCTGTGGGCAAGGTCGACTCTTCGATTTATGAGAAACCCTACAAATATTTTGTTTCTGCCGATAAAACTTTGAATGCTGCTTGCTCGCTTGGACATGTAATGATGGTTAATACCGGAGCTTTTGATTACCTCGCTACCGACGACGAAATTGCGGCTATTGTCGGTCACGAAATGGGACACGGTCAAAAAAATCACGTTGCCAAAGGCAATGAAAAAAATATCACCAAAGCGGCACTGGCTCAAATGGGCGTAATAGCTGCGGGCGGCGGAACTTTGGCAAATGTTGTTGGCGCGCTCACTTTAAAAAATTCAACCGCTCACGGAAGCAAGAAATACGAAACTGAAGCCGACAATCTCGCTTGGGAATATATGTTGAATACCGATTATAATATTGGTGCGTGCGCGGCAGTTATGCAAAGACTTTCCGAATTGTACGGCGGTAAAGCTCAAAATAAATTTGCTTCCTTCCTTAATCCGTCTGATCATCCAAATACTGATAGTCGCCGCGATAATTACGCTAAAAAACTTTACGAATACAGCGGCAAACACGCCAGCGCTAAAGACGGCGTCATTACAATTAATGGCAAAAAATTTACCACAATAGCTAAAACTACGAATATGTCATCTGCTGAACGTTCATTTTTTGTTTTAGGAAATTTAGCAAAAGCGTATCATAACGGTAAAATGGCTGGCAAGGCAATTGTACATAACGGCTCAATTTATATTGAAGACCAGTTGATTATGTCGCCCTCTGCCGGTGATGAAGACGTCTATACACTTGCCGAAAGACTAAATGCAATTAAATGAGTTTTAATCAGCATTTCTTTCTTTTTGTAAAAAGCAAGAAACGCTTGCGCGGTTTGCGAAAGCAAAGCGTGCTCTTTAGTACAAAGAAAGAAAAACAAAAGTAGGATCGATCGTGAGAGTTAAGACGAGAGTGATTAAGAAATAGGTAGTAGCCGCGCAAATTTTCAATCCTGAAAATGGCGCGGAGGGCGCGCGTCCTTGCGCGCCTCACTTGTCTATTGTCTACTGTCTATTGTGGAGGGTTTCTTTATGCAAAAAAAATTTATAGCAAAAACTTTAGCCGTTCTATTGGGTGTCGGAGTATTTACTGCCGCCGTTCCGAATGTCGGTGCTGTCAACACTTGCAATGCGGCTTTCACTTTTAAAAATATCGGGCAAACTTACGACCTAACCTTTGATTCAACGCGCGGCGTAGAAAAAACTTTAATTTACGAGGGCAAAGAAATTCGATTTATAGCCTATGAAAATATTGTTTATGTCAAAAAGCCCGTCAATGTCGAAGCACAAAGTTTGAGTATTTACGTTCCTGCTGAATACCTTGAAGGCGGCACAATTAACGATTACACGGCTGAAACCGCGCCAATATTTATGCCAAATGGCGTCGGCGGCTATATGCCTGGCGAAATTAAACCGCCGACTGATAATGATCCAATGAGCAAAGGTCCAAATGCGGCGCTTGTGGCTCTTTCGCGCGGTATGGTTGTCGTTTGTCCGGCTATTCGCGGCAGAACTACCGTTACTGATGGCGTGTATGTCGGTAAAGCCCCTGCGTTGATTGTCGATTACAAGGCGGCTGTGCGTTATTTGCGCTTCAATCAAGATAAATTGCCTGCAGGCGATACCAATAAAATTATTTCCAATGGAACTTCGGCAGGCGGCGCATTATCGGCAGCTCTCGGCACTATGGGTAATGCACCTGAATTTGAGCCATACCTTGAAGAAATTGGCGCGGCTGAAGAACGCGACGATATTTTTGCCTCGAGCGATTATTGCCCGATAACCAACCTTGAAAATGCTGATAAAGCCTACGAATGGATTTTTTATGGCGAAAATAAATATTACCAGGCAATGTGGCAAATTCAAGATTTAAAAGAGCGGCTCAACAATAAAAAATTTAAAATCAATGCTGACAGCGCCAATAATCCTAAAACCGTTAAAGATGCAAGTACCATGACTAAGGCTGAAATTCAAATTTCCGGTGTCCTGCGCGACGCTTTCCCTGAATACGTCAACAGTTTAAAACTGCGCGACGAACGCGGAAAAACTTTGACATTGAACAAAAAAGGCGAAGGCTCTTTCAAAGATTATATTAAACGCAAATACATTGAATCTGCGCAAAAAGCCCTTGACGCCGGTGAAGATTTATCCAATGTGAATTGGGTGATTATCAAGAAAGATAAAGTTGTTGACGTGGATTTATCGAAATATCCTGCCGCTGTAACTCGCCAGAAAGCTGCGCCCGCGTTTGACAAAATGGATTTAAGCTCCGCTGAAAATGATGAATTTGGAACCACAGAAAATCGCCCACGTCATTTCACCGAGATTATTCAAAAAAATTCCGGCGGCACGATGGCTAAGGCTGAACAAATTATGCTGATGAATCCTATGAATTTTATTGGTCGCGCAGATGTTACAATGGCTAAACATTTTCGCATTCGGCACGGCGCGGCTGACAGAGATACCAGCTTGGCAATTCCGGCGATTTTGGCGCTGAAACTTCAAAATAGCGGCGTTGACGTAGATTTTTTCAGCCCATGGGGCGTTGGACATAAAGGCGATTATGATTTAGAAGAACTTTTTGATTGGATTGACAATATTTGTAAAGTTGACGAAGTAAAATTTAATATGAAAGATTTAACAAATAGAGATTAGGGAAAAGGGAATAGTGTTTTTTACCCTAATCCCTAGCCCCTAAACCCTAAACCCTAAAAAAGGGGAGCTTGCAGACAAGCTGAGAGGAAGTTGAACACTTCGACCCATGAACCTGATTCGGATAATGCCGACGTAGGAATTTTTAACAGTAAAAATGGAGAAGATTCCGCGCGGGAGTCTTCTCCAAATTTTTTTGAGGTGACATTAATGTTAGAAAACGTTTTAACGATTTTGCAAACCCCAAGCAGTTCATTCGCGCTTTTGGGCGTTTTATTTTTGATAGGATTTGGTTTGTACCTGCGGCGAATAAAATTAACAACCAGCATATTGATAAATATTTCGCTGATGTTGGCGCTGGCGTTTTTGCTTCATCAACTGCGGCTTTATCATTTCCCACAAGGCGGCTCTGTCACGCCGGGCGGAATGATACCTTTGCTGATAATTTCGTTTCGATATGGTGCGGGCGTCGGCGCATTGGCGGGCTTCGTATTCGGCTTATTAAATATGATTCAAGATCCTTTCATACTGCACCCAATTCAAGTGCTGTTCGATTATCCGCTGCCGTATATGGCAATGGGCTTAGCGGGACTGTCGCGGAATTTTATTTTAGCGGCGATAATTGCATTTGCAGGAAGATTCGCCTGTCATTTTATTTCGGGCGTGGTATTTTTCGCGTCGTACGCACCTGAAGGAATGTCGCCAGTCATTTATTCACTGACGGCAAACGCGACTTATATGTTGCCGGAAATGCTAATTTGTTGCGTGATTTTAAAATTTTTACCAGTCGAAAGATTATTGCGGGCAATGGACAAAAATACGCCGAATCCTTATCTAGCGGCAAATTCCAATACACGCTGAGGCATTTCTTCCTGGTCGCAAATATTTTCGTGAAGAATTTTAGCAGTTTCCAGAGCCGCGAGGTTTTTGGGAACTTTTTTATTGGAAAGCAAACTCAATTTGTCGAACTGCGCGAAATCGTCAAGCCCTTCAAATTTTTCACCGAGCGCATTTAAAACCGAACTGGTAAATTTAAATGGGCTGGCAGTCGACGCCAAAATCACCGGCAACATATCTTTTGTAGCGCGGCGATATTTACCAAGAACCTGCATGGCAACGGCGGTGTGCGTGTCAACCAGATATTTGAAATTGCCGAAAACCTCTTTAATAATGCTGGCGGTTTCTTCTTCGGTGGCGAAATCAGCGTAGAAAATTTTATCGAGTTTCTTTTTCAGCGGCGTATCAATTTTATATTTGCCGGTGGTCTGCAATTCAGTCATATAACGTTTCACAGCTTTAATATCGCCGCCGGTTTCGTGATAAAGCAGGCGCTCAAGGTTGCTGGAAATTAAAATATCCATCGAAGGCGAGACTGTTTTATGAAATTCGCGGTTGCGATTATAAACGCCGGTATTGAAAAAATCTGTCAGCACATTATTAATATTCGACGCGCAAATCAGCTTTTTAACGGGCAAACCCATTCTGCGGGCGTAATACGCGGCTAAAATATTTCCAAAATTGCCGGTAGGCACAATGACATTCACCAAATCGCCGAGTTTAATTGAACCGGCTTTGACAAATTCAGCGTAGGACGAAAAATAATAAACGATCTGCGGCACTAAACGCCCCCAGTTAATTGAATTGGCAGAGCTGAGTTTGACATTGGCTTTTTCAAGTTCTGCGCGAATATTTTCGTCACTGAAAATTTTTTTTACGCCGTTTTGGCAATCGTCGAAATTGCCATTAACCGCCACCACGTTAACATTTTTGCCAATTTGAGTAACCATCTGCAGACGCTGAATTTTGCTAACGCCGCCGTCCGGATAAAACACCATAATCTTTGTTTGCGGCACATCGGCAAATCCCGCCAAAGCAGCCTTGCCAGTATCTCCTGAAGTAGCCACAAGTATTAAAATTTCTTTGGTTTCACCAATTTTTTTCAAAGCTTTGCTCATAAGTTGCGGCAACATTTGAAGAGCCAAATCTTTAAAAGCGCTCGTTGGTCCATGCCACAATTCCATTACTCCAACAGGCGATTTAGTATTTTGCGGGTCGCGTATCAAAATTGACAGCGGAACTTTTGAAGGTACGTCGAACCAGTCATAAGCAAGTTCCGCGCATTCGGCAAGTTCGTTGTCTGTGTAATCGGTTAAATATTGCCTCAAAATTGCAACCGCGCGCTGCGAGTAAGTCATATTTACCAGTGCGTTTATATCGTCGAGCTTCATTCTTGGAATTGACTCCGGCACGAATAATCCGCCGTCCGCCGCTAATCCTTGCAGTATTGCTTCTGCAGAGCTTATTGGTTTTATTTTGGAGCGTGTGCTAATGTAATTCACAAAACAACCTCCTAGAATTTTTTTTTCGATTGTATCACTTTTGCCACGAATAGGAAAGATTTTTATATTGAAGGAATTATAACGCCCGCCGCCGAATATTTTGTAATTCAAGATAAGGAGGAAATTTTTTATGCAAGTAACGAAAATTGCACTTCTTGGAGCCGGAACGATCGGCGGAAGTGTTATCAAATCGCTCAAAGATAATCGCGAAATTATTAATCAGCGCGCAGAGACCGATATTCAAATTAAAAATATTCTCGTCCTGCCGCACGAAATACCGAAACTTCAAGAACAAGGTTTGCCCGCTACAAGCAATTATGACGATATTTTGAACGACGAAGAAATTTCCATAGTTGTTGAATTAATCGGCGGCATTAAGCCCGCTAAAGATTTTATGCTCAAGGCGATTGAACACGGCAAGAGCGTTGTAACTGCCAATAAAGATGTGGTTGCTCAATTTGGACACGAACTTTTTGAAGCGGCTGAAAAAAAACACGTCGATTTTCTGTTCGAGGCGTCGGTCGGCGGCGCTATTCCAATTATTATGCCGCTCAAGCGCTCATTAACAGCAAATAGAATCACTGAAATTTTGGGTATTGTCAACGGCACGACCAATTATATGCTGACGAAAATGACTGAAGACGGCGCAGATTACGACACAGTTTTAAAAGAGGCGCAAGCTAAAGGTTATGCTGAGGCGAATCCTGCATCTGACGTTGAAGGCAAAGACGCCGCCCGCAAAATCGCTATCCTTGCGTCAATCGCCTTTAATTCGCGCATTAAATTTGAAGACGTTTCGATTGAAGGCATTACCAAAATCACGCCTAAAGATATTCAACACGCCGCTAATCTCGGTTACGTCGTTAAACTTTTGGCTATTGGTAAAGAATCTGAAGCAGGTGTTGACGTACGAGTTCACCCTGTGCTTTTGCCGAAAATTCATCCGCTCGCTAATGTCAATGGCGTTTTCAATGCTATTTTCGTGCGCGGCTATCCGATTAATGAAGCTATGTTTTTTGGTCCCGGCGCAGGTTTCCCGACTGCTTCTGCTGTCATTGCTGATATTATCGAAATTGCGCGCGACCTGCAGACTAAAAGCGTTGGTAAATTTGGTTGCACTTGCTACAACGAAAAGCCGATTTGCCCCATTGAAGAAACTGTTTCTTCATATTACATTCGCCTGCTTGTTGACGATAAGCCAGGAGTTTTGGGCGCGGTTGCAACTACGCTAGGTGATTCTGGCGTTAGTTTAAAATCCGTCGCGCAGACAAACAGCAATCTCGAAGAGCACGCTGAATTGGTTGTTGTCACTCACCAAGTTAAGCATAAAAATATCTTAGCCGCGCAGGAAGCTTTAATAAAATTAGCGGCGGTCGATGAAATTTCAAGTGTCATGCGCGTTGAGAGTTGATTTTTTATGGATTCAAATAAAATTACTGTTAGAGTTCCTGGCACTTCGGCGAATTGCGGACCTGGCTTTGATTGTCTTGGACTTGCCGCCACGATTTATAACGATTTAGAAATGACTTTGCTTGAAGACGAGCGGCTGATTATCGAATCGAAAGGCGACGGCGCAGATACTATTCCAACTGACGATAAAAATATTGTTTGGAAATCTGCGCGAATGATTTTGGAGCGCTCGGGCAATGGCGATAAATTCAAGGGCGGAATTTTGCGCATGGAAAATCATATACCGATGTCGCGCGGTTTAGGTTCAAGTGCAGCGGCGATTGTTGCGGGTTTAGTGGCAGCTAATGAGCTTGTCGATAAACCTTTCAATCGGCAAGACATTTTGAAATTCGCAACTGAAATTGAAGGACATCCCGATAACGTCGCGCCTGCGATTTTCGGCGGCTTTACTGTCAGCATTGTTGAGCGCGGGCAAGTTCAAACGTTTTCATTCTTGCCCAAAATAAGATTAAAATTGATTGTGGCGGTGCCGAATTTTCCGCTTTCAACGAGAATGGCGCGGCAAGTTTTACCAAAATCTGTGCCAATGAAAGACGCGGTTTTTAATATCGGTCGGGCGTCAATGTTAATCGCGGCGCTGATTAATGGCAAGGAAAGATTTTTAGCGAACGCATTTGACGACGCACTTCATCAACCATACCGAACAAAATTAGTTCCAGGCATGCAGGAAGTTTTCAGTGCAGCGAAAAAAGCCGGAGCTTTGGGCGTTTGTTTAAGCGGCGCTGGTCCCTGTTTAATCGCATTTGCGGCGGCGAATAAGCACATTGAAAATAATATCGCGGTTGAAATGATGCAGGCTTTCAAGAGAAATAACGTGCAGGCGGGCGCGCTGATTTTGGATTTGGATACACGCGGCGCATATGTTTTAAAAAATGAATAGGACTTTGAAATTTTTTGAGGGGGTGAAATCTTGACGGAAAATTTTAGCGTTGCGATTAGTTACGGCGAAAATCTTGGTTACGTTGAATATGACGGCGGCAAAATTAATGTTGTACTTGATAATGAAACCGGACGGCGGAAAGCTGAAGAATTTCTCGCGCAGGAACATGAAATTAAAATACCGCACGAAACGCTGTTAGACTTCACCGCAGAAAAAATAAACCCACAAGCCAGCGTCGAGGATTTAAAATTAGCCTTAACGCGCCTGTGGGAGGTAACGGGCGTTCACGTGGATTGGAGCCGCCCTGTCGAATTTGTGAAACTTCACCCGCATTATTAGGGATTAGTGGATAGGGGTTAGGGATTAGGGGAAAACACTATTCCCTATTCACTAGCCCCTAACTTCTCAGCGGCTTTCGCGTCAATTCTTTTGAGATACTTCAGAGGAATTGAACGCGGATTTTTTTTTGCTAATTCGTAACACGTGCGATAATTTTTTTCAGCATTAACTTCGTCGCCAATTTCATCAAAAATATCACCGCGCAGTTGATAAGACACAGCAACTTTTTCGTCAATCGCAAGCGCCCTGTCAATATCGGCAAAAGCTAAATTAAATTCGCCGCGCATTCGTCGAACGTCCGCTCTGTTCAAAAAGTTGTACAAATTTTTATTGTCCTGCGCGACAGCTTGATTAACGTCAGTCAAAGCGCCGTCAAAATCTTTACAAATAGCCTTAGCGCGCCCACGAATTGCAAGACATTCAGCAAGATTATCTTGATTTTTCGCCTGCATAGCGCGTTCAATTTCAATCAAGGCAAGTTTGCCTTCCTTGTGGTCGTTGTAAGCGTCAGCGTTAATTCTGAGCTTTTCAGCGTCTTTTATATCGGCGTTAAGATTCCCGGCTTTAATTTTTTTCAGCGCGTCAAGGCGTTTATTTTCAGCGTCGAGATATTTTTTTCGAATATCGGACTTTTCATTTTTATAAGCGGCGGCAACGGCAACGCGAATTTTATTGCCGATATTTTCAAGAAAAGCAATATCACGAACCTGCCGAAAAACTTTATCGTCCGTCAAAAAATCAGTGGTATTGCCCGCGCCTTGCCTAAAATTCCAAGCGTCAAAATTATCATAATCATGAAAAGCCTTAGCAAGCCCGCCCGCGAAATAATATGCTTTGTCAGCGGCTTTGGCGTAATAGGCAGAATAAATTTCCTTGCCGTCGATATAAACATTGTATTGGCGTTCGACTTTTTTAACCGTGACATGCCCCATACTATAATCAGTCATAAGTTGCGAAAGTTTTTCCTCGCGCACTTCAGTATCGGGGTGGTCGCTGAAAGTTTGCTCATTCGGTTTATCATGCAGATCCACCTCAAAAATATCTTGCGTCTCATAGCGAAAATAATAATTCATACGCGCCATAGCCGCCGCTCCGCCGCCAGGATTAAAGCCCGCGCTTGTCATAATGTAAAAGCCGCCCTCGTCAGCTTCGACTTCCGCAGGCAAAATGATACTTTTCGCAACCGAATAATTCACCATACCGGAAAATTTATTCCAATCAATATGCGCATTATCGGCGTTCATACCAATAAAAATAGCGCCCAACGATTGAGCCGACGCCTGCGCATAACTTTTCGCCGAATGCTGATTGAGCCCGTGAATCATTTCGTGAGCCAATACCGCCGCAATTTGGTCTTCTTCCATATTTAAGCCGTTAAGCAAGCCGCGATTTATAGCAATATAATTCATCGGGTAACAAGCGGCGTTGAATTTTTCACTGTTATTGACGTGCCAAACGAACGGCAGAGAATTAACCTTCAGCTCATAATCGGCAGAATTAACAAGGCGCGTCATAATTTCATTAACAAGCGCAATGTCGGCGGGATTTTCATCGGAACCGTTTTTTTTAATATCTTGCTCGCGCGCTGCCATTTGTGCATTAGCATTATTACCGAGCGCTAAAATGGATTTCAGCGTATTGTTGTAAGTTGCCAAAACTCCAAGAGATTGAGCCGCCAATAACCAAGCGTCAACTGCTTCTGCGCGAATAGGAGCAAAGAATATTAATCCTGTTAATGCCGCCGCCGCTATTTTCGATAAAATTTTCATGCTGCATTCAACTGCCTTTGCAATTCAACAGTAAATTTCGTACCGACGCCAAGCTCAGATTCAACTGAAATTTTACCTTTGTGAAGGCGCAAAATCTCAGTGGCAATTGACAAACCTAAACCATTGCCGCCCATTTCACGCGAGCGCGCCTTATCCACTCTGTAAAATCTTTCAAAAATTTTATCTTGATCCTCCTTAGCAATTCCAATGCCGCTGTCTTGAACGGAAAATACCGCCTTATCTTTTTCCGAGCTTTCCAAATTCACCCAAACGCTACCGCCGCGTGCCGTGTATTTAATCGCGTTGTCAACCAAAATTAAAATCAGCTGTTTAATTTTCTGCTCGTCACCCATTATAGGCATTTTCCGAAAACCAACGCCCAAAAGCGTCACGCCTTTTTTTTCAGCTAGGGGCGTCATCATTCGGACGTTTTGCTCTAAGATTTTTCCAATATCTATTTTCTGCAGTTTCAATTTCAATGCGTCGTTGTCACTGCGCGCTATTATTAGCAAATCGCTGACAAGCTTTGACATTTTTTTTACTTCGTCCTTAACGTCGCTTATAACTTCGCGCAGGAGCGGATTTTGAATTGATTGATCAGATAAAAGCAATTCAGTTGAAGTCAAAACCACAGCAAGAGGCGTTCTAAGTTCATGGGAGGCGTCGGCGGCAAATTGTTTCTGTTTTTCATACGCTTCTTTCAGCGGAATTATCGCCCAGCCCGCCATTGTGTAACCAATCGCAGTTGATATTGCCAGCGCCAATACGCCCAAAGCTGCCAGCCCATAAGTTTCTTTTTGCAAACCGGAATAAAGCGCCGTGACATCTTTACCAATGTAAACAATTTGTTCGACATCGCCAATTCTGATTTTTTTCGATATCATCATTATATTTGTTCGACCGGATTCACTCGGATAATTGAAAACTTTTACCTCACCATTTTTAAGGCGCTCCGGATTCATCAAATCCACAATGAAAGGCTCAACGCGAAACGACGCCCGCATAAAATTAACCAAATTATTATTTTCATCAAAGACATAAAAAAATAATCGGTCGTTGGTATTCTTATAATAGCGGGTTTCGTCAATGGCGGCGTTAGGATGCTGAATGCTGTAAGCCTGCACATCTGCAACACTGTCCGCCGCGTCTAAAAGTTCCCGCTCTTGCTCCGAAAACATCGACCAATCCATTGTAATTCGCACTACAACAATTAGCGCGACCAAAAATACGCACATTATCACCGAGTAGACGAGCGTTAAGCGCAAGCGGCTGCTACGGAACATTTCCACGCGTTTAAGCCTCCAGCCGGTATCCTATGCCGCGAACCGTTTTAATTGAGATATTGCCGTCAACTTCATTTAATTTTTTGCGCAAAATCTTCATATAAGAATCAATGTTATTTGAAGTAATATCGCGCTCAATTCCCCAAATCCTGTCAAGAATAATTTCACGCGGCACAACTACGCCTAAATTCTGTGAAAGTAAATCGAACAACTGAAATTCACGCGGCGAAAGTTGAATAACTTGATTTTTCTTCTTAAGAACTTTTGTCGTGCGGTTAAGCGTAAAATCGCCGACTTCAACAATTTCCTGCTGAATTTTTTGGTTGCTGCGGCGGCTTAAAGCCCTTAATCTTGCAAGCAATTCATCAAATTCAAACGGCTTAACAAGATAATCATCAGCGCCCGCGTCCAAACCTGCAACTCTGTCTTCAAGTGAATCTTTCGCAGTCAACATTAAAATCGCCTTTTCGTAACCGGCGTCGCGCAGTGAGCGGCAAGCGTCCAAGCCAGAAACATTCGGCATCATCCAATCTAAAATTAAAATATCATACTCAGAATACATCGCGTATTCGTAAATGTCAGCGCCGTTGGTTATCCATTCAACCTGGATTCGATTTTGCATTAGCATATACGCTATCAATTTGCCGAGTTTTTTATCATCTTCAGCCAGTAATACTCGCGTCATTTCCATTCCTCCTTGGATTAAATTTATTCATAGCTTTATTAATACCTTCGCGAAAAATGCAAAGCACGGCAGGAACAAGATTTTCAATAGTGGCGGAAATTTTATCCTTGTCCTGCGCGAAAAATGGGCTAAGTACATGCGAATTGACAGCCCAATTTTCCGGCGGGCGACCTATTCCAATTCTAACGCGCGGAAAATTCTGCTTACCGCCCAAATGCTGAATAATCGAATCAACGCCGCGATGACCGCCGCCGCTGCCTTTTGGGCGAAGTCTTATAGTTCCAAGCGGCAAATCCATATCATCGTGTGCAACGATTAAATTTTCAAGCTCGACTTTATAAAAATTAATAATAGGAGCAACAGCCTCGCCGCTCAAATTCATAAAAGTTTGCGGCTTAACAATTAAAATTTTTTCGCCGTCAAGAAAAGTTTCAGCCACCAGCGCATTAAAATTCGACCGCCATTCAGACGCGCCAATTTCGCCAGCCAGTTTATCAGCCAGCATAAAACCAACATTGTGCTTAGTATTTGCATATTCAGCGCCAGGATTGCCCAACCCTACAAAAATTTTCATAGCGTCACCTATAGCAAGATATTAGCAATCACGGTAAAAATACCGAGTACAAATTGTTGCATTGGCACAAATACCACGCTCAAAATCGGCGTCACTAAAATTATTAACAAAATCCACATGCTGTAGCGTTCGACAATTTCATATTTCTGCGCGAGTTCGTAAGGCAGGATTTGTTTCAGTACGTGCGAACCGTCAAGCGGCGGCAGCGGTATCAAATTAAAAATACCGAAATTTATATTGATAATCATAATGTAATTCAGCACAATTTTCATTCCGTCCGACATGGGCACGCCAAATTTTATCATTAATATCATAAAGAGCAACGTTATAAAAGCGATTAAAAAATTTGCGCCTGGTCCTGCAAGCGACACTAAAATATCATCACGCTTTGGGTTGCTGAAATTGTACGGGTTTATCTGTACCGGCTTTGCCCAGCCAAAATGAGCCACCAACAGCATTAGCAAACCAAAAGGGTCAACGTGTGCCAGTGGGTTTAGCGTCAAGCGCCCCTGCATTTTCGGCGTAAAATCGCCCAGTGCGTAGGCAACCCGCGCGTGTGCCCATTCGTGAATTACCATCGCTATGACTATTCCTGGCAGACTGATTATCGTCTTCATTATAAAGTTTTCAAACATTAATTCGCCTCCAATTAATTTCTGTAAGCTACTTTGTGACCTTCGCGGTACAACCGAATTTCGGACAGATTAAAAATATCCAGCCCGAACCAAGTTTCTTGTGTAAAATCATCGTAGTTTACACCAATATCAAAATAGCGCAACATTTGTCGCGGCGAAAATTGCTTTGGGTTAATAATAATTGTGATTGAATCTCCGTCGCGCAGAAAATTTGCACTGTGCATAATCCATTCAATAGGCGCGTCTGTCGGCGAAAGGTAAATCTGCGTTATGGTCTTGCCGGTGTTATTGACAATCCTAAGGTCAGTGCTGGCAAATGCTACTGAATTTAACGCAATGAGCATTAGCGCTGCCAAGAAAAATTTTTTAAGCATTTGTATCAGCCTCAATTTGTTTAGCCAACATTAAAATTGAAATAATCGTTTTGGAGTCGATGATTTTTCCATTTTCAACGAGTTTCACGGCGTCAGCCAGCGGCATTTTCACTGTATTAATAAATTCGTCGTCGTCAGGATGTTTTTTGCCAGGCGTCAAACCGGTGGCGGCGTAAAGGTGAATATATTCATTGGTGAAGCCGACCGTCGTTGCAATTGTTGTAAGTTTCCACATTTTTTCTGCAGTGTAGCCGGTTTCTTCAGAAAGCTCGCGTTCGGCGCAAAATACCGGATCTTCGTCCGGCGCGTCGAGTTTACCGGCGGGAACTTCAAGTGTGACCTGCGCGACAGGATAACGATATTGCTTGACCAAAATAATCTGATTATCGGGCAAAAGCGGAATTACGGCTGAAGCGCCAGGATGTTTAATCCATTCGCGGACGGATTTATGACCGTTGGGAAGTTCGACATCATCTTTGAAAACGTGCAGAAGTACGCCGTCAAAAACTTTTTCGCTGGAAATTTTTTTTTCGACCAAATTTTTATCGTCATTGTCATTATTCGCCATGTTAAATCCCCCTAAATATTTTCCGAAATTATATCATATTTAGCCAATAAAAAAAGCCCTCGACATTTCGTCAAGAGCTCGAAGTTCAAATTATTTTTTACCGGTAGAGCCGCGCTTTGTAAGTGGAATGCCCTTCGCGCAGAGCGGGCAATTTTCCGGCTCGTAAGTTTCAACGTTCATATGAAGGAGCGCAAAACTCGGTACGCCGCCGAAATCAGCCTTGCCGCCCGACCTATCCACTAACATTGAAACTGCAACCGGCACGCCGCCAAATTCTTTAACAACGTCTATAACTTCGCGCACAGAGCCGCCCGTCGTTACAACGTCTTCAACAATCAAAACGCGCTCGCCTTCGTGCAAAGTAAAGCCGCGCCGAAATGTCATTTTGCCATCAACGCGCTCAGTGAAAATCGCTCGCGTCCCCAACGCTTTGCCGGTTTCATGCGCTAAAATTATTCCGCCAGTCACCGGTCCAACAACTGTCTCAATCTGTGCGTCCTGGAAATGTTCAGCCATTGCGCAGCAAAGTTTTTCGGTCATTTTCGGGTGCTGGAGAACATTAAATTTTTCTACGTAGTGCGGTGAATGTTTTCCCGACGTAAGTTTAAAATGTCCATTCATAATTGCGCCCGTCTCGACGAGCATATCATAAACTTCTTTTTCAGTCATAATTACACCTCGCTCATTTCAGCTAAGATTTTTTCGGCGGCAAGTTTCGGATTTTCGGCTGCGCGAATTGGTCTGCCAATAACTAAATAATTTGCGCCATTTTTTAACGCGGCGGCTGGCGTAGAAATGCGGCTTTGATCGTTGATATCGCTGCCTGCCGGACGAATGCCAGGCGTTACAATCAAAAAGTTTTCACCGCAATTTTCGCGAATAAGTTTAGCCTCTTGCGGCGACGCCACAACGCCATCAAGTCCGGCGTCCTGCGCGAGTTTTGCAAATTGAACAACTTGCTCGGAAATTTTCAGTGCCCCGCACCATTCAGCTTGATTTATGCTTGTCAAAACTGTTATGGCAATTAATTTTGGCTTGACAATTCCGCGTTTAGCGGATTCTTCGCGCAGTGCTTCAGCCGCATTTTTCATCATTGTAAAGCCGCCCGCCGCGTGAACATTTAAAATATCCGCGCCCAAATTCATAAGTGAGCACAAACCGCCCGCTACTGTATTTGGTATGTCGTGCAGTTTCAAATCCAAGAAAACTTTTTTGTTTTGAGACTTCAGCCAATCTATAACGCCAGCACCGACGCTATAAAAAAGTTCCATACCAACCTTGTAAAAAATCACGCTGTCGCCCAAATCATTTACCAAATTCTTAACTTCGTCGAACTTGTGAAAATCCAGCGCTACAATCAATCTTTCGTCAGCCATTTAAACCACCGCCTATTTGCCCTCAACAAAATTTTCAAGATAAAGCTCCGCGACCTTGTAACAATCATCAATATAGTTTTCGCCCAATTTTTTAATCAAATAATAGCCGCTAATCGCAGAAATCGCCCAGCCCGCTATCGGCACGTACTTAACAACTTCCTTGCTGACAAAGCGCGCGCCGACCTTTTCAATCAATTTCATAACGCCGCTCTTGGTAACATAATTAAACACAGTCTTAAGCGCAGGCGTCATAATTTCATATTTCGTTAACGCCGCCTGCACTTCCTCATTAATGCCAAAAGTTTTGCGAACCTCAAAAAACATATCGGTAATAACGCCCAAATCTACCGCCACGTCCACGCCTGGAATCGGATTAATCGCATTAGCCGCCCCGCCCCACGCATAATAATTCAACTGCTCAAGGCAAAGTTTTTTCTTATTGTCTAAATCTTGCTTGGAAGTCGCTTTAAATTCAAAAACCAGCTTAGACTTTTTAACTTTCGGCAAATCTGAATTAAAAATATCTCGCTTAAGCTCTTCAATGCCGGTATTTTTTCTGCAGCTCGTGAAATAAATTTTTTCCGAATAACTTTTCATTTTGCTTGAAACGTCCTGCGCGATTTCCTCTTCAAGCCGCTCTAAAGTTTTAAAATCATCCCAAATCTGATCTTCCTTGTTTCGCACAATAAAAAATGGATGTTCGCGTTCGTCACGCCAGCGCTTGAGATTTTCAAATAAAACCGCGTCAGAATCGTGCAATTTCCCGTCGAATACGAATAAATACAAATCGTACTGTTCCGGCTGAAATTTTTTAAGCCATTGCTCAATCGGAAACATATTCGTGCCGTAGCCTGGCAGGTCAACAATCGTCAAATTATTATCAAGTTTTCGCTTCTGAACTTCAACCGTTGTATCAGTCTGAACGCCAACTTCAAAAATTTCTCTGCCAATTAATTTGTTAATCAAACTGGATTTTCCCGCGCCTGGTTGCCCAATCAGCGCAATGGTTACCGAAACTTCACGCTCATGAACTTTTTCCTCATAATCGCGCTTTAAATCTTCAGCCAAACTCATAAAACATTCCCCCTAATTTTTTGCGGCAAGTAGCGGAATTTCATTTTCAAACTCGGAAATTTTTTCAGCAATTAATTTGTCCATAACGCCGCCCGCGAAATTAAAACAATCTTCACTGTAACTTTTGCCCGCATTACCCAATCAGCGCAATGGTTACCGAAACTTCACGCTCATGAACTTTTTCCTCGTAATCGCGCTTTAAATCTTCAGCCAAACTCATAAAACATTCCCCCTAATTTTTTGCGGCAAGTAGCGGAATTTCATTTTCAAACTCGGAAATTTTTTCGGCAATTAATTTGTCCATAACGCCGCCCGCGAAATTAAAACAATCTTCACTGTAACTTTTGCCCGCATAATCCGCCATTTTGTAGCCAATCGCTGCCGCCGCCGCTTGTCCGACAAATGGAATATATTTCGCCACGCTCTTAACCATCTGCCGCCCCGCAAAATTTTTCAGCAAAATTGCAATGCCCTCTTTAGTCAAAAGCTCCAGCAATTTTTTAGCTATCGGCAACGCGTAATATTTCATATCGCCTTCTTCAATGTCGTAGCATTTGCGAATATCGGCGAACATTTTAAAATAAATTCCTAAATCCACCGCGACATCGGCGCCTAGAATCGGATTGAGCCCATTGACGCCCGCAATTTTATTGTACGTCGAAATTTCGTTTTCTGCGCGAGAATTGGCTGAGGCAAGATATTCATTTTTGGCTTTAATGTAAGCCGTGCGAAGTTTGGTCTGCCACAGCGTTTTAAAATCAGTCTGAATCAAAGCCGCGCGCAATTCGTCAATGCCGGTTTTTTCTCTGCCGCAGTCCACAAAAAATAATTCACTGGTATCAAGCCCGCTAGTTTTGGCGGAAATATCTGCGCGAATTTTATTTTTATCGGCGTCGGTTTCAATATCGGTGCAATGGTTTCTCACCAAAAAAATTGGGTGGCGTCGCTCAAGATTGTAATTTTTCAGCTCAATAAAAAGTCGGCTGTCTTCCTCGTGCAATTTGCCGCGAAATACAAAAATATAAACGTCGTACTGTTGCGGCTGAAATTTATCGCGCCAATCATCGAACTTAAACATTTTCGTACCATAACCTGGCAGGTCGACGATTTTTTGAAAATTATATTCGTATTCGTTAGCCTCAGTGGTAACGTCAGTAGTTTGACCGGTTTCAGCAACGCGTTTACCGAGCAGATTATTAATCAAGCTGGATTTTCCCGCGCCAGGTTGACCTACCACCGCAATTCTCGCATAAGCGCCTTCATTTTTTTTAATATCGTCCAAAATGCTGTTGAATCTGTCTTTCAGTGCCATTTAAATTTTCACCTGTCCAATAATCTCGCGCAGATTTAAATTGCGGCTCGCTAAATAATTTTCCAGATCGTTAGCAATTTCCATAGTGACCGCCGGATTAGCAAAATTCGCCGTGCCAACTGCAACCGCCGACGCTCCCGCTAAGAAAAATTCAATAGCATCAGCCGCCGTGCAAATTCCGCCCATGCCAATTACCGGAACTTTGACTGCCTGCGCGACTTGATAAACCATACGCACCGCAACCGGCTTAACTGCGCCGCCACTAAGCCCGCCCGTTATATTTCCAAGCGTCGGCTTCCACGTGTTAATATTAATTTCCATACCCATCAGCGTATTAATTAGCGAAATGCAATCTGCGCCCGCGCTTTCAACAGAGCGCGCAATTTCGGTAATATCAGTAACATTCGGACTGAGTTTCACTATAACCGGCTTGCTTGTAAATTTTTTCGCAGTCGAAGTAACTTCCGCCGCAGCCTTTGGATTCGTGCCGAAAATTATTCCGCCGTCTTTTACATTCGGGCAAGAAATATTTAATTCAATCGCCGCCACGCCGTCCACATTTAAAAGTTTCGCCAGCTCGCCGTAATCTTCAACGCTACTGCCGCTGATATTTACAATGACATTCATTTTGTTTTTAATGCGCGGCAAAATTTCAATTAAAAATTTCTCGACGCCTGGATTTTCTAAGCCAATGCAATTCAGCATACCCGCCGGAGTTTCAGTAATTCGCACGCCTTTATTACCTGCGCGCGGCTTCAAAGTAATGCATTTCACCATAACGCCGCCGAGTTTCTCAAGGTCGACAAAATCAGCAAATTCTTCGCCAAAGCCAAATGTCCCCGACGCCGCTAAGATTGGCGTGTTCATCTTTATTCCGCAAATTTCAGTTTTCAGTCGCTCGCTCATAAATTTTTCCTCAACTTATTTTTTCGTGATAAAAAATGCTGCCAACGCGCCCAAAAGACCGACGCCAGCATATTTCGCCGCCTTCGCCCAAAAAGATTCTTCAACCGGAATATCCTCTGCATTAAAACGTCGCGGCTGATAATTTTTGCTATAACGTTTATCAATCCATTGCACAAAATCAAAAAGGTTGCTCAAACAGCGTACGCCTTCTTCAACATTAAAATCTTTTTCGTTGTGAAGAGCCTGGTTGCCCAATTTGCGGCAGTAATGAATTTTGCTAAGGAGACTTTGACCGACGGCATTTTCAAAAGTCTTATTTGAAATGAGCGCGAAAAAATCATTGCTTGAGGATTTGAATTTTTTATCACGGCTATAAAGCCATTTCACGCTAGCTTCAAACGCCGATCTCACAAGTTTAACGCAAGCATTCGGCGATTTTTCAAATGACTCTTCGGCTTCGATACAATCATTGGCAAAATCGCTAAATTCCGGTTTGTCCTTGAGAAATGTAAAATTAGCCACAATGTCACCAACTTTCTATGAAAAAACCGCGCGAGCTTCGAAAATTGGTCCGTCCTTGCAAACTTTTTTTCTGCCGCTGGCGGTATCAATCGAACAACTAAGACACGCGCCTAATCCGCAAGCCATCCGTCGCTCAAGCGAAACATAGCACGGCAAATTATTTTCTTCAGCAATTTTGTAAACGCTGCGCATCATAATTTCCGGACCGCACGTATAAATCGCCGCGTAATTATCATATTCAAGCACTTCAGGCAAAAGGCTTGTCACGAAACCGAGACTGCCAAAACTGCCGTCGTCTGTCGTTATGTAAATTCTATCAACTTCTGCGCGAAATTCTTTAATCCAAAAATCGACTTCGCTTTTATTTTTGCCGCCCATTAAAACATCAGCCTCAATTTTTTCAGCCACGCTAAGAAGCGGCGCCAGTCCCATACCACCGCCAACAAGCAAAATTCGCCCGCTAATATTAGTGTCAAAACCGTTGCCCAACGCACCCAAAATATTCAAATGCTCGCCAGTTTTTTTAGTGGACAAAATTTCAGTGCCCTTGCCAATAACGCGGTAAAAAATTTTAACCATGCCATTTTTAGCAGAGGCAATACCGAGCGGGCGGCGCAATGTAAATTCGTCTGAAACTTTTACTTGAACAAATTGACCGGCTTTGGCTATTTGCGAAAGTTCCGGCGCGGCTACTTCCAGCTTGAAAATATTTGCCGATACTTCAGCGTTTGAAATTATTTCTGTATCAAAAATTTTAAGCATTGTCATTCGCCGCCGGTTTACGTCTAGGATTTACGCGCTTAAATTGGCGCATTTCTTCTTCAGTGAGTTCGGGAAATTCTTCATCAAAAACGATAGGACGATTTTTAAGGGCTTGGATTCTTGCAATTTGTTCGGGC
>CAJOIA010000003.1 GCA_905234505.1 uncultured Selenomonadaceae bacterium
GACGAGGGGGATCGAACCCCTGACCTCTTGAATGCCATTCAAGCGCTCTCCCAGCTGAGCTACGCCCCCGTGTTGTTTATATATTAATTTATTTGCCGCGCCTTGTCAAGATAAAATTTCTTGTAATTTCTGCGCGCCTAGAGTAAAATATGACCGTGATTTTAAAATGAATTTACATTGTTTGTAATGAGGGGAAACTATGCTGCCATTTGACACTTCAAAGTATGACGATTTGCCGATAAGCACCGTTATTTATGAGCCGTATACAAATTTTAATATTTCCAAGTGTGAATATAGAATTGTGTACATAAATGACGCCTTCGCAGCCGAGTGGAATTTTTATCGCCCTAATGAAGTTGTTCAGAAATTGATGGACGAAAATTCACAGCGCGGCACGTCCTTTTCATATTATATCAAAGAAAAGGATGTTCACGTACATTTTCAATCGGTTAAAAATCTTCCGCCGCCGTACATTGGATTCTTCCTGACCAACGTCACAGAGTACGAAGAAAAATCCGCCAAGATACATTTTCTGCGCTCAATTAAGCAGATTGAAAACGCGGCTGTACTCCTGCGCGACGACGGCAGCGGCGAATTGCAAACGGTTTTTGTTACGAAAGAATTTGCAAAAATGATGGAGTGTTCCGAAGAAGACGCCTTGAAAATTATGAACGGCATAGGCTACCTTGAAACGACTCACCCCGACGATAGACTTTCCGTCAAACGAATGTTGCGCCGCCACATTTCAGAAAATCACACTCAAGATTTAACGATCAGAAAAATTACCAGCAAAGGCAATATTGTTTGGTGCAATGTTCACTACGCTTTTATTGACGATTTTAACGAAGATTATATTTACTGCACATATTTTGACGTCACGACGACCAGGATTTACGCTGAACGCCTGCGCGCGTCCTATTTGTCGATTGGCGATAATTTTTACCGCGAAAATAATTTAACTCTTGGAATGTTCCGCGTCAATCTTACCAGAAATGCGGTTGAAGACATGCGCGGCAAAGATTTATTCGGCACGGATTCAACTGTCCGCCCATATTCCGAAGTTATGAAACTGCGCGCAATGAATTATCCTATTGAGGAAGAGCGCGCGCGTTTTCTCGACGTTTTCAGCAAAGAAAAAATGATTTCCGGTTATATGGAAGGCAAAAATCGCGTTTCTGAATATTTTTTCTCGCGCAGGAAAGACGGGCGCTTTTGTTATGTCAACTTCATTGCAATGCTTACGCGCCATCCAATTTCAAATGAGATTATCGCGTTCATTTCCGAGCAAGAGGCAAGCCATGAAAAAGTTCAATCGGCGCTTTTGGATAAAATTTTGGCGCGGCAATTCGATATGGTTTCGTACATTGTCAACGGCAAATATGGCGTGGTTTTGGGCGATTCGGCTTTAATCGGCAAGGGCAGTATTTTCCCGCTGTCTAAAAATGGCATTTATGAAGAATACCTTGCCAATCAAGTTTATCCCGTGTTAAGCGGCACTGACGAACAAATTGTCACTATGAAAGACGCTCTCACGCTTGAATCTATTGAAAAAAATGTTTCGCCAGATAAGCCGTACATTGTAAATATCTCCTGCGCGATTGACGGCGAAAATTATTACAAGCGGCTGGATTTTTACAGCCTCGACGATAAGGCGAAATTTTTTATTTTGTTGAAAAGTGATACGACAGAAATTCAGCGCAAACAGATTGAGCAAAATGAAAGACTGCGCGAAGCTTTGAAAGACGCAAGGCAAGCTAACGTTGCTAAATCTGCGTTTCTGTCTCGAATGAGTCACGAAATTAGAACGCCTATGAATGCAATTATCGGCTTAGACAATATCGCACTGCACGAGCCGGATATTTCTCCCACAATGCGAAAACACCTTGAGCAAATCGGGCACAGCGCGCGTTATCTTCTAAGTCTGATTAATGATATTCTTGATATGAGCCGAATTGAAAGCGGCAAAGTTACCGTCAAGAGTGAAGAATTTTCCTTTGAAGATTTTCTTGAGCAGATTAAAATTATGGTCGGCGGGCAATGCCGCGATAAGGGCTTGCATTTTTATTGTAATATTATTGGCAAACTCAATCAGTACTACATTGGCGACGATACAAAGCTCAAGCAAATTTTGATGAATATTCTTGGCAACGCAGTTAAATTCACTGACACTGGCGGCGACATTACGCTAAATGTTGAGTGCACCGCGAATTATGAAGGACAATCTAATTTCCGCTTCACAATGAAAGACACCGGCATTGGTATGGATAAATCTTACCTGCCGAAAATTTTTGAAGCCTTTAGCCAGGAAGACGCAACAACTACTTCAAGCTATGGCGGATCCGGTTTAGGTTTGGCGATAACCAAAAATATTGTCGAGATGATGAACGGTACAATCAGCGTCGAATCCAAAAAGGGCGTTGGTTCGACTTTCATTGTTAATTTGCCGCTGAAAAATTCCAGCCAAAATTTGAACGACGAAGAGCTTACTATTCGCCCGCAAGATCTGAATGTGCTTGTGGTTGACGATGACGAAGTGAGCCGCGACCATGCCAGGGCGATTTTAGAAGAATCCGGCGTTGAACTTGAAACTGTCGAAACCGGCAAAGAGGCGCTTGATTTAATTGCTCTGCATAATGCGCGCCGAGACGAATATAATTTAATTCTCATTGATTATCATATGCCGCGTTTGAATGGAATTGAAGTAACGCGCGAGATTCGAAAACTTTTAGGCGACGAAATTACCATTATAATGATAACCGCCAGCGATTTATTTTCACTGCGCGACGAGGCGATTGAGGCAGGCGTTGACGGTTTCATTTCTAAGCCGCTGTCTTCGTACAATATGTTTTACGAAATTCAGCAGATTTTCCACCGCAAGCAATCCGTTGAACCTGAAACGCCGCTTGCCGACTTGGAAGGGCGCAGAATATTAATTGCTGAGGATATGCCGGTCAATGCGGAAATTGTAATGATGCTTTTGGAAATGCGCGAAATGGAATCTGAGCACGCTGAAAATGGCAAAATTGCGGTTGAAATGTTCGCTAAATCCGAGCCAAATTATTATGACGCAATTTTAATGGATATTCGAATGCCTGAAATGGACGGTTTACAGGCAACGTCGGCAATTCGCGCGCTGAACAGAGCCGACGCTAAAACTATTCCAATCATCGCTATGACTGCCAATGCTTTTGACGAAGATGTTCAACGCTCTTTGCAAGCTGGTATGAATGCTCATTTGTCAAAGCCTGTAGACCCTGAAAATATGTTTTTAACTTTGCAGGAACTCATTGGAAAAAATATTGCACGAGGTTAAGATTATGTCAGAAAATACACAACCACACAAGCGGCAAATTCTTGATGATTTGTTCGACGCCTATACAGTTTTGAGCAAGGGCGCTTATGTTTCGCTTTATGACGTTGTTGGAAAGATGACGCGTTACAGTCCGGCTTATGTTGATTTATTTGGATTGAGCGGTGAATATGTTCCGGAAGGACAAGACGATTGGACGAATTACATTCACCCAGAAGATCGCACGCGCTACGAATCGATTATGACCAAATTAATTAGCGGCGCAATTAGATATTATGATTTGCATTATCGCGTTAAGCTGAAAGATGGCAGTTATACTTTAATGCGTTTTGTTGGCTCGGTACTGCGCGATTCCGAAGGTAAGCCGGAAATTATCGGCGGGCTAACTTTCAATGAAGGTTTAATGGAAAATACCGACCCAATTACAGTTTTGCGCAATCAGTACGGTTTTTTTCAAGATTTGAGCGCTGTAATGGAGTTGCAAAAAAAATGTACAATTTTAATGATTGGCATTTCCAAAATGAGCGACATTAACGAAATGCACGGCTACAGTTACGGCAATAAAATTCTGCAACAAATTGGTTGGTATTTGCAAGAAGTTCTCGGACAACACGGCACGATTTACAGAATTGACGGCGCGAAATTTGCATTTTTGACAGACAGTCTCGACGCAGAGGAAGTTGCTAAACAGTACGAAAAAATCAGGCAAGCTTTTTTGAATGGTCTGCAGGTTGAAAATGTCAAACAGCATTTAGTTTCTAGCGGCGGTTCAATTTCGATTAATGGCAAAGCGATTGACGAGCGGACAATTTTTTCTTCGCTAATTTATATTTGCAGAGAATCCAGCATTCATAAAAATGGTCGGCTTGTGAATTTCGATGGCAATTTTGGAGATAAAGATCATGAATCGCTGAGAATAATTGATGAAATTAGAAATAGCGTGCTTCTGAATTGTGAAGGCTTTTCGTTAAGCTATCAAACTGTTGTTCGGGCGCAGAATGAAAAAGTTGCCGGAGTCAAAGCAAATTTGAAATGGCAAAGTAAAAATTATGGTGAAGTTCCTGCTGAAAAATACTTGCCGGTTTTGGAGCATGATTTTGTATTTGAAGAACTTGGATATTGGACTTTGCAGCGAGTGATGTCCGATAGTAAAAAATTACTCAAGAAAAATCCTAAACTTATAATCAGCGTGGATGTTGTACAGGTTCAGCTTGAGGACGAATATTTTATTGAAGAAATTCAAAAAATCGCTAGCCAGACGAATTTCCCTCTTAAAAATCTTTGCCTTGAACTAAATAGCAGTTGTCGCCTTCTGAATATGGATTTTCTTAAAAGTATTATTTTTGCTTTGCGGTTGAAAGATATTAAAATTGTGCTGAATGATTTTGGTAGCGGACTTGCGTCTATTGATTTTTTGCGCGAACTTTCGCCGGATTATATTAAATTCAACAAAAAATATTCGTATGAGTTTTATAAATTTGAAAACCGAATGATAGTGCGCTGCTTATCAGAATTAGCGGCAGCTCTCGGAACAAAAGTCTTAATTGAAGGCGTCGATAATCAACATATCCGCGACGAATTAAAAAATTTTCCAATTGATAATTTTCAAGGTAATTTCTATTCACCCGAATTACCTATATCTGAAATCCTCAATAAAATTTAAGATGTTTTATTCGGCATTTCTTTCTTTTTGTAAAAAGCAAGAAACGCCAAGCAAAGAAAGAAAAACAAAAGTAGGATCGATCATGCGAGATCAGACGAAAGTGATAAAGAAATAGGTAGTAGCCGCGCAAATTTTCAATCCTGAAAATGGCGCGGGAGCGCTCATCCTTGAGCGCTCTTCTTTTATTTATGCGGAAATTGCTCTTCTTTTCATTATATAATTCCAGATCGTTACCATCGCCGTCGCAAAAATTTTCGCTATCATATAATGTAACAAAATTACTTCCACAAAAAACCACATGCATAATTGATTCAACGCCAACCCCACCACGCTTGAACCTATAAAAATTGTTGCCTGCCGCGCCGTTTGCTTGCGCACATTTTTAAAAACATATGCCACGCACAGCCAATAATTAAATATTACCGATACTGTAAATGATATCCCCGCTGAATACCAATAATTCACACCAAAAAATTCCGTCAATCCAAATAGTATCGCGCAGTCCACCACAAGCGACAGCCCGCCCACTACGCAAAATCTCACTATCTCTAAAAGTCGCTCGTTATGCATTCTCAATCAACTTCCTAAAATTCGCCATAGTTATTTTTTTTTCTTTCAACATTTTTAAAATCCTAGCCGATGTCACTGCCGATAATTCTGTTTCAAAATCATGGCGCCAATCACAAAAATCTTGCAGAATTTTATTATCCGTGCCAATATGCGTCATAACTTCAGTTGTACCTTCGCGCAGATTTTCAATTAACTTTGCTAAAAATTTTTCACTCACAGATTCTCCCGCCACTATTCCAGAAAAATGCTCCGGCGTGACGATATTTTTTTTATGCGCCAAATGAGCCGCGTACTTCGCCAGTGAGCCCAATCCTAGCCGACCAATAAATTGACCTACGCCAAATTCGCCGTCAAAAATTTTCGCACCTGCTACGCGCATTGCTGGAATTTGCGCCGCTTCAGCCAAATCTAAAACTATGCCGATTATTCCAGGAAAATGATGCAAATGCTGATGGCTGTCAAAGTGCGTCAATTTCAGTCCTGCGCGATGAATTTTTTCCAACTGCGCCGCCAATTCTGATTTAATTTCTTCATTTGAAATTTTTCCCTGCACGTACAATTTCAAAAAAGCTATATAATTTTCGTGAAAAGTGCCGTCCGCTCGAACCAGCGAAGGAATTTCATCGGGCGGCAAAATCGGATTTCCATTCGCTAAAGTAAAATGAATGCCGACGCCCAAATCAGAATTTTGTTTAGCAATTTTCACAGCGTCGTTAAAATATTTTCCGCCCGCCATTATCGACGCCGAGCGCACGCAACCATTTTTTATAGCCCGCTCAACCGCCAAATTTATTAATTTGTGCCGCCCAAAATCATCTGCGTTTATAATTAATTGTTTCAAATTTACCACCGCAATTTTCGTTGCCACGCGACCATTTCTTTTTTACCCAGCGGCAAGTCGATTGATTGTCCATTGTCATAAAAAAATTTAAAGCGAATTTCCTTTGCCGACAGCATATCTTTCAAGCTGGATTTTGGGAAATTCACAAACAATTTATTTTCGTATTGCCAATCAACCTGCGTCTGTTTCGTGAAGGCGACCATTTCCCACGGTACGCCATTTGTAAATAAAACTGCTTTTTTTAAAAGTTGTGCTCTGTCATATCGATAATCCCACAAACTTAAAACCGCGCCTTCCAATGCTCCAGTTTCATCTCGCGAAGATTGAAAGTTCAGCGTGGCGTATTCTTCCAAAGTGTCGGTGCGCCGGTGATCGTGGCTGTATGTAAATGATATGCCGAAAACCCCCAGCAACATTAAAATTATTCCGATTGCAAAAAAAATATTTCGCATAGTGCCCTCCAATCTGGCTAGAGTATATCACAATTTTATTAAATCTGATATAATTTCGCCGTTTGATTAGGAGGGAATTTTATGAATTACAGAAAAGATTTGGGCGAAATGCCTTCATATGATGGCGTCGAGCGCGATTATCGAATCAAGGTTAACGCCAACGAAAGTACTATGAATTTGCCGCCGCTGGTTGAAGAGCGCGTTTTGAATCGTTTGGGCTACGTTGCCTTCAATCGCTATCCAAATGAAGAATATGATATGCTCCTCGAACAAATTGCTAAAAATTTTTCAGTGGCTAAAAATCAAGTTTTGCTTGGCGGCGGTTCGAGTGAAATTATTGAAAAAGTTTTTTATGCATTCGGCGGCGCGGGCAAGAAAGTTGTTTATCCGCAGCCAAGTTTTTCAATGTATAAAATTTATGCTAAGGCGGCGGAATCTGAAGGCGTGCCTTTCGATTTGGATAAAAATTTTGATTTGGACATTGACGCTTTTATTAAAAAAGTTCGCGCAGTTAACGCAGATTTAGCCGTCGTTTGCAACCCGAATAATCCAACCGGCAACGCATTAACCGTCGCGCAGATTGAGGAAATTGCCAAAAATATTGACTGCGCCTTTCTGCTTGATGAAGCTTATGTAGAATTTTATGGACATTCGGCGTTCGGCTTGATAAAAAAATATCCAAATTTAATTGTGGCGAGAACATTTTCAAAGGCGTATGGTTTAGCGGCGGCGCGCGTTGGCTATATGCTCGCGCAGGAAGACGTAACGCGAATGATTAACAAAGCATTTATGCCGTACCATATGAATGTTTTAAGTTTAGCAGCGGCGGATATAGTTTATCAAATGCGCGATGAATTTGTGCCGCGAATCCAAATGACGATAGCAGAACGGCAACGCATTTTTGAGCAGTTAAAAAAATTGCGCGGCGTTGAAGTTTTTCCGTCGCAAACAAATTTTATATTAATCAGATTGGAAAGGTCGGCGGCGCTCAATGAATATCTCGAATCGCTGGATATCGGGATAAGATTTTTTTCACCGAATGCGGCGGGTTTGAAAAATTGTTTGAGAATATCAATCGGCACGCGAATTGAAAATGATGAAGTTTTCGCGGCGATAAAAAACTTTGTGGAGGGCAAATAATGCGCGTTGGGAAAATTTTCCGTGAGACAAATGAAACTAAAATCAGCGTTGAAATAAATCTGGACGGCGGCGGCAAAAATTCAATTGACAGCGGCATTGGCTTTTTCAATCATATGCTGAATTTATTTGCGGCGCACGGGCAATTTGATTTGATTGTGGACTGTGACGGCGATTTGGAAGTTGACGGTCACCACAGCGTTGAAGATATTGGAATTGCGCTGGGGCAAGCAATAAAAAACGCGCTTGGTGATAAGCGCGGGATTAATCGATATGGAACTTTTTTTCTGCCAATGGACGAAACTTTAGCGCTGGTTAGTCTGGATATTAGCGGGCGACCGTTCCTGGTTTATGACGCGGGAGATTTGGCGCCGATGATTGGCAATTTCGATACTGAACTGACTGAAGAATTTTTGCGCGCGCTGGCTTTCAATGCCGGTTTGACTTTGCACGTCAAGATTTTGTATGGTAAAAATTCACATCATAAAGTTGAGGCGATTTTTAAGGCGCTTGGTCACGCGCTGAGAATTGCAACTGAATACGATTCAAAAGTTAGCGGCATTCCTTCGACTAAGGGCGTTTTGTAATTATTCATAAGCCATTACAGTAAAAACGCCTTGCTCTTCGGTTACGTAAGCAACTATCTCAATGTAACGTTGAGCCGCTGCGCACCAAATTTGATATTTTTCGCTTAATTCGTCATCCATATCATCCATATCTTCGGAAATTTGATCGGTAAAATCTTCGTATTCATCTTCATTGAATCCGGACAAAACTAACACCATACCTAAGATAGCACCCGCCTGAGTGGCAGAATCTTGTGAAGTTGAAAATGTAACTATCACATTTGCGGGCGGACTAAATTTATTATCTGCCAAAGAGTAAATTACATTTTCGCTATCGTTGCCAAAATGCGCCGAGCCAATGATAAATTTTTCTTGAGGCTCATAATTTATATCAAAAATATCTACGTCAACTTGCTTACCAAGCGTTTTCATATTGTTAAAAAAATCGGTTAAACTGGCGTCATAGAATGTGATATAATTTTTTTCGGCGGCAAAGGCAAAATTTGGCAAAATCAAAACCACAGTTAACAAAAGCAATTTCACAAAATTTTTCATGATATCATCTCCTTTGCGGTAATTATAAATTTTCCACTGAAACTTGACAATACAAATTTAATTGCGAAAAGTGCTGACAGTTAATTTTTTGCCGTCAGTTTTGAATTTAATTAAGCCGTCCTTGTCAGTCCGATAAATTTTAGAGTTAACCTTTTTTAGATTTTCAAGGACTTCTGCGCGAGGATGACCGAAATTATTTCCATAGCCAACGCAGATAACAGCGCAGGCAGGATGAACCGCGCGTAAAAATTCCAGGCTCGAACTAGTTTTGCTTCCGTGATGCCCAACTTTCAAAACAGTACTGGCAGGATTAATATTTTCGCTGAGCATTTGAGTTTCAATTTCAGTGACAAGGTCGCCGGTTATTAAAAAACTCACGCTGCCATAACTGACGCGGTAAACATTAGAAATTTCGTTGCCAGTACCGATTTTCGGCGCGTAAATAATTTCAACTTCGACGCCATCAATTTTAAATTTTTCGCCTTGCTGACCTGCGCGAAGATTTTTTAATTTGTCGGCGCTGATACCGAAAACCGCCGCATATTCAGATTTGGGCTCGCTCGCCGTGATAATTTCATGGACGGGCATTTTTTTTATTAAAGTGCCAGCGCCCGCCGAATGATCTTCGTGTACATGCGTTAAAAAAATCGCGTCAATTTCTCTGACGCCTTCGTGTTTCAAGTACGGCAAAACTACTCGCCCGCCAATGTCGAAAACTTTTTCGCGGACGCCGCCGGTATCAAAAATTATGCAGTGCCGATGTGGCGTTAAAACAACTGCGCAATCGCCTTGTCCAACGTCAACAAAATTTACTTCGACCTCGCCGCCTTTGAAAAGATTCACCGCGAAAATTATTAACAGCAACAATAAAATTTCTGCGCGACGGAAAATCAGCGCTAAATAATAAATTGCCGCCGCCGCAAATCCTAGAGTTGGAACTTGCACAGTACTAAACGGCAACTTTGCGATTAAATGATTTAATTCTGCGCCCGTGCTGAAAATTAATGATTCAATCACGAAAAATATTTTTCCAACGAACGGCAATATTAGCGCCACGATTCCGCCCGCTAAGCCGCCGACAATTACAATTTCCAACAGCGGCATTACAAATACATTTGCTAAGACCGATGACAACGAAACTTGATTAAAATACCAAATGGCGATTGGAGCGCTGGCTATTTGCGCCGATAAAGTCATTGCCGCCGGATACGCAAACCACCGCGGCAGTCTAAACATTTTTTCGCGCAGACTTTCAGATAAATAAATTAGCCCCGCCGTTGACGAGAAACTTAATTGAAAGCTCACGTCGAAAATTAGGAGCGGTTGCCAAATCAACATTCCCATTGCCGCGAAGGTTAAAAATCTTTCGCTTAAATTGTCGAATTGAAATGCCATGCCCGTGAAAACTAAAATTCCCATAATTGCCGAGCGTATGACTTGCGGCAACATTCCTGAAAGCAGCGTATACGTGCAAATGACGAAAAATCCAAGTGCAACCATCGCCCAGCGCGGAAATTTTAACAGCAGACAAAAAGCCGCCGTTGCCGCCGCGAGTAAACTCATATGAGAGCCGCTGACCGATAAGATATGCACAATGCCCGTTGTTTGAAAATCTTCAATAAGTTCAGGATTAAGCCCCGCGTAGCCGCCAAATAGCATTGCGAAAATTGCCGCTGCGTCGTCATCTGACATAACTTTTTTCATCGATTGTTGGTAATGCGCCCGAATTGCCGCGACGAATCTTAAAAATTTCGTCCAATAATCGCCCTCAACCGCTTCAATTTCAACGCCATTTTTGCCCGCTGACATTCGCGCAGTTATACCATCAGATTTTAGTCGCGTCACGGTGTCAATTTGTCCAGGATTTTGATAATTGGTTATGAATTTTACAGTGCCTTCAGCTGAAATTTTATCGCCAATTCGCGCAGATTTAATTTCGTTGTAGTCAGTTACAATCAACACGCCACTCGCTGGATTTTTCGCTGCTGTTTCAACTTCAATAATAAATCTTTGTTGCGTTATACCATTTGGCAGAATTTTTATTTGCGGCTCGTCGCGAATGAAACCAATTACGCGGACGGTTTGTCCTTCAAATTTTGAAATATCCTCCGCAGGCAAATTATCGACGGCATAAAATCGGAGTGAGCCAATTACAAAAAAAGTTATCACGGCAATAAATTTCACGGTGGCAGAATTTTTTTTCCAAGTGGCAATAATCGCCGCAATGCTTAAAATCGCGCAGACCTCGACAAAAATTTTTAGCGTCGGCGAAAAATATTCCATAAAAAGAATGCCCGCAGCCAGTGCGGCTAACAGGCAATTAAGCATTTGGTTTGAGATTTTAATTTTCATTGAACGGTAATGGTATCCTTCATTTTCTCGAAAGTTTTATTGCCGATGCCACGAATTTTTTTAATTTCCTCAATGGATTTGAAAGGACCATTCTGCTCGCGGTAATCGACGATTCTTTGAGAGATACTTGGACCGACGCCTTTGATATTTTGAAGTTCTTGAGCGTCGGCAGTATTAATATTAATTCGCGTGGAAAATGACGCGCCGCCAGATTTATTTGGCGTGGGAATAGGGGCTTCTAACAGAAAAATTTCTTTAGTGGGGATGTGAATATGTTGTCCGTCAAAAATGGGTTCTGCAAGATTAATCAGCTCGGTATCAGCAAATTCGGTAAGTCCGCCGACCGCATTAACAGCGTCGACAGCGCGCAAATCACCGTTGTCTTCGAGCTTAACAACAGCGGTGGATTTAACTTGACCAGAAACGTAAACGCTGATGGATTTGGGGGGCGGAGATTCAGGAATATTTACTTCGACTTCCTCATTGCCACTAAAGACAAGAAAAGAGGCGGCGAGTAAAACGACAATTAAACTTGCTATTATAGTAAATTTATTTTTCATGTTATTAAGCCTTGTAAAAAAATTGACAATTAGAGAGAGCGCGCAGGGACGCGCGCTCCCGCGCCATTTTCAAGGATTGAAAATCTGCGCGGCTGTCCATCATTTTTTTTATCACTCGTGTCTGATCTCGCGGGAGCAATTAAAATTCGTTTTTCTTTCTTTGCTGGCGTTTCTTGCTTTTTACAAAAAGAAAGAAATGCCGATATACGCAAAAAAATTTAATCTTCAAAAGCAACAAGTGTTGCGTCAAAGATGGCTTCGGAACTTCTGACTTTATCTATAACTGCGCGAGAAATTGGATTATCGACAGTTAGAACCATTAAATTTGTTCCTCCAATATCAGTTTTGCCGACCTGCATACTAGAAATATTAATTCCATAATCAGCTAAAATAGTGCCGACTTCGCCAATAACGCCAGGTCTGTTGATATGCGGGCAAATCAAAATTCTAGAATGCGGGTCGACGTCAACGCGGAAATTATTCATCAGTACAATTCGCCCTTCGTTGCCAAAAAGCGTACCGGTGACAGAATTTCCATTAGCAGAAACTGTAACAGTATTTGAAAAATCGCCTGCAACATTTGACGAAACTTCGGAAAGATTAATTCCACGATCTTTAGCTAAAATATTTGCATTTACAAGATTAACGTGAGCGTCAAGAGCCGCCGCCAAAATTCCAGTCAATACAGCAGTTGAAATAAGCGCAGAATTACCATCAGCGATTGAGCCATTAACAGCAACTTGAAGATTAGCGATAGGCGATTTACTAAGCGCAGTAATGGTCTTGCCGAGCCTTTCGGCCAAATCAAGATAAGGCGTCAATTTTTTCAAAACATGAGCGGGGATGTGCGGCATATTAACGGCAGTTGAAACGGGCTTATTACTGAGCGCGTCAACAATTCCATTAGCCACATCAACCGATACGCCAATCTGCGCCTCAATAGTCGAAGCGCCCAAATGAGGCGTCAAAATGATATTTGGAATATTAATAAGCGGCGAATTTTTATCAATCGGCTCGGTCGTGAAAACATCGATAGCCGCCCCCGCAATAATTTTTTCTTTTAAAGCAACAGCCAAATCAGCCTCGTTAATAATACCGCCGCGCGCGCAATTTATAAGCCGCGTAGTGGGTTTCATCATTTTCATTTGGTCAAGCGCTATCATATTTTCAGTTTTTTTGGTGAGCGGCATATGCACTGTAATAAAATCAGCCGTTTTAAAAAGTTCGTCGAGCTCAACTAATTTAACGCCTAAACTTTCAGCGCGCTCTTCACTAACAAACGGGTCGTAAGCAATAACGTTCATTTCAAAAGCTTGTGCCCGCTTGGCAACGCCCGCGCCAATTCTGCCTAAACCAATGACGCCCAAAATTTTATTGCGCAATTCAACGCCAACAAATTTTTTTCTGTCCCAGCCGCCTTCATGAATAGTTTTATTGGCTTGCGGAATATTGCGGCTCACGGCTAACATCATTGCAAAAGTATGCTCGGTAGCAGCGATTGTATTTCCGTCCGGCGAATTGATAACAATAATGCCGCGCTCAGTAGCCGCCTTAACGTCGATATTATCAACACCTACGCCTGCGCGACCAATTATCTTGAGATTTTTAGCCACGTCAAGAACTTCAGCCGTAACTTTCGACGCCGAACGCACAATCAACGCGTCAAATTTTGGAATAATATTAATAAGTTCCTCAGCAGAAATTTTGTCGTGAACTTCGACGTTGAAACTTTTTTTGAGAATTTCAATACCTTCAGCGGCAATGCCATCAACAGCCAAAATATTATACATAAAAGCCCTCCTAATTCGATTCAAAATTTAGTTCTGAAATTTGGTCAATACTGCGCATAATTTGCGAACAACCAAGATTTTTAATTCCAGATTTTTTTATGAAGTTAGCCATAGTTTCATATGCGGCAACAATTTCTTCAGGCTCAATTTGAGTAATGCAATGAGGTTTACCAGCGATACAGCCGATCGGATTATTCGCTTTTTGACAATCTCCAAGTTGATGTTCCGGCTGAAGGATGATAGCGTTCGTTTGCCAAGGGAAAAATGCGTCAAGGATGTTAGGTGAAGGTAAGTCTTTTGCTACACGATGTACAGCAACAATTGGAATATGAGCACAAACCGCCAAATGCATTGTTCCGGTATCATTGCCAATATACATATTCATTTGACTCATGGTCGCCGCAGAAATACGCAAATTAACGCTATTGTCGACCAGATTTTTTACAAATTTATCCGGAAGATTCTTTTGAATGAAACTGGCACTTTCTGATTCTTTAGGTCCACCCAAAATTACAATTGCCGCACCTTTATTTATAATTTTTTTAAAAGCTTGAAGATAAAGTTCAATAGGATATTTATATTCACCGCCCTTAGCGCCAATACCAACAGCAATTTTAATTCTGTCGGGCGCGAAACCCTCAAGTAATTTTTTAGCATAATATAAATCCGTCGCGTCGTACCAAAATTCTAGATTTGTGTGGTAAATTTGCAAACCCATTGCCTTTAGAATATACAAAACTTGTGTAATTGCATGAGTAAGTCGCTTGTCAAATTGAATAACCTTCGTCAACAAAAGATAGGTCACATTATTTTGAGGTGGAACTTCCGGTTGAAAAATATATCCGACGCGCTCCCTTGCGCCACTAAACCAAGTCACAAAATGCTGAAAGAATTGAACTCCCTGATTTAAACAAATTGCCAAATCGAAGCGCCGCTTCCAAAGATTTTCCCGCGCAAAATTTATGTACAATGAAATATATTCCAAGAGATTGCCCTTTAAAAAAATTGGATGCTCTGCCGGAGAAATTAATACTTCATTGACATAAGGACAAAGCTCCGCGACAGGATAAACAACCTTATTAACCAAAAGAGTAATTCGCGCAAAAGGATAATTCATTCGGATTTCGCGAATTGCCGGTATCGCCATAATGAAATCACCAATATAATCTAGCCGTACCAAAAGAATATTTTCTACCCCCCCCCTGTGATTATTGTCACGAAAATTAAATTTTGCAAATCCCGCTTCCATATTTTGATACAATTCGCCGATATTAATTTGATGCGTTTGAATACACTTTTGAATAAAATTATTCGCAACATTGGCGAGCGTGTCATAATCGTTATTCAAAAATTTTTCCATAACTCCACCCTAGTTTTCGTTAAATACTGTGTAATGCGGCAAGTTTCTCATAATCACAATTTAAAATTAAATCTCTTGGATATTCAAGCTCATTCAAAAGTTGTAACGATAAATTAAAATTGCCAACTCGCCCCGCAAAATGCGCGTCCGTACCTAAATAAATTTTATTTCTATTTTCTTTAGCAAGCCTAAGCCAATATTTTAAACGCTCGACATCGCCGCCGCAGTGTCGAACAAGCGAAGATTCATTAACTTCAAGCCAAATGTCCCGTTCCTTAGCCAGAGCAACCATCGCCTTGAAAAAATCTTTAACTTCGTCATCGAGATTCGCGCCGTGCCGCTTATTGTCAATCTCGTGAATTTCTCGCTCAATATGAACAAAAGCATTATGACGATCGGCAGCCTCTTCAAACAAATCAAAAAGATTCTCCAGCGTCATAGTTTCCCTATCAATAAACCAGGTATGCACACCAATGGGACGCCATTTCAAATCTTTGAGCCGGTTCCAGCAATTTATTTTCTGCCCAATATTAAATTCGGCGCTCGAAATTATATAAAAATCTTCGTCAAAACCATTAATCGCGCCCTCCAAATAGCGAATGCGATTAACTTCATTTTTGCGATTTAACGGCGTGCCATCTTGATAGAAATGGTCAGTTATCGCCAAAAAATTTAATCCGCACAATCTCGCCGCCTGAATATTTTCCATAACCGTTGAATAGGCGTGCAATGAAAAAATCGTGTGCGTGTGCATATCCGCTAAGATTTCGCTTGCCTTCAGAATAAAAATCGTCCCCTTTAATTATTCAGCAATAACTTTCATCGTCGGGAAAAGCAAAACATCGCGAATTGACGCCGAATCAGTCAAAAACATCACAAGTCTATCAACGCCAATTCCAAGTCCGCCGGTCGGAGGCAAACCATATTCCAGCGCGCGAATAAAATCAGTGTCCATAACATGAGCTTCATCATCGCCAGCTTCACGCGCTTTAAGTTGTTCTTCAAAACGCGCCTTTTGGTCAATCGGATCATTGAGTTCTGTAAAACCATTAGCCAATTCGCGCCCGTAAACATAAAATTCAAATCTGTCAGTAATGCGCGGGTCTTTTGGATTTTTCTTGGCAAGCGGCGAAATTTCGGTCGGGTGTCCGGTTATAAAAATCGGCTGAATCAAATCTTCCTCAACTTTAGCCTCGAACGCCGCATTTAAAATTCCGCCAATGCCGAAACGTTTTTCATACGCAACGCCAATTTCATCAGCCATTGCCCGCGCTTCTTCAACCGTCGCGCAGGACAGAAAATCTTTGCCGGTTTTATTTTTAACAGCGTCATTCATACTGATTCGCGGTGGATTCTTCAAATCCATTTCCACGCCTTGATAAGTAATTTTCGTCGTACCAAAAATTTTCTCAGCCGCCAAACAACAAATGCCCTCTGTAACATCAATCAAATCGTTGTAATCGGCGTAGGCTTGATAAATCTCAACGCTGGTAAATTCCGGATTATGGCGATTGTCCATGCCCTCGTTGCGAAAAATGCGCCCAATTTCATAAACGCGTTCAAAGCCGCCAACTATCAGCCGCTTTAAGTTTAATTCTGTGGCGATGCGCAAATATAAATCGGTATCCAGCGTGTTGTGGTGCGTAATAAATGGTCGTGCAGCCGCGCCGCCCGCTATTGTTGACAAAATCGGGGTCTCAACTTCAACAAAATCGCGTTCGTCTAAATATTGCCGTATCGCCTGAATAATTTTCGTACGCTTTAGAAATGTATCGCGGACTTCCGGATTGACAATCAAATCTAAATAGCGTTGGCGATAACGGATCTCAACGTCTTTCAAACCGTGAAATTTTTCCGGCAATGGACGCAACGACTTAGACAGCAAATCAAAATCTTCAACGCGAATTGTCAGCTCGCCGCGCTTAGTTTTAAAAACTTGCCCGCGCAAACCGATAATATCGCCAATATCCAAAAGTTTAAATTCGCTGTACTTATTTTCGCCGAGAATATCCAGCTTAAAATAAATTTGAATTGAACCGCTGCGGTCGGCTATGGTCGCAAAACTAGCCTTGCCGTGTCCGCGAATAGCCATAATGCGTCCGGCAATTTTAACTTCGCCTGCGTCTTGCTCATTTTCAATATTGCCAAATTCTGCGCGAATGTCAGCGGCGTGGTGAGAGACTTCATAGCGGTGACCGAAAGGTGCAACGCCCTTGTCAATGAATGCCTGCAATTTTTCATGCCGTGCCTGTATCAAAACATTTTCGTCAATTTGAATTTCATTAGCCATAAGAAAACCCCTTGCTTTAAAAAATCGAACTTAGAGCGCTCAAGGATGAGCGCTCCCGCGCCATTTTCAGGATTGAAAATTTGCGCGGCTGTATATTATTTTTTTAATCGCTCTCGTCTGATCTCGCACGATCGATCCTATTTTGTTTTTCTTTCTTTGCTGGCGTTTCTTTATTTTTACAAAAAGAAAGAAATGCCGAATTCCTATATTAATTATGAACAATCTCAAGAATTTTATATTGCAAGACACCGGCAGGCGCATGAACTTGAACAATACTGCCAGCCGATTGCCCGATCATTGCTGCGCCAATCGGCGATTCGTCAGAGATGCGCATTTCATCGGGATCTGCTTCAGTTGAACCGACAATCATATAGGTATCTTCATGTCCATCGGGGAACAAAATTCTCACAGTACTTCCAAGAGCAACTAAATCACCGCCCTCTTCTTGAATTATACCGCTATTATGAATCTGCGCCTCCAAATCCATAATCTCGCCTTCAAGAAAGCCTTGCTCATTTTTTGCGTCAACATACTCCGAATTTTCGCTGAGGTCGCCAAGCGCTATTGCCGCTTTCAATCTGTCTGCAATTTCAATGCGCCGAACGCTCTTTAAATAATTCAGTTTCTCGACAAGCTTATTGTAGCCTTCCTGCGTTAACATTACTTTTTTTTCTGCCATGTTAGTGTACCTCCAATTTATTTTTCAACAAATTTGCCGTCAATCAGCAAACGTTTTTCACCAGGTTCAACCGGCGACCATATCGGCAACGGCTTTGTTTCAGTTAAAAATTTATGCGACGGTATCCAAGCAGGATAACCAACTCTGTGCATTGCTACTAAACTTTTTATGTCAGTTTTTTTTACAAATTCAGTAACGCCCATTTCTTGAGAACTGCCCAATCTGCCATCGACCGGAAAAAATGCAACGTCAACGTCTAAGCCTTTCATTCGCTTAAGTTGCCGCTCGAAATCTTTTTTAGCTAAAATCTGCTTTTCCGGCGTATCTTCTTCCCAATGCCACCAATTAAAATCACCAGCATGAAAAATACGCACGCCCGAATCAGTTTCAACTAGAAATGAAACGCCAACATCAGTTGAATCATACGTCCAAACTTTTATTCCAGCGCCTTGCCATTCACTGTACTTGCGAATAAATGTAATATCATCAGCCGGAAAATTTTTAACGCGCTTGGTGCGTTTAACGTCGTTGCTAAAAATATAACGTGTGACATCCTTTGCATAGGCGCGAATGTGCGTGTCGAAATGGTCAAAATGCGCGTGACTCACAAAAATATATAAATGCTCGAAATTGCCCGCTTTAATCGCGCGGTCAACAACTTTTTTTGAATCTTCGTAGTCGTCGAACACCATTAAAATTTTTCCGTCCCTAATCATAAATCCACTGTTCAGCAGATAAAAAATTTCCATTGCTGAAAAATCCCTCGTTTCAATGTTTTGCAATAAATTCTTCCGTTTTGCTCGGCATTGTAAATCCACGCCCCATAACTTCATTTGCCGACATAATAATCATAAACGCATTTTTATCTAGCGTATAAACAATCAGCTTGAGTTTCGCCATTTGAGTTAAGCTGACAACAACCATTGCAACATCGCGCTCATTTCTGCTGAAACCGCCCTGCCCATGTAAATAAGTTACGCCGCGCTTCAGCTCATACATTATCGCTTCGGAAATATCTTCAATGTTTTCAGAGACGATCAAAACCGCCTTGCTGCGATTCAAACCGGCAATAACTTTGTCAGTGATATGCGAATTGACATACATACAAATCAGCGTGAACATCGCCAGTTGAATGCCAAATAAAAATCCAGCAAACGCCACGATACAACAATTGAACGCAAAAATCGCCGCGCCCATATTCATTGAATAATATTTTTTGACAATCGCGCCGAGAATGTCAAAGCCGCCGGTCGAGCCATTCATTCGAAAAACAATTCCATAACCAATGCCATTGAAAACGCCGCCATAAATCGACGCCAGCATTAAATCTTCAACAGGAGCATAGGCGTTTAAAAATCTTGTGGCGTCAAGGCAGATTGAAAATATCAGCGTGCCAATCACCACGTCGATTGTATAATTTTTTCCAAGCAATTTGTACGAAGCAATTAAAAGCGGGATATTATACGCGAAGGTTTGAAGTCCAATCGGCAATTCGGCAAGATAATAAACTATCATTGCAATACCGGTGACGCCGCCGGTTAAGAAGTGACTCGGCACAATGAATAAATTTATTGAGCACGCGGCGATTGTGCAGCCCAAAACTACGCCCAAATGTCTGAGCGGTTGCCACTTTGAAATTACGGCGGTTAACTTCATTGAAAAAGACTCCCCTCAAAACAGCAGGTATTATAGCACAAAAAAAATTCCATTGTGCAAGATTTTTATTCTTTCAAACAATTTGTTAAGCATTGCAAAAAAGCGCTGGCTGATATAAAATTTTGGCGATTTCATTAATGGGAGCGTCTATCTTGAAAGTTTTAAAACGGTTATTTTGGGGCTTGCAAAAAGATTTGAGGCTTTTTGTATTTATATTAATTTTGTTGGAAATTTACCGCGCGATATTTATTTTTTGGTTCTCGGATCATATTACAAATTCGGAGCAAATTTCGACTGCATTATTTTCAGGCTTGCGATTAAGTTTGAAAACGGCGGGGATAATTACGCTGTTGTCATTTTTTTTAGTGACGGTCGGTCATTTAGCGAGGAATCTGCGACTCATCATTGCGTTTTTTGCGTCGCTGATTTTTTCAACGCTATTTATGTTTCGGTTTCCATATTTCCGCGAATTTCATTCAACATTTGGAATTGAAATTGTGCAAGGACTTGACAACAATTTTTTTACGATACTGGAGAAAATTTTTATTGAATATGGTTTTTTCTGGCGGTTTCCGGTCGCACTAATTCTAACTATTATTTGCCTCGCAGTTGTCAGCCGCCTGCTCATTTTGAAAACTGTACCGCTTCCCGATTTTAAAAATAAAAATGAGCAATTTATTTTTACTTGCACGCTGGCTTTTTTAATTGGCGTGTTTGCCGCTTTCATAGCGCTTGATAAACCCGCCGTCACTAATGATAATTTTTTAAATGAGGCGATTTTGGACGATGGGCAAGCTTTTTTTCGCGTGGCGTCAATGGCGCGTTTTATGACGCCCGGCAATATTTCACGTGTTGATAAAGATAATATTTTACAGAGCGCTGAATTTCTCGCGCAAAATGAAGATATTAAAGCTGACAATCTCGCGCCTTACCTTGAGAAAACTGCAACCGGCGCGCGTATTGATAAGCCGCAACATATTTTTGTTATCGTCGGTGAAAATCTTGCTCAATGGGAATTACTCGGGAAATATGACAGCCTGCACGTTGCCGACGGTTTGAAAGAAATTATTTCTGAGCCGAACGCTTATTACAGCAGAAATTTTTTGCCCAACAGTGATTCGACGCTCGGCGCAATTTCAGGAATTGTCACAGGCTTGCCAGATTTGAACGTTTATTTGAATTACCAGCCTAAAACTTTTGAAAAAAATTTCATTTCGGCTTTCGCGCCGCCTTTTAAGGAACTCGGTTACAAGGTTGATTTTTGGTATGGCGGTTCTCCTGCTGAATCAAATTTTTCTAAGATGATCCTCGCGCAGGGCTTCGATAATTTTTACAGCTATTATAATTTGTTCGAGATGCTTGAAAAAAATCTTGATGACGCGCCGCCTACTGTTCATTTGGTTATGGTCACTAATCATTTTCCTCAAAATCTTACTTTGGCTAAGGCGGGCTTTGATTATAACGTTACTTTGGCTAAAATTAAAAAGTTATCCAATGTGGCTGACGTTGAAGGGCTTGCCGCTGCGCTTGGTCGTTATTGGCAGATGGACAAATCCATTTCAAATTTTATGCGCAATATCAGCGCCATTTACCCGAGCAGTTTATTCGTCGTGACGGGCGATTGTGCCAATCAGATTTTGCCGAATACGCACCCCACAATTTTTGAAAGTCAATCTGTCCCGCTGATTATTTATGGCGCGGGCATTGATAAAAATATTTTGCCGCCCGATTCTGTCGGCGGGCACATTTCAATTGCGCCTACCATTATTGAGCTTATCGCGCAGGACGATTTTAAATACCATTCCATTGCGCCGAGTTTGTTTGACAGTTCGGGCGTTGCTTTTAATCGCGAATTTTTTATTACTGAAAATGTTGCAGGAAAGATTGATTTTGATGCGATTGAAATTTTGCCGCAAGTTGCCAGCGCTGATTTGGACAGCATTAATCTTTCTGACGAACGCGAGCGCTCAAACAAAGTTATTGGCGCGACGCGGACTGTTGCTTGGTGGGTTTTGAATAACGGTTTGAAGCTGAAATAATTTTTTTTAGGAGTCGAACATGTATAAAAAAATTTTGGTAATAAATCTAATGCACATCGGAGATTTGCTATTGACAACGCCGATATTTCGTACATTGCGCACGAATTTTCCCGACGCCTATATTGCTTTGCTTGCCGATAAAAAACTTGCCGACCTAGTTAAACTAAATGAAAATCTCGACGAATGCCTCTTTATTGACAAAAAGGGTGACGATAATAATATCCCAAATTTCGTCAATTTCATTAAAAAAGTTCGTGACAAAAAATTTGACCTTGTGATAAATCTGCACAGAAATGAACGCGCTTCAACGCTGGCGTCTTTCAGTGGCGCAAAGAAAATTGTTGGTTACGCTAAGCCTGGATTTTCGCTTTTTTTTAATAAGGTTCTTCCGAATTTAAATCAAGAGGAACATCAAATTGATTCGCATTTTGACGTACTGCGCGAAGCAGTTGGTATTGAAAAAATCGACGATCGCGGATTGGAAATGTGGATTGGGGACGATATTAAAATTGGCACTGAAAAAATTTTCCGCGCGAATTTTCCCGCCGGTACAAAAGTCGTGGCGTTTAATATTGGCGCAAGCTGGATGACGAAACGCTGGATTGACGCTTACTTTGCCGAATGCGCCGATATTTTAATCAATCGCGGTATTGGCGTGGCATTTCTTGGCGGCGATATGGACAAAGGAATTGTTGGCGCGTGCGTTGAGCAAATGCGGCAGAAAAATAATCCGCTGCTTAAAATTTTCACCGGAGATTTTACGCTTGCTGAACTCGCCGGCTTTCTTGATAATTGTTCGGTTATGCTGACAACTGATTCTGGTCCTATGCATATTGGCGTTGCTCGAAATATTCCGCTCGTTTGCATGTTTGGCGCGTCGCCAGTTTTAGGTTTTTCGCCTTATGATGAAAAAGACATTGCGATTAAATCTCCTGTACCGTGTCACCCTTGCAATAAGCATATTTGCCCCAATGTCGGCGATGATAATTTTGCTTGCATGAAAAAAATTACTGTGGAATTGGTTATGAAATATGTTGATGAATTGCTTGAAACTTACGGGCAACCGGCTAAAGATCTTCCGCGATCAAAAAAATTTAAATGCCGCGTTGTCGAATTGTAGGGAGGCTTGTTATGAAAAAATTTGTGCTTAACGAAATTCAAAATTGCCGAGTGTTGGTTATCGGCGACGCTATGTTGGATAAATATTATTTTGGTGAAGTAACGCGCATTTCGCCTGAAGCGCCCGTTCCAATTAATCACGTGACGAAAATTAAAGAAACTCTCGGTGGCGCGGCGAATGTTGCTCACAATTTGGCTTTGCTTGGTTGTCAAACTTTTTTAATCGCACACATTGGCAACGATATTCACGGTGAAACTCTATCAAAAAAATTAATCGCGCGCGGTATCGATATTAGCGGCGCTGTCAGAACTTCTCAACCGACAACTACTAAAATCCGCGTGATTGGCGGCGCTCAACAAATGTTACGTCTCGATTTTGAAGATATAGCCGATATTGACGAAAAAATTTTTTTACCAAATATCGCTGTGCGAATCCCAGATATTGACGCCGTGATTATTTCTGATTATGGCAAGGGCGTTTGTACTGAAAATCTTTGCCGCGAAATTATCAGCCTTTGCCGCCTGCAAAATAAAATCGTTGTAGTCGACCCAAAAGGTTCAGATTGGCAAAAATACTCCGGCGCAAATTTTATCACGCCGAATTTAAAAGAATTAAACGCTGTTTTGCCTAAAAAAATTGCTAATGTTGACGCCGAAATTGAATCAGCCTCGCGAATGATAATTGAAAAATTTAATTTGCAGGGTTTATTGGTAACGCGTTCGGCCGCCGGTTTAACATTAATTGATAAAAAAATATCACATATCAAGGCAAAGGCTCAAGAAGTTTTCGACGTGTCGGGCGCGGGCGATACAGTCATTGCAGTATTTACATTGGGCTTAGCAGGAAAATTAAGCAGCGAAACGGCGGCTTATTTAGCAAATGTAGCGGCGGGCGTAGTTGTCGCAAAGGTCGGAACTTACGCAGTCAGCCGCGAAGAATTATTAGAAAGGATTGATTCATTATGATTATTGTAACAGGCGGAGCGGGTTTTATTGGCTCAAATATTGTGAGGGCGTTGAATGAGCGCAATTACAAAGATATTCTGATTGTCGATAATCTTGGAATGAACGACAAATTTAAAAATATTGCTGGTTTGACATTTGAAGATTATATGAGCGCGGCGGATTTTCTGAGCGCTATCGACAATTATAAAATTCACGGCGCGACCACCATTTTTCATCAAGGCGCGTGCTCGGATACTATGAATTATGACGCCGATTTTATGATTAAAACTAACTACGAGTATTCAAAAACGCTACTGCATTTCTGCATTGCCAATCGCATTGATTTTATTTACGCCTCAAGCGCGGCGACTTACGGCAGCGGCAAAAATGGTTTCAGTGAAAAAACCGAATGTGAGGAAGCGTTGAATCCTTACGCTTTTTCTAAGTTGCTTTTCGATAGGTACGTTATGCGTCATATTAATATGGCTAAGGGCAAAGTTATCGGTTTGAGATATTTTAATGTCTTCGGTCCGCAGGAACAGCACAAGTGCAATATGGCTTCAATGGTTTATCAGATGTATCAGCAAATTAAAGATACCGGCGTGATTAAACTTTTCAAAGGCTCCGATGGTTACGCAGACGGCGAACAAAAGCGTGATTTTATTTATGTTAAAGACGTGGCGAATGTCAATATTTGGTGCGGCGAAAATACGCTTGAAAATGGTATTTACAATTGCGGCACTGGCAACGCTACAACTTTTAACTCTCTCGCGCAGGCGGTGATTTCCACGCTCGGCAAGGGCAAAATTGAATATATCGATATGCCGGAAGAATTAATCGGCAAATATCAATCTTTCACGCAGGCTGACACTAAAAAATTACTTGACGCCGGTTATAAGGGAAAATTCACGACGATTGATGACGCAGTGAAAGAATACTGCAAGATTCTGGACGAGGGCGGCTACTATGCACATAACTAAACGCGTAGTTTTAGATTTTTTACTAATGGCGGCGGTATTGTGTGGCATTGGCTACTTTGTGCATTGCCAGATAAACACAAAATTAAACGCGGCGCTTGAAGAAAATGTTTCGCGGCATATAGGAACAGTATCATATTCGATAGAACACACACTGAACAGAACTATCGCAGAAATGCACATGATAGCGGCGACGATTGAGCGTGGCGATATGACCATTGAAAATTTGACTAACGTAGCCAAAGCGTTTAATGAAAAAGCATATATAATAGGAATACTGCGCGAGGATGGCTCACCGATTGGTTGGCGTAATTCCACTTTGACGTCGAAAGAATTTAACGATATTAAAGATGTTTTCAGCGGCGAAGATGTAATTGCATATTTTGGCGAAGGCGGAATGATATTTGCAGTGCCGATTGAAATTGACGGCGAAACTTGCGCTTTTTATCATCAATACGATATAGAAGGCGTTAAAGATTTGTTGAGTGTTGTCAGCTACGACGGGCTTGGTCGCATAACTTTAGCAAATCTCAAGGGCGATTGGACGGAAATATCCGACGCCACTATAAATAACAAACTTTTCGACGAAATTTATCAAACTCCAGGATTTCTTGAACTATACCAGAAAGAAGTTGGTAATAAAGTTCGGCAATATGGCAAAGCTGTACACAAAATCGAATACAAAGGTACTGTGTTAATGGGATTTGGCGCGAAAATTTACAATGACAAGCTGATGATATTTGGCTGCGTGACGCGCGACGCTGTTTCTGGCGGTATTGATTTTATTCACATTGGAATAATCAGCGCGTTCGTTGCTCTGTGTATGATATTGATAACATATATGCGCTCGTCGATTAAAGCGGCGGAAAATCGCGAACTCAAAGCCGAAAAAGAAATTGCGTGGCAGGCAAGCCGCACCAAGAGCGATTTTCTTTCAAATATGAGCCACGAAATACGCACGCCGATTAATGCTGTGCTTGGTATGAATGAAATGATCCTGCGCGAAAGTCATGAAGAGCAAATTCTTGAATATGCCGAAAATATCAGAAACGCGGGCAATAGTCTTTTGGGCTTGGTTAATGACATTCTTGATTTTTCTAAGATTGAAGCGGGCAAGATGGAAATTATTCCAGTCGAATATGAATTAAGCTCGCTGTTGAATGACCTGGTGAATATGATTAAACCGCGCGCCGAGAAAAAGAATTTGAAACTTATTGTCAATGCTGATAAAAATTTGCCAACGATGCTTTATGGCGACGAGATCCGAATTAAGCAAGTGGTGACAAATATTTTAACAAATGCGGTTAAATACACCGAGCGCGGCAGCGTTACTTTGACTGTCAACTTCACTAAAATTGGCGATAATCTCATAAAAATTTACTTCAGCGTCAAGGATACCGGCATTGGCATTAAGCAGGAAGATATTAAGAAATTGTACAGCGCGTTTGAGCGAATTGAAGAAAAGCGCAACCGCACGATTGAAGGCACCGGCTTAGGAATGAACATCACCAAAAAACTGCTAAATATGATGGGGACGAATTTACAGGTTGAAAGCATTTATGGCGAAGGCTCAAATTTTTGGTTTGAGATTGACCAGAAAGTAATTAACGCTGCGCCGATAGGCGATTTTGAAGAGGCATTTAGAAATTCGCTCAAGCAGCACAAAGCATATCACGAAAAATTTACTGCGCCGGACGCTCATATTTTAGTTGTCGATGATACGGCGATGAATTTAACCGTCGTGAAGGGCTTGTTGAAGCAGACGAAAATTAAAATTGACACGGCGGATAGCGGCTTTGAATGTTTAAAATTAGTCAAGCAAAATAAATATGACATAATCTTTTTAGACCACCGAATGCCGGAAATGGACGGTATAGAAACTTTGCGGAAAATGCAAAATATGAAGGATAATTTAAATGAGACAACGCCGGTAATATCCTTAACAGCAAATGCGATAAGCGGCGCGCGTGAAGAATACATTCGCGCAGGTTTCCGCGATTATTTAACAAAGCCAATAGACAGCGCAAAATTGGAAGAATTGATAATGCAGTATTTGCCCGCAGAAAAAATTAAAGCGGCGTCCGAAAATACAATTGAGCCGACCGAGGAATTGCATTTGCCGGATTGGTTAATCGAGGCAGAATGTTTAAATCTGCGCGAGGGAGTTGAGCATTGCGGCGACGTTGATTCATATATGGAAGCGCTGAAAGTTTTTGCAAATTCGATAGAGAGCGGCGCGGCTGAAATTGAAAATTATTTTAAAAATGCTGATTGGAAACTTTATACAACGAAAGTTCACGCGCTGAAAAGTTCTGCGCGAGTTATAGGAGCAAATGAATTGTCCGAAAAAGCGCGACGATTGGAAGACGCAGGAAATTCCGGATACATTAATGAAATTCAGCAAGATACTGAGCCACTTTTGAAATTGTATCGCAGCTACATTGAAAAACTTTCGCCACTAATTGAAAATAAATCTGAAGAAGATAATTCCGATAAGCCGCTGATTGATGAAGATTCACTTGCTGAAGCATTCGAGGCAATGAAAGAAGCGGCAGCTACTTTTGATTATGATTCGATTGAATTTGTTCTGCAGTCGCTTGAAGATTATAGTTTTCCACAAAATGAAACGGAAAAAATTAAGCAAATAAAATCTGCTGCAGAAAAGCTTGATTGGGAAAAAATCGCGCAGTTGTTGAAATAACGATAATTTTTGAAGCTGTCTTCGGACGGCTTTTTTATTTGGGAAAATTAAAATTTTATTAGAAACTATATCAAAACTTGACAAGGGGGGGGGTAAATGTTATAATTCATTCAATAATTTTTAATGGTTTTTAATCTTTATGTTATAGTTGATAGCAGTGTTATGGGATGGTGAGGTAATATGATAATTCGGGGAACAGACGAAGCTGATTATATTTCAAATACATTGGAAGGTGCTACAATTCAACCTGGTAATGGTAACGACACAATTTATAATACTGCTAGAAATGTTTTGATCAGTGTGGGCACTGTATATACTGGATTTGGGACAAGTGCTGGCAATAAAACAATCAACAATGAAAGTAGCTGGTATTCGACAATAGATTGCGGATTAGTGGGTAATGACACAATGAAAAATAGCGGTTGGTTTTCGGTCATTGCGGTGGAGCTGATTACATTGATAACAATAACGGCAGCAGAACCACGATTTATGGCGGCATGGGCAACGGTACTGTGATGCTTCAATATTACAGTAATGGTTGTGTTGATGGCGGAATTGGCAATGACTTTATCAGCATTTCCAGCGCGAATAATCTATGCTAACGGTGATGGCAATGACATAATTTCTGGATTAGGTGAGGAGGACACTCTGCACATTACTAAAGGAAATATTTCCAATATAAGCATTAAAGGCGATGATGTTGTCGTTAAAGTTGGAACTGGATTAATCATGCTGAAAGATATGGTTGGTTCTTACTTTAATTACAAGATTAGAAATGGCGCGCTTCAATCCACGATCGTTAACAATCTTAACATTACTGGTACAAATGCAAATGATACGCTCGATAATTTCAATAAATCCCATGAAAGTATCGACAAGGCAAGCATTAACGCGTTCGGAGGCAATGACCTTATTACTTTCGATGGCAATAGTGGTTCAATTAATGGCGGTGCAGACAATGATACAATTAGCGTAATTGGTAAAGATAATACCATTTATGGCGGCGCGGGCAATGACTCAATTATTTTGTCCGGCGGCGGCAAGTGGCGTTACTGTTTACGGCGGAGCTGGCAACGATTCAATCTTCAGCAACGCCGCTGGCAATTTATTTGTCTACAATTCCGGTGAAGGTAAAGATACCATTGCCGGATTTGGAGAATTTGATTCTCTTAATATCAATGGTACTATCAGCCGATCTGTACAAAGTGGCGAAAATGTCGTCGTTAATGTTGGCAACGGCTCTATTACCTTGAAAGATGTTAAAACTTCTGATTTAACTGTAAAGGGTGGTTCAATTATGTATAATTCAAATGTTTTCTCTGCAGACTCTGATGACGTTACAATTTCTGATGACCACATTGAAGCTTTTGCTCTTGCGGGTGATGATACCATTACCAACAATGGCAATAATGTTTTCATTAGCGGCGACGCAGGCAAAGATCAAATTTACCTTGAAAGTGACGCAAAAGGCGTTACTGTTGCAGGCGGCGAAGGTGACGATACCATTTATTCGAATGGCGCAGGCAATTTGATTCAGTACTCCAATAAGGACGGCAAAGATATTATCGAAGGTTTCGGCGGAAATGATACAATTCAAATTGTTTCCGGAACTATCAGCCGATCTGTACAAAGCGGCGATAATGTTGTTCTGACAATTGGTCAAGGCACAATCACAATCAAAGATACTTTGCTCAGAGACCTCCTTATTAGGGACGGTCACATTATCGCAAATTCCGGACCTTTCAGTGATTATGACGATGATGTTACAGTTGAAGAAGATTTCACTGAAGCTTTTGCATTGGCAGGTAATGACACAATCACCAACTACGGCAATGTTGTTTACATTAGCGGCGACGCAGGAGATGATAAGATTTATCTGGAAGGCGACGCATCTGGTGTAACTGTTGCAGGTGGCGCGGGTAACGATACAATTTACAGCAATGCTACGGGAAATTTGATTCAGTATTCCAACGGCGACGGCAAAGATATTATTGATGGCTTCGGTGGAAGTGACACAATTCAAGTTGGAGCCGGAGTAATAAGCAAAATCACTCAAAGCGGCGCAAATGTTGTTTTGACTGTGGGTCAAGGTACTCTTACGATTAAGGATACCGAAGTTAAGAATCTCGTTATTGATACTGTAGGAGGCACTATTATGGAAAATCCAAATCCAAGTCCGTTTACCGACAAAGCTGACAAAGTTACAGTTGACACTAATTATTCCGTAGCTTCTGCACTTGCTGGCAATGATACTGTTACCAATACCGGCGAAGGCAATACCATTTACGGTGACGCAGGTAATGATGTTATCACCAACACAGGAAATAATTCCTATATTGACGGCGGAGCTGGTAACGACAAAATTTCACTTCAAGGCGAAGCGGCTGGCGTTACGGTTTCCGGCGGCGCAGGTGCTGATATCATTTACAGCAACAACGCGGGTAATTTAATTATCAGCGGTGAAGGCAAAGACGTTGTTGAGGGTTTTGGCGAAAGTGATACAATTCAAGTTGACGGCAATATTACGAAATATGCACAAAGCGGCAAAAATGTTGTTGTTACCGTCGGCAGTTCGTCAAATACAATCACACTTAAAAACGTTAATATTGGCGATATCAAGATTGAAGACGGTTACATTACTTGGGGAGAACCTAATAACTTCCCTGTAACTTTGACGGCTAAAGCTGACAGTGAAAGTTACGATGTTGAAGGTGCGATTGTCGACGCGGCGGCTGGCAATGATACAATCGTTGTAAGCGGCAATGACAGCTCAATTTATGGCAACGCTGGCAATGACGTTGTTTCAATCGGCGGCGACGCAACCGGCGTTACTGTCGAAGGCGGCAAAGGCAACGATACCATTTACACCAATGACGCGGGCAATACGATTATTTATAACGCAACTGACGGTAAAGACGTTATTGTCGGATTTGGCGATAATGATTCAATCGTTTATGGCGGCTCAGTCAGAGCATACGCACAAAGCGGCAATAATGTTGTTGTTACGATTGGTAGCGGAACTTCCAATACTATCACGCTCAAAGATAAATTATCTTATCAGGTTATTGTTAAAGACGGAATCATTACTTATGATTCCACTATAATTCTGCCTCAGCCTCCGATTTTCACTGCAAAAGCTGATAACGTTGCTATTTCCACAAGCAATACTGTGGCGGACGCGCTTACTGGCAATGACACAGTTACAACTTCCGGCAATGGCGTCACGCTTTACGGCAACGCAGGCAACGACATTCTTACCAACACGGGAAATAATTCCTACATTGACGGCGGCGTGGGCAACGATAAGATTTATATTGAAGGTTCAACAACCGGCGTAACAGTTGCGGGTGGCGTTGGCAATGATACCATTTATAGCAATGATTCCGGAAATATGATCGTCTTCAATACCGGCGACGGCAAAGATACCATTGTTGGCTTTGGTGAAACCGATTCAATTCAGGTGAACGGCACAATCAGCAAATCCGTCCAAAGCGGCGCAAATGTACTTTTCACTGTTGGAAATTCTTCAAATGTCATCACGATTAAGGATGCTAAACTTTCCGAGATTAGCGTTGTTGGTGGGGATACTATTGTTCGTCGATATGGTGATGCTTTCCCAATGACTTTGACTGGAAACAACGACAGGGAAATTTTCACCGTGGAAGGCGCAAGTGTCGACGCAGGAAAGGGCAATGATACAATTGTTGTCACTGGCAATAACGCTTCAATTTATGGCAACGCTGGCAACGATAAAATTTCAATCGGCGGCGACGCAACTCATGTAACAGTTGAAGGCGGCGCAGGCAACGATACTATTTACAGCAACGAAGGCGCAAGCAATTTATTCATTTACAACGAAGGCGACGGTAAAGATGTTATTGTTGGATTTGGACTGACTGATTCGGTTCAAGTTGAAGGCGATATTAAGAAATTTGCACAGAGCAGCGCAAATGTTGTTGTCACTGTCGGAAGTGCGTCAAATACCATTACTTTGAAAGATATTAATATTGCTCAGTTAGATGTCGATACTGAATCTGGCATGATAACTGTTAAAGATGTACCTGTTCCAATTACCTTAACCTCTAAAGGCGACAATGAAACTTACGAAGAAGAAGGCACTACCGTTGACGCGGCGGCTGGCAATGATACAATCGTTGTAAGCGGCAATGACAGCTCGGTTTACGGCAACGCCGGTAATGACGTACTTTCTGTTGAAGACGAAGCAACCAATGTTACACTTGAAGGCGGCAAAGGCAATGATACGCTCATTAGCAACGGCAACGGCAATATCATTGTCTACAAAACCGGCGACGGCAAAGATACTATTGTGGGCTTCGGCGAAAATGATTTAATCAAAGTTGAAGGTACAATCAGCAAATCCGTCCAAAGCGGCGCAAATGTACTTGTCACTGTTGGAAATTCCTCCAACGTCATCACGATTAAAGATATCAATATTTCGAATTTGTCATATGAAGACGGCTATATTAAAAATGTTCCAGTTGTCGGATTTACTCAAAATGCAGACAACGTTACACTCACCGCTGAAGCATTTACTGCAGATGCACTTGAAGGCAATGATACAGTTACCAACTTTGGCGATAGCTCTTCAATTTACGGTAACGTAGGAGCTGACGTTCTCATTAACAGCGGCAAGAATGTTTATCTTTCTGGCGACGAAGGCAATGATAAGATTTCTCTTGCGGGCAGTGACGCAACCGGCGTTACTGTCGAAGGCGGCGAAGGCAAGGATACCATTTACAGCAACAACGCGGGTAATATAATTATTTACAATGTTGGTGACGGTGACGACATTATTGATGGATTCGGCGACCAAGATATAATTCAAGTTGCTGACGGCGAAATCAGTCGTACAGTCAAGAGCGGCAGCAATATAATCTTCTATGTTAACAGTGAAAAGATTACAGTTGTTAACGGCGCAAATATTAAAGGTCTTGAATATGAAGGTGATATGATCTTTGTTGACGGCGAAGGTAAATATTATGAAGGCTCTACCGATGATGACGACCTGACATATACCACGAGCAAGGCAACTATTGACGCATTTGGCGGTAATGATCTCATTACAACTTTTGGTAAGAGCAATTCAATTAATGCTGGCGCTGGCAATGATACCATTTTCAGCTATGGTCGTAGCGCTTCGATTGAAGGCGGTGCAGGCGTTGATTACATTATCAGCGAAGGCGATAATGCTTATATCGAGGGCGGAGCAGGCGACGATAAGATTACTCTTAGCGGCAGTGATGAAAATTCTAATGCTACAATCGTTGGCGGCGCAGGTAATGATTATATTCTTAGCGACGGCAACGGTAATCGTTTCCAATATGCATCGGGCGATGGTAAAGATACAATTTCTGGATTTGGTGAAACAGACACCATCGAAATTACCGACGGCAGCAAAGTTACTTCTGTTATGAGCGGCTCTAATATCCAATTCATAATCAACAACTCTACAAAAGATGTCATTATTGTTGAAGATGGCGCTGACAAGACATGGGTAATTGAAGGTAATTTAATTCATTCTGAGGAATTACCCATAATTACACTCACGTCTGGAAAAGATAACTTTTATAATGACATTGATCACGCGACAATAGTCGCTCTGGGTGGCAATGACTATATCGACAATAGCGCAGAGCAAGTTTCAATTTTGGGCGGCGATGGCGTTGATATCATTGTCTCCAGCGGCGACGACACTACGATTAATGGCGGTGCAGGTGGCGATAAGATTACCATTACGGGCGCAGAAAATACTGTTATTGAATATGAATCAGGTGACGGCAAAGATATCATTTGGGGATTTGACGACAATGATACAATTCAGCTTATCAGTGGCAGCGTTACCAACTCAGTATCAAGCGGTAATAATATCACCTTCCAGATTGACGGATCCTCTAACTCTATTACGATTGTTGACGGCAAAAATAAAGAGTGGACAATCGAAGATGATTTGATTTACATGGAAGGGAATCCTGTCATTGATTTGGACGACAAAGCAAACACCTATGGAAATGAAAGAAGCCGTGTAACAATTAACGCGTTTGCAGGCAACGATAAAATTACCAATAGCGGCGATGAAGTTTCAATTTTGGGCGGCAAGGGCGCTGACACGATTACTAGTTTCGGCATTGAAGTCACGATTGATGGTGGCGAGGGCAATGACGTCATTACCAACGAAGGGTCAAATGCTGTTGTTATTGGTGGCGCTGGTAATGATAAGATTTACACTACTGACGAAGGAAATATTATCAAGTATGCTGCCGGCGATGGCAAAGATTCCATTTTCGGTTTCGGCGGCGATGATACAGTTGAAGTTAGCGGCACTATTGGAACGGGCAAACAAAGTGGTTCAGATGTTATCTTCTACGTTAACAACAGCACTACCAATTCCATTACATTTAAGGATATGCATGTTGCAGATCTTACCATTGAATATAACGACGATACTGCAAGATATGAAATTGCTTTTGAGTCTTCGAGCGCGGATATTTTGGACGACGATAACTTCATGAGCTTTGAGGCGCAAATCAGCGATATTTCCGAGATTACCGATACAAATTATTCCGTGACGAATCTTCAACAACCTCGCGCAGGAAGAGGCAGCGGCTAAAGCTCTTACCTACGGTGAGAAAAAGTAAGTCGTTTCAATAGTTTAACAACAGCAAAGACATAGGCGGTTTCATGAAAATCGTTAATCTGCTGGTTTAACGACATTTTTTGAGAAAGGTTATGGGCTGTCTTCTGGCAGCCCTTTTTTTTATAATAGGAGGATGAATAACATGGACGATAAATATTCTATTATTTTATCTGATGCAGCGGATGTCTATGAGAATACAGATAACAATATTAATCTTATCAGAGGGCTTGGCGGTCAAGACAAAATCACCAATAGCGGCAGAAAACTTACCATTGACGCGGGCGAAGCAAATGACGCGATAATTAATAGCGGTTCATACGTTTATCTTGACGGCGGCAAAGGCAATGATCGAATCACAATTTCCGGTAATGCGTCGGGTGTTACGGCTATTGGCGGCGCGGACGCTGATTCAATTGAGACGAATGGACAGGGCAATTTGATTGTTTATGACGCGGGCAAAGATGTTATTTCTGGATTCAGCGGCAGTGATACAATTCAAATTAATGGTGAAATCAGCGAGGTTACTCAAAGCGGCGCAAATGTACTTGTTAC
>CAJOIA010000004.1 GCA_905234505.1 uncultured Selenomonadaceae bacterium
CTTCAAAAGTGCCTCGTCAACAACGCTGGAGTCTACAACTGAACAACGCAGACGCGTCGCGCAGCAGTCAACTGAAGTAATATTTCTCTTGCTACCAAGTGCACGCGCGATAGCTGAATTGAGTTCGTCAGCACCGCCGCCACCGCCAGCAGCTCCACCAGCGCCGCCGCCTTTTTTAGCTTGATAATCGGCTTTGCTGTAAAGTTTAGTTTCTTGACCTTCGTCTTCACGACCAGGAGTCTTGAAGTTGAATTTCGTAATTAAGAATCTGAATGAAATGTAGTACAGCGCGAAGTACACAAGACCGCACGGAATAAGCAACATCCAGCTAGTTTTATCATTGCCTTGCAAAATACCAAAAATGGTGAAGTCAAGCAAGCCCGCAGAGAAGGTTAAGCCTATGCCGATACCGAGTACCTGCGCGACAACGTAAGTGGTAGCCGCCAATAAAACTTGAACGCCGAAAAGTACCGGCGCAACGAACAAGAATGAGAATTCGATAGGTTCAGTGATACCGGTTAAGAAAGAGGTAAGAGCTGCTGAAAGAAGCAAGCCGCCCGCAGTCTTTTTGTTTTCGGGCTTGGCGCAATGGTACATAGCCAAAGCTGCGCCAGGCAAACCAAACATCATGAACATAAATTCGCCTGTGAAGAAACGGGTATATTCAGTGTTGAAGTGAACGGTATTAGGATCTGCGAGTTCCGCGAAAATAATATTCTGAGCGCCTTGTACAAGGTGACCGTTAATCATTTCGCTACCGCCCATAGCTGTCTGCCAGAATGGAAGATAAAATACGTGGTGCAGACCGAAAGGAATCAAGCTACGTTTTACGATACCAAAGAGGAATGTTCCGAAGTAGCCCGCGCTGGCAACAAAGTCACCAATTGCGAAAATACCTTGCTGAACAACCGGCCAAACGAACGTCATCGCTATGCCGACGAACATGTAAACAACAGTTGAAATAATCGGTATAAAACGAGAGCCTCCGAAGAATGAAAGCGCGTCTGGTAAAACTATTTTGTGGAAACGGTTATGTAAAATTGCAACACCAATACCTACTACGATACCGCCAAAAACGCCCATTTGCAGTGACAGAATACCGCAGCTATAATCGATAGTACCTGCGATAACGTCCGGTGCGACTGCGCCGTTAATAATTTTGCCTGTAATTTCGAGCATTGCATTACAAGCAGTGTGCATTACGAAGAATGCGATCATAGCCGCCAATGCAGCGACTTCCTTTTCTGCCTGCGCCATACCGATTGCGACGCCGACAGCAAAGATTAGTGGCAAATTACCAAAAATAACGCCGCCCGTTTTACTCATAATTGTGAGCAGCATATTCATGGTAGTGCCCGCCCCGAACATTGCTTCGAGACCGTAAGTTGCGATCGTTGTTGGGTTAGTAAATGACGCGCCCAAACCCAGCAACAGACCTGCGATTGGCAATACCGCAACCGGCAACATAAAACTTCGCCCGACGCGTTGCAATACGCCAAAAATTTCGTCTTTCATAGATTTCCACTTCCTTTCCAAAAAAAATCCGCTTAGACTAAGACGAAAAGCCTAAACAATGTCAATATGCATTATATATCCAAATTGGCGATTTGTCTATATCTGATAAAAGTATGTCAAAATCAGATTCTCTTATCTAGTCATAATAAAATCTACTATGAAAATAAAAAATGCCATAATCGCCGCGCAATCCCCCAAGAAAAATATTACCGGCTCGTCGAAATTAAAAAATACAAATTCGCTCTTGAGAAACATATAATCCAGGAATTGTCGATTAATCAGTGCGTAAAGTCCATACGCCGCGAAAATTGCCGCTGCGATTTTAAAAATTTTTGGTATTGATTCTAACTCTAATTTCTTCTGCGCGAAGGCTATAATTATTTTCCAGTGCCATCCGATATGCACCGAAACTAATACGAACAGCCAATAAGCCGCCGATAAATGCACCAATCGCGCAGTGCTGACGCTCAAGCCTAAATTTAAATGAACAAATAATTCTTTGGACAGCAAAACGCCACTGAAAATTTGCGCCGCCATTAAAATCAATAGCGACAGATTTATCAGCGTCAAAAATGCTCGGCGGTAAGTATATTTGCCCCTGATTGAATTTTTGTACCAGCTGAAATTTTTTATCTGGTGAATTAAAAACAAAATGGCTAGCGCTACGCCCAAAATTTCGTGTTCCAGTTCTCCAATCAGCGGATACGCCATCAGCGCCAATAGCACGCCCGCCATTAGCAAATCTAATAAAAATTTCTGTCCCATATCATTTCATGACCTTCAACGTGTTCAATTCAACGTCAGCCGTGCCGATAATTCGCCCGCCAATATTTTTCTGCTCGCGAATGTAACTGATAATTTCCAGCGTGACAATTTCGCCCAAATTCAAAATTGGAATTCCAGGCGGATAAAATGTAACTTCCTCCGCGCAGATTTTACCAACGCATTTATCCAGCGGCACGGATTCACTTTCTGAAAAAAAAGCTTGACGCGGTGACATTTTAGCTAAAACTATTTCTGCAGGCAAGCTTAATATTTCAGTTATCGATTGAGATTGTTTATAAAGCGGCAATTTTTTAAGTGCGTCGATTAATTTTGAGACTGTCGCGCAGGTGTCAGCGTAAGTTACCAAGAAAAGCAGATTCGCCGCGTCGGATAATTCGCATTGTATTTTCAATTCGTGCCGCAAAATTTTTTCTGCTTCAATACCTGTTAATCCAAGTTCTTCAACGTTTACCGTGACTTTCGTTAAATCTAGCTGGAAATTTTTTACCGCGTCGAAAGTTTTTAATCCATCGATTGAATTTATATCTGCACGAAGTTGATTTGAAAGTTCGATAGCCGCCGACCATTTTTCAGAGCCGGATTGAGCCATTTGCAAGCGCGCAATATCTAATGACGCCAATAATAAATAATTTGGGCTTGTGGATTGGAGCAAACTTGCAGCGCGACGCACTTTCGCTGAATCGCCACGTACCATAAGCATTGAAGTTTGCGTAAGTGAGCCCAAAAGTTTGTGCGTGGATTGAGCAGCTAAATCAGCGCCAGCGTCCATAGCTGAAATAGGCAATTTTTCACTGAATTGTAAATGCGCGCCGTGAGCTTCGTCAACCAGTAATTTCATTTTCGCTGCGTGTAATATTTCTGCGATTTTCGGCAAATCCGCCGCCACGCCATAATAATTCGGCGAAGTTAAGATTAATGCCTTTGCCTGCGGAAATTTTCTAATGGCGCGCTGCAACGTTTCAACTGTCAAATTGAGCGGTATTTTTAATTTTGAAGAAAAATCAATCGGCAAGAAAATTGGGAGAGCGCCGGATAAAATTAACCCTGAAATTACCGAGCGGTGCGAATTGCGCGGGACAAAAACTAAATCGCCAGTTTGCAAAGTTGCTAAAATCATTGCTTGAATCGCGCAGGAGGTGCCATTGATGATAAATAGGCAATCTTCGGCGTGCCAGAGTTCGGCGGCAAATTTTTCAGCGTTGCGGATGCAAGAATGCGGACTATGCAGGTCGTCAAGTTCCTCCATGAGGGATACTTCCTGGCGTAAGCCTTCAGCCGTGATTAATTTTTTTAAAAGTTCGTGAGCGCCTAAACCTTGTTTGTGACCAGGAGTATGAAATGCGAAAGCTCCGTCAGCCGAATATTTTTGCATAGCGTTGGGGATAGGCGCGAAATAAAATTTTTTCAATGATATCACTCCAAATAAAGCTTATTATAACAAAAAAAAGAGCGCTCAAGGATGAGCGCTCCCGCGCCATTTTCAAGGATTGAAAATTTGCGCGGCTGTATATTATTTTTTTAATCACTCTTGTCTGATCTCGCGGGAGCAATTAAAATTCGTTTTTCTTTCTTTGACAGGCGTTTCTTTATTTTTACAAAAAGAAAGAAATGCCGACTAAAGGATTAATAGGTTCTGTTGAAAGCTATGCTGCTGCGACCGAGCATTGAATTACTCAAATCATAAGAACGGACAACGCTATTTTGACGTTTGGATTTATTGAGCCATGCCCGCGCCTTGTACATAATTTCTTTATCGAGAGGTTTAATTTTTTCGGCGATGGCTTTAAATTCGTCAAGCTTTCTGTATTCGTGCGAGGGTAAAGCTTCAAGCTGTTCAATTAATTGGGTACGTTGCGGCACTAACGACAGAAACATATCAATATCTTTTTTGTCAATGAATTTGAGAAGTTCATTAGTAAGCGACAGGTACGTTTGCCAAATTTTTCGCGCCTCCGCTGTAACTTCTTCAGGTGACATTTTTTGTTCAGGCATAACCATTACCGCCTTTGCCTTGAGCTTTTTCAATGCGGGCTTTTTTCATTGCTCCGACCCACGCATCTCTAAGCTCGCTCACAATTTCCTTAGCCTCATGTAAAATTTTCGTATCGCTTTTAATGTTTCCTTCAACAAGCCTGTCATAAATGTAATTGTACAACGGAAGCAGTTGATGCGATATCTCATAATCCATATTTAGAGTTAAGCGAAATTCTGAAATTATGCGCTGAGCTTTTTGCAACGTCACGTTTGCTTCTTCAAAATTTTTTTCTTCGACAGCAATTATACCTTCCTCGATAAATTTCAAACAGCCGTTGTACAGCATTAACGTCAACTGCTCAGGAGGCGCATTCAAAACTTGTTGCCGCCTGTATGCTTCCGCCGCATTCACCATATCAGCACCAACTCCTTCCACTATGAAAAATCATTATTGATAAGCACCGGTAACGTAATTTAACTGCGCGCCCAAAAGTGCTAATGAACTTTCCATTGCGTCATATTTCTTATAAAGTTTTTCTTCAAACGCCGCCATCATTTTCTTGAAATTACTCATTTTGGTTTGCAATTCGCGTAAAAGATTATTCAAATCCGAGTCTTCAGTAATTTCAGCCGTTGAACCGGAAACCGATTTAATATCCTTCATGCCTTGACTTAGTACGTCGCCAATTCTCTGCGCGATACCGTTATTGCTGTATTGGTCGTCCTTGTCCAACTTAGCAAAAATATTATAAACAGAGTCAGAATCAGCCGCAATCGCCGCGCGGAGTTTATCTTCATCAAGGGTAAGTTGCCCCTTAGAGCCGGTCGTTGAAATACCGATTGAATAAACCGTGTTGTAATTGCCGACAATGCCTTCAATTCTATCACCAACAGCATCGCGCAATTCGTCAATAATCTTGCCAAGCGTTTTGTCGTGATAAAGCAAGCCTTCCTTAGCTTTAGCCTCCCACTTTTCAATCTGCTCGTCTTTCATACTTTCTTTCTGGGTATCGGTGAGAGGCTTGTAATTGCTGTTCGGCTTTGTATCGTACCATTCATAAAGCTTAGTCAAAAGTTTATTATAATCTTCCACGAACGATTTAACCTTATCAACAATCGCTTCTGCGTCCTGCGTAACTGTGACGCTAATTTTGCTGCCAGTGGTTGAATCAACTTTACCGTCCTCTGTCAATGAAGAAGTTGTCGCATTAAATTTGTAAATGACGCCATTAACATTAACTGAATTTGAATCAAGGTCCGTATAATCGACGCCGTCAATCTTCGCAACGGCATTTGTGCCAGAAACTATCGATTGCATACCAAGCTTAAATGTATATGTGTCATAGCCATTTTCAGCTTCTTCTTCTTCAGCGGGATTGTCTAAAATGTAGACATTATAACTGTTTCCCCAAGTATTGTCATTAAAAACAGCGCCAACGGGATCTCCATTTACTGACATATATCCCTTTATGCCAGCTGAATTGGAATATAAGCGATTTCCATCTTCCGTTTGTGATGTCAATAGAACTTCGATGTAGTCTTCTGATGCTTCCTCATCACCGATGCCAGTTCGCTCACGCAAATACAGCTTTTGAGGATAAGCTTTATTGCCGTCTAATATAGCATTGGCTTCGTCTTGTGTCATACATCTGGGTTCAGCGGTACTTGTGCTGGTTGTGCTGGTTGTGGATTTAGATTTAATTTCACCATTAGCAGATTCCGCTAAGCCCATCCTTGTGAAAAATTCAGCCGCTCTGCTCGCGCCAGAATCATCTTCATTCATTTTGAGGATAATCTGATTGGACGAGCCGCTTTCCTTGTTGAAAATTGAAAATCTGTCTTGCACTGAATCATAAGCGGCGCGAATATTTGTACCGAAATTGTTAATATTGGACACCAAATCATTGAAAGTATAACCATTTGCAAGTTGCGCATAGGTGACATCAATATTATTTGAAGGACCGACATTACTTACAGTGCCTGTGCCAGTTGAGCCATCCACAAACTTGTAGGTGATTCTGCCGCCACCCTCTGATTTAATCGTAAGAGAGTTTGTGCCCTCAAGGTCATAAGATACGCCGTCAACTGTTACATTGCCATTGACGCCAACGTCTGAAGTAGTATATGAGTTATTGTCTTCTACCAGTCCAAAGAAACTGGTAAGGCTTGCTGTGACTTCGGTATTGTCTATAGAAGTTCCGGGTTGTGTTACTGTTCCGTCTGAAATTATATCGTGATTACTATCAAGTAAACCAAATAAGCCCGCAGCAAATTTCTTAGAATCACCGCTGCCGCTAACGTCAAATTTCAATGAACTGCCACTGTCGACATAGCTCGTAGAAAATTGAATTGTGCCGCTGTCTTTCAGATCGTCCGCCCAAACATATTCTGCTTTAATATCAGCGCCTGCCTTTTCAAATTCCTTGTTCAGCTTGTCAATAAATTCACCAACGCTAAGAGTGCTGATATCCGAAAACGCCATTGAAACTGAGCTGTTGACAGTATTTGTGCCGTCATAGCCATCGGTTACCGTATAACTAAATTCAAGGTTTGTGGTGCTCGAATAAACTTGCCCTAAACTTCCCATGTATTCAATCAATTTTGTGTTGGTTGTCATATCAAGCAATGGGGTTGCCTGAATAACTTCCGGCGTTTTTGGTATTGTAAAACCGTTTGCTGTGCTGATACCAAATTGAATCGTACTATCAGAGCCATATTGAGTATTAACAAATGACAGCGTACCGTCTCTAAATTCAACCTGCATTTTGCGCAGGCTATTTTTAAGATCTTCAGTACCTGCTTCACTTATCGCTGTGCTGATTTTCTTGTTGAGATTTTTAACCATCTCATTAATTGAAACGTCGGACGCAAGATCAGCGTAGGTAATGTTTATATCTGTGGTATGTTCTGCGTCGATACCGATCTCAAATGAAAAAGCGGTTTCCGTTGCATGAGTGCCATTGTCTTTGTCTTTAACAAGCCGAGTCATTGCGTTTGCAAAGTCGTCCGAATCCATGTCGAACATTTTTGCAAAAAGCCTTGAAGCATCTTGTGAGCCATTAAGAATAGTCTCACTGCCGGAAACTTTCGCGCGTTCAACTGCCTTTGTAACTTCCACAGTGTGAGTTTCAGTCAATGAAACATTCGTACTGATTGAAATGTCGAACAAGTTTTCATTGCTACTTACCAATTCATCACCGCTGCCGCCATCGCCCACGCTGAAAGAAAACGCAACCGTGTCGCCGTCAACCACATTAGTTTTGCCGTCCGCGTCTTTGTAAGTAATTAAAGTGGCGTCTTTCGAGGTAACGCTAAGTTCAGAACTCGCTGTTATCATTTTTGTTGCAGAGCTAGTTTTATTTCTCAAAACATCCTTGACAGTAACAGTGCCATCGCTATTCAGTGTAGCTGTTTTAAATAATGTACCGCTTCCATCATAAAATGCCGTGTAATTTCCAGTGGAATTTGTTACAACAGTTGTCCCGTCGTTTTTGACCAACATTGAAGCGTAAGTACCGTTACTGCTGTCAAAAGTAGCCCCTAGTTCAGTAAGTTTAGCGGATATTTTGCTTGAATCTGTTGTATAATCGCCGTTCGTTTCGCTGGAAGTTGTTTCTCTAGATTTAAAATCGCTGAAGAGCGCGTCTGCCAATTGAACGCTGTTGGTGTCGCCGAGATTTTGAGCTTTGAGCTGTTCTGTACCAATAAGATACGCCGCCGAAGCGAGCTGTCCAACTTCCACGTAATGCGTCATATTTGCGGCAGTAGCATTAGCCGTTGCAGAAACGATTGCATCATTGCTACTTGTTGCGCCGCGTGCGTTCATTGAGTTAGACATTTTGTACTGCGAAAGAGTCGATAAGCTGAAAGTTTGAACTTGCCCATACAAATCAAGATATTCGGCTTTTTTCCACTCGTTGGCAGTGTATTTTTGCTGCATTTTATCATATTCATTTTTTTTGCTGAGCATACCGGCTTTGACCATTGAATCGATATCGAGACCAGAGCCAGACAAGCCGTAAATTCCATTAACGCCCATTATAAACCCCTCCTTGTGAATGGTGCGCAATTTAAAAATAAGCGCCAAGCCATAAACAGTAACTTGACGCTTTGTGCGGTTAATCATTACACCGCGTTAAATAAAGTTAAGCGAAAAAAACCACCGCTTAAAATTAATCGCTGATTGGATTAAATCATGCGCTTTCGTCAACAAAAGTACCAATAAACGCATCCATCCAAATCTTTGATTTAACCATGTTTTTGACCATTTCTTCAGGCGGCAATTCCTTGATAACTTCATTAGTTTCTTTGTCAACCAAACGTACCGACATAACTCCGGCTTCTTGATGATAATTGAAGTGAAGGTTGGCGTTAATTTTGCTCATGAGTTTGTTGAGCTCTTGAGTAATGTTGTCGAGAGCTTTTTCATCAATCGGCTGTTTGAGTTGAACTTCCGCTTCGTCCGGCTGTTGCTTCTTCTTAGCAGTATTATCAGCATCTGCCTTGATTTTGTTGTCAGCATCAGTTGTGATGCTTTTACCGTCGATAACGAAACGACTTTGAGTTTCCACCGTCGCTGCCGGCGTGTCAAAATTGGCAGTGGATTGACTTGCACTGTCACGAGAACTGCCGACGTTGACCTTTTCAGCCGCACCTACGACGACTGCCGCTGATACGACATCTTGTAGCTTCCCTACCATAATAATTCATCCTCCTTAAAAATTGCCACTCGAAATCTGCGGTTGCATTGTAGAAAGTTTTTGCCGCCGTTTCTAATTGGCGTTTATTTCAGAGGCAAAGCGTTATGCAAATCAACATTGCCAATTTGCGCCGCCGCCTTCTGATTTTCTTCTTGTATCGCCCGATAAATTTCGCCGCGATAAATTTTTATATCCCTTGGTGCCTCAATAGCAATTCGCACGTTCTCTCCCTGAACTTCAACGACATTTATGACGATATGGTCGCCAATCATTATCTGTTGGCGAGGTTTTCTCGTCAAAACAAGCATTTATTTTGCCTCCTTCTTCGGTTCAGGGAAAAGCCGCTCCTTCGTTGTGTAATTGGTTTTTTCAAGCACAAGTTGTTTAGCTTGCATGTTGTCAGTATTAAGAATAATCGGGGCAAGCAAATTTGCCGTCATATAACGAATACTGAAATTTGGTATAGTTACCAGCGCATAATATGAAATTTTATCCTGATCTTTGATGTCCAATTCTTTGATACTGTCGTCGTCAACTTCAAACGTGTAATTTGGAAAGAACAGGAACGGTACAGTGAGCAAGAACGCTAAATCAGGCGTTTTCAAAGACTGCATAAAATAATACGGGCTTTCCTCGTCATAGGGCAAGATAACAAATTCATGTTCCTCTTCAAACGCAGGAATACCGTTTTTAAAATGCACTATGCGCTTTTCCTCAATCTCCAGCTCACCAAATCTGCTGGTAGTCACCTTTCTCATAAGTTCCGATCCGCCTCCATTATTTTTTTTGACTTACTAAGATTTAAGCGTAAACATCATATTCATTCATAGTAATCCAGCGCCGAATAAAACCCTGATCTGCAACATAAGTTTCTGCAGTGCCTGGATGGCATTTGATATCGGCAAAAGGTGTTGTCGATATTTCCGCCGTTACGTCGCCGCGCTCAGATTCGCCGATAATTTCAGATTCATTGACATTGATTATTGGACCTTCCATAAGCTCAAAACTAAGCACATTATGTGCGTCGTATCTTGCCCAGAAATTATTCATAACCTGACGCATAATATCATCGCCAGGCTTAGCGCCGTCCTCTGCGCGAGTCCAAGCTTCTTCTGTGCGCCGTGAAGTACCACGCCGAACGTCAGATAAACCTTTTTGCCCAAATTCGCGCGTCAAATCTGTTAAATTGCGTGCGCCCCAAGCTCTTCGGCTACGATAATTTTGCATATCGGTTGTTGGCTGCGAAACAGTTTTATTGGAGCGCGCTTGCTCGTCGTTTGTATGAATTTCCGCCGGTATCATTTTGCTACGTTCAAGACCCGCGTGTGTCTGCCGAATTGAAGTTTGAGGCAAAGCGTGCCGGATATTCAATCTTAGTATTGTCATTGTCTATTTCACCCCTCGCATTGAAAAATCCTGCCGTTTAAAAAAAATTTACAAGTAATCTGCTAAAGACTGTGGCAAGACTCTTCCGCCTAATGACAGTGACAAATTATAAATTGTCGTCATTTCCATTAATTTTGTAGCAAGCTCAGCAACGTCGGTACTGCTGATATTGGTAATATCTTCCGTTATAACGGTGCTTTGATTGTCAAGCATATCTTTAACGCTTGTATAAAGTTGCAAACGCGCGCCCATGCTGGTTTCCGAAATAACAAGCGTGGAATGCGCAACATCCGCCAAAGTTATTCCATCAGAGCTTAACCAATGCGCGTCAACTGCGTCAACTTTTTCATAAACAGTAAGCAAATTATTCAACATTGCAGAACCGGAACGCTCATTGCCGGAATATGAATCGTCAAAAATATCTGTTCCAAACATATCCATGCCGGTCATATTGACAATATCGCTCGCGGTATCAGTTGCGCCGTTGAGCTTAACCATAGAAATATGATTATCGTCGCCGCTGTAGGTAACGACGTTCTGCTTGATCGTAGTGAAGGATAGCGAAGTTGTCGATCCGTCCATTGTGACTTCTAAGCCGCCTTTACCCATTGCAGTTATAATTCCTTGATTGGTGAAATAATCGCTAACTTTGAAAAAGTCATATTCATAATCGCTGTAAGCCGCAACCGCCGCTTCAACAGTACTTTCACTGACTCCCATATCGCTGGCGATTTGTTCAATGTATGTATCGGAATCCTTAGAGGTAGCAATTCTATTCAGAGCAATAGCAAGATTTTCAGTTACAGTATCAGAATCAGCCGTACCTTCAGCAATAGCCGTGATTGTATCGGAGTCAACCGCTTCAATCCTGCGCACAGCAGTAGTTTCAGAAATGCGCACATCGCCCGCCGCATAATCAGCGGGGTTAACTTCATTTATTGAATTGTAGCCGCTGGCGATAACGTCTTTATAGCCGTCCGTCATAAAATCTTCGCTGTAAATATAGCCGGTGTGAGTATCCAGGTAGAAAGTATCTCCTGCGCTATTTTCCAGTGTCAGCATTTGATAGAGCGAAACGTTAATATCGCCGGAACTGTCTTTGAAAAATTCCGCTTGTTTCGCGTCAAGATTTTTAGCAAGACCGCGATCAACTTTATCACTGGACATGGTGAAAGGTTGCGTTAAATCTTTCTGCCCCGCGAATAAAAATCTGTCGCCGAGTTGGTAATTGCAACTTGACATAATCTGATCAACCAGTGCATTCATTTCCTGCGCGATTGCCTTTGCGTCTGATTCAGAAAGATAAGTATTAGCCGCCTGATTAGTCTTTCTTTCGAAATTTTTAATGTGGTCCGTCATTTCCTGAACAAGATTATCTGAATTCTTCATCCAAGAAACAGCGGTATCGACATTTGCGGTATATTGCGTATTCTCATTTTGAGTAAATTGATAACGCATTAAATGAGTATAACCAATAGGGTCATCACTGCCCCTGTGAATTGAAGAACCGTCAGCCTGTTCAAAAAGTTTCTGCTGCGCGGCGTAGGTCTTATTCAGCGATTTTTTATAGTTATACATGAACTGTATACTACTCATGCGAATTGCCATATTAATTACCTCCCAACCGCGCCGGTGCTATTAACGAGCCTGTCAAGGCATTCGTCCATTGCACTAAGGCAACGTGAACAAGCGCCAAATCCTTTTTGAAATTTAATCATATCGCCGAGTTCTTCGTTCCAATCGACGCCATTTGTACTGTCGCGCCAATTTTCAATCTGATTCATAATGATATCTTGCTGATCAATATTTGTATCCATAGCATTTGAATCGACGCCGAGCTGAGCCATTGCCGATTGATAATAGGAATTGAAGCTTACACCGCCAATAGAGTTCATTCTATCGTACTGACTCATGTACTTTGTAACCGCGACTGTGGGAACTCTTTTTTCGGAAATGATACTGCTGAGGTTCATATTAAAAAGTTCGCTGATATAAACGGCGTTAGTACCGTCAGCTGTGCGGTCTCCCCAATCAATAAGGTGTTCGCCGACTGTAGCTTGCGTTGTAGTGGAATCAAAAACTTTATCATTATCATAAGCAGTGGCCGCCGCAATATACCTGTAACCGCCGGTTTCTTCAAAGGCAGCGTTTGTTGTCATTGCTGAAAGAAGTTGCACGCCGGTTAATTTAACAATCTGATGCTTTTCATCTTTGCGCATTATTCCGGTTGGCTCTTTAATCGTGACATAAGTAAATCTGCCGCTATCGTCGTAATTATAGATATATTCAACGTTACTTTCGCCGTAAAAATTGACAGTATTTGGAATTTGAACTTTCGTACCGTCGCTGTTATAAACAGGGTCGCCATATTGGTCGGTATCTTCTTTAAGCTCGCCGCGCAAATCATAGCCTTGCTTGTGGACGTCATTAAGCGTAGTCATCATAAACGCCGCCATATTAGCAAGGTCGTCAATATATTCTTTGCATTCGTCGATAGCGTCAAACTGAGCCTTGAGAATACCGATTTGCGGACGGAAAACAACGTCGCTTTCTTGAATTTTAATTTCATAGTCCACGACGCCATAATCCACGCCATATTTGGAACTTGCCACGCCGTTTGACATAGCCAAATTCAATCTATCAACGCCCGCGACAAGCGTAACGCCGCCTGTGGAAATTTCATAAGCGCCTACGCTTGTTTCGTGCACGCTAATCGCAACGTACTCTGAAAGTTTATCGGTTAAAACATCGCGTTGGTCGCGCAGATCATTTGCAGATAAGCCCGCAGCTTCCTTTGCAACAATAGTACCGTTCATTTCCGCAATATCTGACAAAATCTGATTAATATCGCGAATATAAACGGTAAGCTCATCATATTTATCTTCAATTTGGTCGCGCAGTTGTTGAGAGGCAGAGCGCATTGTATCACTTAAAATTTTGCCCTTCTCAACGACGGCAACGCGGCTTGCAGAATCAGAGGCGCTTGTTGAAAGATTGAGCCAGGATTTATAAAATTCCTTCATAGCATTTTCAATACCGCTGTCAGTGGAATCATTAAAAATAGCTTCGAGTTTGTCATAATTTCTAGCCATAGACTCATAGTAGCCTTGTTTAGAAATTTCGTTCCTGAACTGAACATCGGCGTAGGTATCGCGGGCGCGTGTCAATGAAACAACGTCAACGCCTGTACCGATAGCAAATTTACTGCTATAATCGGCGGGCGTCGCAACTGGATTAACCGCTTGGCGCGAATAGCCTTCTGTGTCCGCGTTAACAATATTATGACCAACCGTATTCAATGACAGCTGATTTATATAAATGCCGCGAACCATTGTATTTAGTCCGGTAAATGTTGCCATAGTAATTAACTCCTTCGTTAACAACACCTAGACATTGGTATCAAAAATGCGGCGGTTGCTTTGCGTGCCGGTTGTTGCCTCTGCGCCGTACGTGGCATTTGTTGAAGATTGGCTCATAACATTTATATTGAAATTTACAAAATCCATTCCATTTTTAGTCAAGCGTTTCAAAGTTGCCGTGCTGCGCCTAATCTGCGTTTGAAGATTATCAGCCTGCTTTAATAGACTTTCCGCCACGTCGCGCTTACCGCTTTTTTCCTGCGAATTGAGAAAATCGCTGAAAGTTTTGGTGTGCATTCTGTCTAAAAAATTTTGAGTACGCATTGAATTTCTGGAAAGTTCAGTGATGACTGGTTCGATCTTTCGCACTGTTTGTACCATATCTAGAGAATTATTTTTGAGTAAATCGGTCAATTCGGCGAACAATTTCAGCAGTCGATTGCAAAGAATCGTTTGTTCTCTCAAAATAGCAATAGTCTCGTCCATTATCCACCTCGATTGTCAATTCAAAGTCTTAAGCTTGGTAATCGAATTTTTTTTGGTGAGTGACGATACCGCCGGCTTTCCCATAAGTTGGCTGAACGGCAGCGCCGCTTAAACGGTTAAGATGATACCTGACGGCGTCCAATGCGCCCTGCGCGAGAACTTGATTATTATCGCGAATCTTCATAGCCGCATTAACATTTTTAGTCAAAGTTTTGTGCAAAGTAACAAGCCGATTTTCGATAGCCCTTGTTGGGGCGTTTCTGTAAAAATCTTCAGCTTTGGTTGCGTCGCTAATTGCGATATTGTTTTTGGAAAGCTCTTGAAGAATATTTTTACGCTGAATTTCGAGAGCCTCAATTTTTGCGGCGATAATTTGTTCTTCGTCCAAAAGCTTTGATAAGCCGCTCATATCCACTAAAACAAGGGCATCGCGTTTTTTTTCGCCAAGTTTCGTCAAGCCGTCGTAAGCCAAACAAATTTTTCCGAGAACGTCAATTAATTCTTCCCACATATCTTGCCGCCTTAAAATCTGGTTAAGAGGATGCTTGCTGCAATGTTTTCTGCCGAAACGTTGTAATTGCCGCTTGAAATTTGCTGCTCGTATTTTGTAACTTTATCTTGACGAACTTCAGACTCACCGCGCAATTTCTTCAGAATCTCGCTAAAACTTTGAGCTTCCTTCGACAACGAAAGTTCATCTCGCTTTTGAGTGTTGCGCGCGGCAGTTGCTGAATTGGAATAGCGCGTTGCAACGACTGCATTTGAAGAATAAAGATTCGCCATCGAATTTACATTATTGACAATCATGACTTTCACCACCCGTGAATTTTTGCCGCCAAACCCATTTGGGCTGACGGTTTCGTTTAATTACATATCGAAAAAAAAAGCAGGACTCTTAAGCCCCGCCAAATGTCTGCCTTATGTTAGAAAAATTTCATCTTTTCCTATATAAAGATAAAATGCGCCGGTGTTGACGTGAATTTTCATGACGCCGATTTTTTCAAGTGCACGTCCACAACGCGGCGGGTCAAGATCTTCTTCTATACCAAATTTCTCAGCAATTTTAATCATAAAGTGACCGGTAAAAACATTCAGCAGCTCGGAAACGGCATCATATTCTTCTTCAAGTGTATCGATTTGAAAATGCTCGTAAGTTTCGGCGATTTCGTGCAGAATTTTTTCCTCAGCCATAATTCCAATCACGAAAGAAATTTTTCCCTCGATTTTAACGCTCGCGCCGAAATTTTCTTTATCTGGAAGTTCTGAAGCTGAAATTAGCACAATCTTTGCGTCAAGCGTATCAAAAATAAAATCCTTGAAACTTTTAACAATCTCCAATGCAATATCGTAATCTAATTGAATTATATTGAAAAGCGCGTTGTAGCTATCTTTAAACGAATTGAGAGCATCGCTCATTTTTCCGCGCCCATGCTTTCAGCTGCTTTTTTCAAATTTCTTGCGCGTGTCCGCTTAATTGTTTCCACTGCGCGAACAATTTGCTCTTTGGTGTAGGGTTTTTGAATAAAATCAATTGCGCCCATTTTCAGCGTTTGCATTAATTTTTGGGGCGTGCCAGCCGATGATAACATAACAATTGGAACGAGCGGCGTTACTTCGCGCATAACCTGCAATGCTTCAATTCCGCCGACTTCCGGCATTACTATATCCAAAATTACGCCGTCCGGTTCTTGTTCTAAATCAAGTGCAATAGCCTCTTTGCCGTCCGCAGCCTCGATAACTTCACAGCCGAGCTTTTCAAGTTCTTCGCGCAGTTTTTTTCTCAAAAGTTTTGAATCGTCCACAATCAGCAACCGAAATTTTTTATCCTCATTTGTATTAATAGGCGTGCCGTTCGAGATTTGCCCTTCATTATTACTCACTACAATATCCCTCCTACAAAATTCAGAGTTAATCCTGTTGCCAATTTTAGCATTCAGCAAAAAAACGGTCAAGAATTATTAATCGGTATTTATTCAGCCGCTGGAACTTTCATTTTGACAATAAACATTACCAAAATTAAGCAAACTGAACTAGCCGCTAAGCCTAACCAGCCATTTTGAGTAAAGCCGTCAATAATATAACCCACTACGCAACAAGACGAAACCGTCAAAACATATGGTACTTGAGTTTCAACGTGTTCAAGATGGCTACATTGCGCGCCTGCCGACGCTAAAATTGTTGTGTCTGAAATTGGCGACGCGTGGTCTCCGCCAACCGCCCCCGACAATATCGCCGCTATGCACAGCACTAACATTTGATAAGTTTCCGGCGTCAAAGTTATTACCGCCAGCGCGATTGGTATCAAAATGCCAAATGTTCCCCAGCTCGTGCCCGTTGCAAATGCAAGCCCTATCGCCACTAAGAAAAATATTACCGGCAAAAATACTGCAATTGACGCGTGTTCGTGAACTATCATTCCAACGTAGCCGCCCAAATTTAAATAACTATCGCCGCAAACGCCAGACAATGTCCACGCCAGGCACAAAATAAATATCGCAGGAACCATCGCCTTAAAGCCCTGCGCGAAACATTCGCAGAACTCAGCAAATTTGATAACGCCGCGCGGCAAATACAAAACCGCAATAAATATTAGCGAGACAAAACTGCCCAATGCAAGAGCCGCCGAAGCGTCACAATCTGCAAATGCGTCTGCAATAGATTTACCTTCACCAATGCCGCCGGTGTAAAGCATGCCGTAAATACACGCAGCAATTAAAACTAAGAGCGGCAAAACTAAATCGATAATTTTTCCGTTGCCGCCTGAATTTCTTTCTTCGTCGGCAGTATTTTTGTATTCAGCGGGAACTTCAAATTTCTTAACAGCTTTACCCATAGTCGCATAGTCGCGCCCGCTCACAATTATAAAAACCATAAATACCATCGTTAAAATTGCGTACAGGTTAAAAGGTATCGTTTCCAAAAAAAGCGCGAATCCGTCAATTTCAGTTCCCTCTGGCAACGACGAACCGACCGCTGCCGCCCAACTCGAAACCGGCGCAATTATACAAATCGGCGCGGCTGTTGCATCAATTATGTAGGCTAATTTTGCACGCGCGATTTTGAATTTGTCAGTCACTGGACGCATTACCGTTCCGACCGTCAAGCAGTTAAAATAATCGTCAATGAATATCATCATTCCAAGTAAAGCCGTTAAACCCAGAGCAGATTTTTTACCTGAAATGACTCGGCGCGCCCATTCGCCATAAGCCCGTGTTGCTCCCGATTTAGTTATCGCCGCAACCAATATACCCAAAATTACCAGGAACGCCAAAATATTTACATTCCCGCCAATTTTGCTGGACATTATTTCAAAAAACGTGGTTATCGATTTTAAAAAGTCGCCGCCAGTGAATAGCATTGCACCTGAAAATATTCCTATGATTAATGAAAAATAAACTTCCTTTGTTAAAAGCGCCAGCACGATTGTTATTATTGGCGGCAAGAGTGATATAGCTGATGTTTCCAAATTTCAACAGACCTTTCTTCAACTAAAAATAAAATGAGCTGCAGGCGCGGCAATTAAAATGCTAATGATTGTGCGCTCAAGGAACAGGATAAATAATTCCGGCAGATTCACAGGAATTTTCGAGCCGAGAATTAAACCGCCAACTTCGGACAAATAAATTAATTGCGTGACTGAAATTACCGCCACGATAAATTTTGACATTGGCACGGTTATAGTTTTAGCGGCAATGATTGATGGAGTAAACATATCAGTAAAGCCGACGATCATTGTTTTGGAAACTTCAGCGGCTTGCGGTACGTCAAGCAAATTCAACAGCGGCAAAAATGGCAGTCCAAGTACTTCAAAAATTGAGGTGTGATTTGCCAAAACCAGCGCCAATGTTCCTATGCACATTACAACCGGCAAAACTCCAAACCACATGCCCGCCGCATTTTTAAAGCTGCTCTCCATGAACTGCGCGAAACCTTTATGCTCACCGACGCGCTGCTTTGCTAATGCTAAACCATATTGCAATGAAGAATTATAACCGCGCGGCAAAGATTCTCCCATCGCTCTGCCTGGTACAAGGTATTCATCTTTTTTTAATGACAGCGGCGGTATCCTTGGAATAATTAACGCGCATGCAATACCTATCGCGCAGATTAACAAGTAATACGCGCCAAAATATTCCATTAAGCCGACCTGCGCGAGTACTACGATTGAAAAAGTTATCGATACCGCAGAAAATGTTGTTGAGATTATCGCTGCTTCACGCTTTGAATAATAACCGCCTTCATATTGATTCGCTGTTAACATTACGCCCAATGTTCCGTCGCCAATCCAACTTGTGATACAGTCAACAGCTGCGCGACCTGGTATTGTGAAAACTGGTCGCATTATTTTTGTCAACATTGCGCCGATAAATTCAAGCAATCCAAAGTCCAACAAAAGCGGCAATAATAATCCCGCCAATAAAAATATTACTACCAAAACTGTTAGTAAATCATTTAATACAAAGCCACCATTATCAGCCGAAGTTATCATGTGAATTACGCCGCCCGATTCATCGTCCGCGTCTATTCCAAGATATGTCAGCCAAATAAATATAGCGCCGATTATGCGAATTAAAACCCAAACAGCCGTTGTCGAAAATGTATTCGCCACAATAGGATATGTCGCAATGAAATTCGGTTTGCCCAAAAAAATAATTCCCAGCAATGCAGACATTGTAACGATTATCACGCACAACAGCGGTAAAAAATCGCCTATCGCTTGACTGATTAAATCGGCGATAATTTTTACAACAATTGTCCATTGATCATTATACTGCACGGGAATCATAAATAACGCAATTCCAATGATTGATGGCACTAGAAAACCAGCAAGTGAACCTTCCTTTTTTCTCATAATAAAATTTCCAATACTCCCTTCGACAATTTTTAAGTCAATGGGCGTATTTTATATCAAAAACTTTCTAAAGTCTATTAATTTTACTGGCAAGTACGCCGGCGCCAAATCCATTATCAATATTCACAACTGAAACGCCGGACGCACAACTATTCAACATTGCAAGCAAAGCCGCCAGTCCATTAAACGACGCGCCATAGCCAACGCTGGTCGGCACAGCAATAACCGGTTTGTCAGTTAATCCGCCAACTACACTTGCAAGCGCGCCTTCCATTCCAGCAACTACAATTATCACATTCGCGCTTTGAATTTTATCTATATGAGCAAAGAGCCGGTGAATACCAGCCACGCCGCAATCATACGCAGTTTCAACGGTATTGCCCCAAAGATACGCAGTCAAACGCGCCTCTTCACAGACAGGCAAATCACTTGTACCGGCGCTTAAAATCAAAATTTTTTTATCTGCGCGACGCTCAATAATTTTCCGGTCAACATAAATCATTTTAGCAGTTTCATCAAATTTAGCCTCTGGCACAGCGTCAATCAGAAATTGATATTTTTCTAAATCTGCGCGAGTGGCGATTAAATTTCCAGTGCTGCGCTCATACAAAGATTTAAAAATTGCGCGGAGTTGTTCTTTAGTTTTACCGGCGGCGTAAACAACTTCGGGAAAACCTTGCCGCAGTTCTCGCGCGTGGTCGATATTCGCAAATCCCAAATCTTCCACGCTGTTAATCGAAATATTTTTCAGCAGATTCAGCGCGGCAATTTCACTGACGTTGCCGCTTTTATATTCGCGCAGGATTTTTAATAAATTTTCTTCAGTCATCAAATTACCTCCAAAAGTTTTCGTACTTGCTTTATTGTAGCAATTTGATATAATTTCGGCAAATGAATTTTGGGAGCTGATAAAATGAAAATTGCAGTAGTTGCTGCTAATGGCAAAGCGGGTCGGTTAATCGTTGAGGAAGCTGTTAACCGCGGTTTGGATGTTACTGCTATTACTCGCGGCGAAAATAAATCTGTCGCGCAGAAGTCTATTTCGAAAGATATACTCGCTTTGACGAAGGACGATTTGAAAGATTTTGACGTAATTATTGATTGCTTCGGCGCGTGGAAACCGGAAGACCTTTCAAATCACACTAAAACTAGTCAGCATCTTTGCGATTTAATCAGCGGCACTGAAAAGCGTTTGTTAATTGTTGGCGGAGCAGGAAGCCTTTTCACCAATAAAGAGCATACCGCTCAACTTTTGGGCGCGCCGGATTTTCCAGATACTTTTAAACCGCTCGCGCAGGCGCAGGCTAATGAACTTTTCGCGCTGCGCAAACGCAAAGATGTTAAATGGACATTTGTAAGCCCTGCCGCAGATTTTCAAGCTAAAGGCGAACGCACCGGCAAATATATTTTGGCTGGCGAAGAATTTACGCTCAATAGCAAGGGCGAAAGCATTATCAGTTACGCCGACTACGCAATTGCAATGATTGACGAAGCGACTAAGGGCAACAACATTCAAAAAAGAATTTCAGTCGTAAGAGAATAATTTGCCAATTTTAATTTAGGATCGTAAAATAAAAGCCTTCCTTCCAGAGGGCTTATTTTTTTTGAAATGGAGCGCGTACTTTTGAATGCAACTTTGAAATATCTTTTGCGAAAAATGCATTTGACCCACATTGACGCTCGAGAGCGCTATGGAATTTTCGCCGGTATTGTTGGTATCTGCGCGAATCTATTACTTTTTGCAGCGAAATTTGCCGTTGGAATTTGGAGCGGCGCAGTTTCAATGATCGCCGAAGCGTTTAATAATTTATCGGATATGGGCACCTCAATTGTAATGTTACTGGGATTTAAAATTGCCGCACAGCCCGCAGATGATCGTCATCCATTTGGCTATGGCAGAGCGGAATATTTAACCGGTGTGTTAGTAGCGGTGGCGATTATTTTTGTTGGAATTGATTTACTTATCAGTGCGGTTAAGGCGCTCATTCAGCCGAACGATATTGACATTAACGAATTTACATTTATTGTTTTGATTTTGTCAATCGCAGTGAAAATTTCGCTGACAATTTTTTATCGCCGCATTGGCAAGAAAATTTCTTCGACAGCAATGTTTACCGCAGCAACCGATAGCCTTATGGACTGCATTTCAACCGGCGTTGTAATTTTTACCATGCTGATTTATCAAATTTTTAACATTAACGCGGACGGTATTGCGGGAATTTTTGTTGCGGCGATTATTCTTTATGGCGGCTGGAAATCTCTCAAAGAAACTTCATATCCATTACTCGGCGACGCGCCTTCAACGGAACTTATTACTGAAATAAAAAATATGATTTTGAAGACACCTCAAATTTTGGGCGTTCATGATTTAATAATTCACGATTATGGACCGAATCACGGTTTTGCTTCTGTGCACGTTGAAATGCCTGCTACTTTGAATCTGCTGACGTCGCACGAAATCATAGATAAACTTGAGCGGCGACTTCATACTGAATTTAATCTTAGCGTAATTGTGCATATTGATCCGATTGATATAAATAATCCGGAAAATGCTCAGCTTATCGCGGTGGCAAAGAAAATTTTAACTGCTATTGACACGCGACTAACCTTGCATGATTTTCGGGTTGTACCTTACAAAGCAGGACGAAAATTTTTATTTGATATTGCTGTGCCGCAGAATTTTCCATTGACAGACCGCGAAATTCGCCGCCGTTTTCAAATTTTATTAAGTGATTTCAATCCGAAAGACCGTGCCGTCATTCATTTTGACCATCAATATTGCTGATTTTTTTAGCCGCGTGCAAAATTACAAGTGCCGCGTGTTCGAATGTCAAGCCGCCTTGTAAAAATACCGTGAAAGGCTCGCGCAGAGGTCCATCCGCGCTAATCTCAATCGACGCGCCTTGTATGAAAGTTCCCGCCGCCATTATGATTTTGTCGGTATAGCCTGGCATATCCCACGGTTCGGGCGCTGCAAATGAATCTACCGGCGAATATTCCTGCACTGCGCGACAGAATTTTATTAAGTTTTCGGCGGATTTTAATTCGATGGCTTGAATGATATCTGCGCGATTTTCATTTGGCAAGGGCGAAGTTTTAAATCCGAGCTTTGAAAAAATTCCCGATGCAAAAATTGCCGCCTTCAAAGCCTGCGCTGTAATGTGCGGCGCTAAAAATAATCCTTGAAATAAAAGTCGCGGCTCACCTAAACTTGCGCCTAATTCATTTCCCATACCAGGCGCTGTCAATCTGTACGACGCCAATTCAACTAAATCTTTGCGCCCGACAATATATCCGCCAGTTGGAGCAAGTCCGCCGCCAATATTTTTAATCAAACTTCCAGCAACAATATCAGCGCCAAATTCGACAGGTTCAAATTTCTCGACAAATTCGCCGTAACAATTATCAACGAAAGTGACACAGTGCGGATTCGCAAATTTAATCACCGCACAAATTTTTTCGATATCAGAAACTGTCAGCGGTTCGCGCATAGAATAACCGCGCGACCTCTGGATTAACGCCAGCTTCGTTTTTGAAGTCACGGCGTTTTTTATTGCGTCAATGTCAACCTTGCCATCGTGCAGAGCAATTTCTTTGTAAGCAATGCCAAATTCTTTTAAGCTACCTCGCGCAGGATTTTTCCAACCAATAACGGTCTGCATTGTATCATAAGGCTCACCTGTTACTGAAATTAATTCGTCATTTGGGCGCAAAATTCCAAATAAAACCGTAGCCAAAGCGTGAGTTCCTGAAACAAATTGCGTTCGAACTAGCGCCGCCTCTGCCTTGAAAATTTCTGCAAAAAGTTCGTCAAGTTTTTCTCTTCCAATATCGCCGTAAGCATAACCGGTTGTTGTCTTAAAATGCGCGTCCGAAACTTTTAATTTTCTCATCGCATTTAAAACTTTCGCCGTGTTAAATTCGGAAATCTCCTCAACGCGCTCAAAATTTTTTTCAACTTCGCGCAGAACTTCACATTTCAAATTACTAAGCAAGATTTTAACCTCCGCAAAAATTTATTTAACAATTCTATTGCAAATGCCGATTCAATAATATAAAATGTAAAAAATTAGTCAAGGATTTTTTTCAAGGAAGGGTGATTTGTTATGGCGACGATTAATGGCATGGTTGGTTCTGGCAATTTGTCGATGTTCAATAGTTATTCAGCGCAAAACAAAAAAAGTTCGCTAAATAGCCTTTGGAGCAATTACAGCTCTTTTAGCGCAAATGCTTCTACTGCACTCTCAGGTCTCAGCGAAATTAAATCAAATGTTGCTTCGGTTATGTCCAGTTACAATACCGCCAAAGATACTTTTTACACGGAATTTGACAGTAATATGTCGGCACTCGGTAAAGCCGCCGATAATATGAAAAATCTCAAAATCGACGTGGGAGAAAATCCTATCACGAAAACTGAAGAAACCGACGAAGACGGCAACAAAACTACAAAAACGACCTACAGCGACGGTATGAAAACTGCGCTTAACACTGTCAAAGATTTAGTTGATAGCTACAATGATTCAATCAGCTTTTTAAAAGACAATAGCGGAGTTTCGGCGCGCGTCAGCAGAATGGCTACAGTTTTTGGCGATACAGCTTATCGCTCCGCAAATTATGAATTAATCGGCATAACTGTCGGTAGCGACGGAAAACTTTCCATTAATGAAGATGCGCTTGCTCAATCCATTGCTGATAATCCGGATAAAGTTTCAAGTGTTCTCGGTAAGGACGGACTTGCAGGAAAAGCAGAACAACATATCGACACGGCGAATAGTCAACGCGATAGACTGTTCCCCACTGCAAAATCTATGCTTGGCAATGAACTTTCTGCCGCTGCTCTTTATACCGGCAAATCTTTTGTCAATATGACTTCTATCTCGAATATCGGTAACTTGGTTAATATGATGTTCTAAATAAAAAAAGCGGCATTTCCGCTAAGAAACACCGCAAGGGCGCTCGATCGTGAGCGTCTTTTTTTTGTATAAAATTATGCTTGACGTTGCCAACCGCCTTGATATTTCCAACGTGAACCACTTGACAATTGAAAAGTTGCCTCTTGACTATTTACGCTCAACTGCGAGCCGTCATTCAGTCTAACGTTAATTCCGCTACTAGTATCAATTTCTGCTACGTCACTAATACTCACATTGTACAAGTCAATTATATCATCACTCTGTGCGTCAGTGATAATGTCAACGCCGTCGCCATTGCCCCAATAAAATCTATCCGCACCATTACCACCGGTTAAAGTATCGTTGCCAGAACCGCTGTAAATTTCGTTGTCAAGCGCATTGCCGATAAGATTTAAATTTCCCGTAGAATCTTGTGCTTGAATATTCTTTGCTCCAATAAAAATTTGACCGTTGGAATTGTCAAGCGCAATTGTAGCGTCGTCGCTGCCACTGTAATAAACTGTCCCTGCATTATCATTGAACTTGAAATATTTTGTCTCCGCGTCATATGAAAGAGCATTTTCAGAGCTAGCAATTTTCGCCGCGCTTATATTCTGTCCACTAAGCGAATATAGAATCGTTTCGTCTTCAGAAAAATTTGCTTCAATCGAAATAGCACCACCGCTCGCACCGCCAATTATGATTGTATCGCCATCGCGATTGACGCTAGACACACCGCCGCGCAAAACCAGTACATCAGAATTTTCACCTTGACCTGTTGTAAAGTTTTTCGCTGTGTCATTACCATTGCCATCAACATACCAAAAATAGTCGCGTGAATCGCCGCCAATCATAGTATCGTCGCCGCCAATTCCGCCCCACATTGAAGTTGATCCGCTTCCTGCAGTAATGACGTTTGAATTTTCATTGCCTGCCAAAATATGCGCGTTACTATTTTCTGAAGCATCAATATTATTAATTTCATTGCTGCCCCAAACTGTATTTCTGTTGTCAAAATAATTAATTCCGCCAAGCCAAATATCGCCCGAGTGCTCAGATGTCAAAGTTAAAGTATCGCCGTTTACATAAGTATTTGCAGGCAAACTTTCATTGTCGGAATCACTGATGAAATTGTCGATAATGTCATAGGAAATACCGCTAGTACCGAGTGCACTTGCTAAATCATTGTAACTGTCGACAAAATTTCTGTAGCTTTCGGAGGCGGCGCTAATATTTGAATCATTTTTCAAGGTATTGACTTTTTCAACCAGCGTATTGTATTTATCTGTCAAATTATTAATTGTCGAACTGTTATCAGCAAAAACTTCAGCCGTTAATTCAATCAATTTGCTTTTGTAATTGTCTTGATTAATATCTGCGTAATTTTCCTTCAATGTGCTAATGAAACTGCTGACATTTTCATTTTTATCAACGAGCGTTTCAATCCAATTTGTTACCAATTCGCCGGTGCCACTGTGCGAAATTTCTTTCCAGAGGCTTTTGCAACAATCCGTGCCAGCGTCGATAACTTCATCAATAAAATTTTGAACAGTGTGATCGTTGTCCGTGACGCCCGTCCAATTCAAAATATGGTCGACACCACTAACCGTGATTTTTGCCAAAGTTGTTGTCTTAGCCAATGCTCCAGCAATCAGATAAGTTACGCCGTCCACAATTAGCGACTTCGTTTTCTTACTGAATATGTCATCAATTAAATCTTCAAACCAATCTTTTAGTTTACTGAAAATGTCGTTGCTAGTCGCGGTGCCGGTAGTATTAATTTCAACCATTTCATCCATCACAGTGTAATAAACATCGTCCGGATAATTCTGCAAGTCAACATTTTCTTTGAGCGTATTCATCAAATCTTTTGAGACATCTTTTGAATTTGCCTCTTCAACCATTTTAGTCTTGAGCGTGTCAACTGTCTTGTTCCACAGTGAATCTACGTAATTATCAACGCTATTATTAAGAGCATCTTTATCTATTGTAGCCATAAAAATCACCCGCTTTCTAATTTAGTATTTTAGCACTAAAATATTGCAATTATCAAGTGGTTCAGCAACTTTAATGAATTTTTAATGAAGACAAAAAAATAAGGCTATCGATTTTTGACAGCCTGAAATTTTTTTGTGAGGAGTATGAATTTATGCTTGGTTGAACTTGTCTTTAGATGTTTACAGCGTGGGCATTTCCAATCTGCGGGTAAATCTTCAAATGCTACGCCGTGATATTGCAAAGACAACCTCTGTGATTTTCCGGCTTACCAATCGACGAGCATTTTATACCGACTTTGAGCCCCATTTCGGCAGCTTTTTTATTTTATAAACTGCTAATGCACTCGATGATATTATCAGCCTGCTTTTTGCATTTGTCGATGAGCGCCTGTTTTTGCTTTTCAGTGGTAATGCCAGGAATACACATCGCGCCACCAAGTTTTTCAAAAAGTCCTTGTTGTCCAGAAAATATTTAAAGCTCTCCGACAAAACATCGTGCTAAGTGTAATTTTCGCCGCTCAATTTATCCATAATTTTTGATATAGCCGTCGAATATTTAATCTTCCTCTTCATACAGGCGCATAATTTTTCTCCGCGTCATAAAAAATGCTATTGCCAGTGGTATGCAACCACCCAGCCACGCCATTGGAGCGGCAAGGCACACGCCCAAATATCCAAGCCAATCTACCAGGAAAATTGCCGCCGCTATTCGCATTATTAATTCCATCGCGCCCGCTATTGTCGGTACGACACTTTCGCCAAGCCCTTGCAACGTAAATCTGAATATAAACAAAAGCGCCATTATCCAATATGCTAAGCCGTTTACCGTCAAAAATAATTGCCCGTACTCAATAATTTGCTCTTGCCCTTCACCAACAAATAGCTTGATGATTTCTGAGCCGAAAAATATATTGAACAACGCCGCAACTACACTAAATGAGCATGACATCCAAATTGTTTTTTTTACGCCGTCATTGATTCGGTCAAATCTTTTCGCGCCGAAATTCTGAGCCGTGTAAGCCGCTATCGCTACGCCAAATGACATCATCGGCATTACTGCAATGCTATCAACGCGCATTGACGCCGCGAATGACGCAACTGCTATTGGTCCGAGCCCATTCAGCGCCATTTGCACAACAACCGCGCCTATCGCTATTATCGACGATTGAAAACCCATCGGCAAACCGATTTTTAAATGTTCAATGATAACTTTTTTGTCGAAGTGCCAATCTTCGCGTCGAACGTGTAGGAGCGGCACTTTACTTCTTATATAGGCAAAGCAGATAATATTTCCGATAATGATTGACAAAATTGTAGCCGCCGCCGCGCCTGGTATTCCCAATTCCAAAATTATTATTGCGACCGGCTCAAGTGCAATATTTATGCAAAGCGTCGTTGCTTGAATGAAAGTGGGCATTTTGCTATCGCCGAGCGCGCGGAGTAAATTTGACTGCATTTGGAGCATTATAAAACCGGTAACGCCGCCGTAAATTATCACAATGAAATCATATGCGCTATCAATAATTTCTGGCGGAGTTTGCATCAATTCAAGCAATTCTCGGCAAAAAGTCACGCCGATTATCGACATTATCACTGACATTATCAGCGCCAAAACCGTACAAACTACTACACTATAACGTATACCGTCAAAATCTTTTGCGCCGAATCTTTGTCCCGTATAAATTGAAAAGCCACTTGTTGCGCCCATTACAAAGCCCAACATTAAAAACATCAAGCTACCTGTGCAACCAACTGCCGCAAGCGCTTCGACGCCCAAAAATCGCCCAACTATCAGCGTATCCACAAATCCAAATAATTGCTGAAAAACATTGCCCGCCAATAGCGGTAGTGTAAAATAAAATATCAGTTTTGCCGGTTCGCCTACCGTTAAATCTTTTACTGCGCCATGTTCTTTGTTTTCTTCTTCCATTAAACACCCCTAATAATTTTTATTACGCATTTCTTTCTTTTCGGAAAGAAAGAAACGCTAAAGCAAAGAAAGAAAACTCCGCGCAGAAGTCACATCACGTGACTTGGCGCGGGGCGGCGCGCGTCCGTGCGCGCCATCTTAATTTGGTAATTTAAACCAAAACAGCCGATTTTTTCTCTGCAAAATAGTCTTCCACACGCATTAACATAAAGCAATAATCCGAAAGCCGATTTAAAAAGATACCGTCAATTTCATGAACCGCCTCAAACCGCGAAAGTTTGTAAAATTCTCGTTCTGCGCGACGAATTGTAGTCCTCGCCATATCCAATATCGCCCCCGCTTTAGTATTGCCTGGTATCACAAAATTTTTCAGCGTCGGCAAAAATTTATCCATTTCGTCAATTTCAGCTTCCAGCTGTTTGATATGCGATTCATTAATCAATGCCGGTTGCTCCAAACTCGCTAAATCCGCCATCAATTTTGGCAACAGCCTTTGCAAGTCAAAAATTTTTTGCTTAACTTCGGCAAGATTTGAAAATGCCCGCGCCATCGCTAATGCTGAATTTGCTTCGTCAATCGTACCATATGTTTCAACGCGTGGACTCTCCTTAGCAATGCGCTCACCAGTAAACAAACTTGTCTGTCCCGCGTCACCTGTCTTTGTGTAAATTTTCATCCTCATGCTCCAAATTGTTCAATCTCACTAAAGAAAATCGAAATCTCACGCGCTGCACTCGCCGCACTGTCTGAAGCATGCACTGCATTTTTGGTAACATTTTCAGCGTACAGTTTGCGAATTGTACCTTCAGCCGCTTTCGCAGGATTTGTCGCTCCATTAATTTCACGAACGCGCTCAATCACATTTTCGCCGCCCAAAACCATCGCCATTAACGGCGCGCCTGTCATAAATTCAACCAATTCCGGATAAAACGGCTTTGCAATATGCTCCGCGTAATGTATCGCCGCCAATTTTTTATCCATCTGCATAACTTTTGCCGCAACGATTTTAAAGCCCGCCGCCTCATAAATTTTCAATATGTCGCCCGCGTGTCCTTTTCCAAATGCGTCCGGTTTAATCAACACTAATGTTTTTTCCATTTCAATTCCTCCTCAATTTTTGTTTAAAAATCCATTCGCGCAGAGCAGAAATATTATACGCAAAACTCCACGTGTACATATGATTTCCGCCCGCAAATACTGTGTAATTTATATTCGCGCGCTGGCGTTCAATTTGCCTAACTTTTTTATTCAAATCGGCGATTGAAGCTTTGCTATCCCAAAAATTTGTATTGGTCGCAACCCGCGCACCAAGATTTTTCCAATTCGCCACAGCCGCATTCATACCTGGAAATGCCTTTGTATCGCCTTCACATACAACTATCCACAAATTTTTATCCTTGAGCGCGCTCATTTCTTCAACGTTCCATTGACAAGCAACCAACAACTGCGCCGCAAAAATGTCGGGATATCTGTCGCTAATTGCAATATTCGCCATTCCGCCTTGAGATTGTCCCGTGCCGTAAATCCGATTTTTATCAACAGCGTAATTATTAATCACGTCGAACAGCAGATTTTTCGTCAGCTCTAAGCCGTCAGTCCAAATATTTTCGTCGGTCGTCATCATACCGAGTTTGTCAACCAAATCAGCAGTATATTGCGGCGCGAGAATTATGCAGTCGTATTTGTCCTGCGCAAAACTGGTAGCGCCATTGCCCTGAAAAAGCGGCGTTTTAATTTCATTGATATTGGCGCTGGCGTCCGCCACAAAAAATAACAGCGGATATTTTTTCGCAGAATCATAATCTCGCGGCAAATAAAGATTGTACGGCATAGAATTTCCGCTCACTGGATCGGTGTAAATAAATTGCTGAAAAGAATCAATCACCGGCTCAAGCGTCGAAGTGCTCGCAAAAGTTTTTTCGCTCGGCAAAAATTTAGTACCGTCAACAGCGCGGATACTTCCCACTTGTTTAACGCTAAAATTTAAATCCGGCAACTGTCTATTTGAATGCTTCGGCGCGTCACCTGCGCGAGGGTTATCATTTGGGCGCGGGCGATTTTCTAAACTGCCATCAAACGCCGTATTTTCATAAGCAAATTTTAAAATTACAAACCTGCCAATTTTATTTTTGTCAGTGAGAGAGGGCTCGTCATTGACGTAAACTGCCTCAATTTTTTTGTCAGCAACTTTAAAATCGCGAATCGAAACGCTTTTTGGATTAATATTCTGCGGATATTCGATAATGGCGGCGGAAATTTTTTCACCATCGCCAAAAACTTCACCAATGCCTGTCACGCTTACAATATTTTCTTGCTCAATCTTGATAACTTCAGCTGAAACTTTTTCTTCAAACATACCGCCGCTCGCCACAGTCAAACTTGAAACCGCTATCGCCGCCGCTATTAATTTTTTCCAGCGCATAAAATCACCTCACTCTTCGCTGTCGTTTGTATCATTATCGTTTTCACTGAAATTATTGTTTGAAGACCTTGCAATCTAAGACGAAGGTACCATTGAGCGAATCCAGCCAGCAAAAGCGTCGGGATTGCGCGTTTGAATCAAAACAATGCCCGGACCTCTGAACCGGCAAACGAGCATTTCTCCCGAAGTAAAACTTGAAATGATACCGCTGGACGCCTTTTCAATTTTGTAATCCATATAATCCGGCCACGCTACCAAGTGCCCGTTGTCAATGATAACTTCTTCGCCGTCGTCAAGATTTATCGGGTGGATCATCCCATAACTTGATATAAAAACCGTGCCGCGCCCGCGAACATTCAGCACAAAAAAGCCTTCACCGCTGAAAAGACCGCGCGTTAAATTCTGCATCTTTGTTTCAACTTGAATGCCATCAGTACTCGCCAAATAACCGTCTTTCTGCACAATCAGACCGTACGAGCCATCCAAATCTAAATCCAAAATTCCGCCTGGCAGTTGGTGACCAATTAAAACTTCGCCAGGACCGCGCCGAGCAATCAGCTCTTGAAAAAACATACTTTCGCCGGATAAAACTCTGCGCGCTAAACCGCTTAAAAGCCCGCCTTCCATCTTGCCCTCAACGTCGATATTCGCGCCCATTGCTATCATTGCGTCGGATTCGGCTTTGATTTTTTCGCCGCGCGCCAAACTAAATTTAACAACCGGAAAAGCCTCAGGGTACAAAATTTCATACTTCATTACAGAACCTCCAAAGGTGTTGCGCTCATTATCAATTTTGAATTATTTTCGCGTATCCAACCAAGCGCCCATTCATTTTCTACCAATAAAACCGGATTTTCCGCTCTGTCCAATACAAACATTCCGCGATTTGCGCCTCTTAATGAAGTTGGGGTAACTTTTTCGCCGTTTGAAAATTTCAGCCAGCGTGCCACTTCAAAAGGCAACATTGTTAGCAAAACGTCAACATTGTATTCAGCTTTCAGCCGGTACTGTAAAACTTCAAATTGCAAGGTGCCGACCGTACCAACCACGTAAGAATCATTTCCCATACCGACCGGATAAAATAATTGAATTGCGCCCTCTTGCGTCAATTGCTCAATTCCCTTGGCAAATTGTTTGCGCTTCATTGTATCCTTTGCCGATACGCGCGCAAATTTTTCTGGCGGAAATGTGGGAAATTCTTCAAATTTAAATTTATGAGTGGCGTCAGTCAAAGTATCGCCAATCCCAAAAATTCCAGGATCAAACAATCCGACGATATCGCCAGGATAAGCCTCTTCAATAATCTGTCGCTCCTGCGCGAGAAATTGTTGAGGTTGAGCCAGCTTGATAATTTTATTTGTCGGCGCGTGCCATACTTGCATATTTCGCTCAAATTTTCCCGAACAAATTCTGATAAAAGCGAGCCTATCCCTGTGCGCAGGATTCATATTCGCTTGAATTTTAAATACAAACGCTGAAAATTTTTCGTCGTCCGGCTCAATAATTCCATCGTCAGAAATTCGCGCAGCAGGCGGCGGAGCAAGTTTCAAATACTCCTCTAAAAAATTTTTCACGCCAAAATTCGTCATCGCACT
>CAJOIA010000005.1 GCA_905234505.1 uncultured Selenomonadaceae bacterium
TCAAAAATCTGTTGCGGATTTTCATTTTCAATAATCATTCGTACAAATCTAAGCGAATACATTGCGTCGTGAAGAGCTTGCACACTGTGAGCAGACTTAGAAATTTTTTCTTTGAATAGCTTGTAATTTTCATAGAGCCGCGAATTTTGTTCTTCAGCGCTGAGGTTTTCGCCTTCCATCAATTTCGTAAAAATATTTATGTCGTATTCCGTCGGCTGCAATTTGAATTTGTATTTCGGATTTGGTATCGGATTTTTAAAAAAATTTACGCTTAGCGCGTGCTTTATATTTTCATCGTCAGTAGAATCGTAAAGCGCCTTTGCCAATAAAATAAGGCTTGAAATTCTTTGCTGCCCGTCAACAATTATGCTTTCCTTGAACATACCGGTGGTTTTTTTTTCTTGATATACGATAGCGCCGAGAAAATGAAGTTCTTCGTTACCGACAAGTTTTTCAATGTCCGCAAACAATTTTTCGCAATGAATTTTTTTCCAGTCATAATTTCGCTGATAAACCGGAATAATCAATGTGGTGTTGACAGGAAACATTTCAAGTAAATCTATCTGAGCTGCTTGCATTTAATTTGCTCCTTTCCAAAAATTTGATTCAATTATCACGCGACGACGATTTTGTCAAATAAAAAAAGCGGCTTCCTTGCCGCCACAAAACTTTATGAGTGTTGAACTAAAAATATTCCAGATAAAACCATGAGCATTCCGATTAACATTGAGAGGGTAAGCGGCTCACCTAAACAAATGACGCCGCCCAAAACTCCAACGACCGGTACGCCCAAAACCGAAATTGAGGCTTTGCTGGCTTCCATATTTCGCAAAATGTATACCCACAAGAAAAACGCAAACGCTGACGCTAAAATACCGTTGTAGAGCAAACACGCAATAGCCGTTGGCGTCCAATCAGCGCGCACTTCGCCGAAAGTTGCCGCATAAATCACCAGCAAAATCGCGCCAACTACCATCTGCCACGTCGTTAAAGCTATCGGGTTGCACTGTGCGAGTTTCGCTTTCATTAAAATATTTCCGAGCGCCCAGAAAATTGCTGCCGATAACGCTATGAGCATTGCTGAAAAATTGCCGCTTATTTCGACGTTCATTAAAACGCCAATACCGATTATTCCCAATGCCACGCCAAATATTTTTTTCTTGGTAAGTTTTTCGTTCAAGAAAAATGCGGCTAAAATCGTTACCCACATCGGCATTGTGTAATTTAAAACTGAGACTAAGCCCGCGTCCAAAAATTGAAAACAATATTGGACAATTGACGCGCCAATCGCTATTTGCAATACGCCGGTTAATGCTATCCAGCCCCAAAATTTTTTAGGCGGCAAAGGTAATTTGGTTATAAAAGCTACTGCCAAAAGCACCGCCGCGCCCAATGAAAATCTGTACGCAACGAAAATTTCCGGAGTGAAAAATTCGTTAGCTGTTTTCATTACGACAAAATTAAATCCCCAAATTAAGCAAAGGATTATTAACGCACGAAACATTATTTTAATCCGGCTTGCTCGCGCAGGAATATTGCCTTGTCAATGCGTTCCCAACTGAAACCTGCATCTTCGCGCCCAAAATGCCCATACGCTGAAGTTTGTTTATAAATCGGGCGGCGTAAATCTAACATAGTAATTATACCTCTGGGGCGCAAATCAAAATTCTCATTAACAAGTTTGGCAATCAAAGCCTCGTCAACTTTATTAGTGCCGAAAGTGTCAATCTGAATGGAAACCGGACGCGCCACGCCAATAGCATAAGCAATTTGAATTTCGCATTTGTCAGCCAAGCCCGCCGCAACAATATTTCGCAACATAACGCGCCGCATAACTCGCGCTTCTGTCCACCTTAGTGGGATCTTTTCCGCTGAATGCGCCGCCGCCGTGTCTGCTAACCCCACCATACGAATCCACAATAATTTTTCTGCCGGTTAAGCCGCTGTCGCCTTGCGGTCCGCCGATTACAAATTTGCCCGTCGGATTCACAAAATATTTCGTTTCAGGCGTCAATAAATTTTCCGGTACAACGCGCTTGACAACGTACTTGAGCATATCGGATTTAATCTGTTCAAGCGAAACGTCGGGGTTGTGCTGCGTGGAAATTACAATCGTATCAACCGCAACCGGCTTGCCGTCTTCATAAATAACGGTGACTTGAGTTTTGCCGTCTGGACGCAGATAATTTACTTCGCCGGTAGTCTTGCGAATCTCAGCCAATCTGTAAGCCAATTTGTGAGCAAGCGATATCGGCAACGGCATATATTCCGGCGTCTCATTGGTCGCGTAACCAAACATTAAACCTTGATCGCCCGCGCCAATTTCATTTTCGTCATCAAACGCATTGTTGACGCCCTGCGCGATATCAGGCGATTGTTCGTCAATGGAAATCAAAATGCCAACTGTATCAGCATCGAAACCATAAGCCGAATTTGTGTATCCAATTTCGCGCACAGCTTCACGAATAATTTTTGCAATGTCAACATAACAGCTGGTAGAAATTTCGCCAATAACATGAACTTGCCCCGTCGTAACAACCGTTTCGCAAGCAACGCGCCCAAGAGGATCTCGCTCTAAAATTGCGTCCAAAATACTATCTGAAATTCTGTCAGCAACTTTATCAGGATGCCCTTCAGTCACGGATTCAGAAGTAAATAATGTTCTCGCCAAATTTATCACACTCCAATTATCTATTTTCTTCAAGCATATTTAACAATTCATCATAATCTTTTTTGAGTTGCAGGTACTCTTCAGCAATTTTCAACGCGGCGAATACAGCAATTCGACTGCCAACGAAAGTCCTTGTATTTTGAGAAATATCCCTCATCGTGGCATCAACTTTATTCACACACTGCCGCAAAGCTTCGGGGTCGTCAGTTCTGAGATTATAAACGTCGCCGAAAATTTCAACAGTAACACGTTGCCAATCGCTGGACTTTTTAACGTCCTTCAACTCACTCACCTCAAGCCCTTAGCTCTGCATTAAATATTTTTCTCACCGAGTTTAAAATATCCTTGAAAGCCGCGTCCGCTTCTTCGTCCTTGAGTGTACGCTCGCTGGATTGAAATTTAATCGTAAACGCCAAACTTTTTTTGTCAGCTGAAATTCTATCGCCGGTGTACACGTCAAAAAGCGTCACGCTCTTAAAATCATTCCCCGCGTATTTAGCAATGACTTTTTCAATTTCGCCCGCCGAAACATCACGATCAACCAGAATTGCCAAATCGCGCGTTATCGCAGGATATTTCGGCAAATTCTCAAATGCAAATTTTTTCGCCGTGCATTTAATGAGCGTCTCAATATCCGCCTCGAAAATATAAATCTTCTTGCCGATACCAAAAGATTCAGCAACCGCCGGATGAACTTCACCAACCGTAGCCAAAATCTCGCGACCTTTTTTGAAAATTGCCGTCTTGCCAGGATGCAACGCATAATGCGCGCCCGCCTCGACCGTGTAATTCAAAATCGACAACTGCGCGAAAAGTTCTTCGACAATGCCCTTAGCGTCATAAAAATCAACTTCAGCCGAATTTTGCGACCAACCTTTAGGGTCGCGCCGCCCCATTATCAAGCCAGCTAATTTTAAAACTTCGCGCGGCTGTTCAGTTATCGGCAATGCTTTAGGGAAAAATACAGGCGCTATCTCGAAAAGTCTAACGTCTTCATTTTTGCGGCTCAAATTTCGCGCAGCATTTTCCAATATCGAACCAATTAAATTCGTACGGAGCAGCGGATTTTCATATGGATTCATAATCGGCACTGCGCGACGCAATTCACTATCAGCCGGAATTTGCAATTTGTCAAAAGTTTCAACGCTGGTAAACGCAAACGAAATTTCTTCATTCAAGCCGAGCGCCGCCAGGATATTTTTAATTTTATCGGTGAAATTCTGAGTTTTGGATTGCCGCCCTTGCTGACTGCCTTTAGGCAAAGTGGCGGGAATTTTATCGTAGCCATAAATGCGCGCAATTTCTTCAGATAAATCTTCCATAATGGTAACGTCATTTCGCCAATCTGGAACGGTCGCCTCATATGCAATAAATTCTTTAACGCCGCTACTGTCAATCAACTTGTCAAAAGTCTTAGTAAGCCCCGCCTGCGCGATATTCTTAGCGATCTTGCCAAAATGTTTAGCCGCTGTTGAAATTCTGTCAATCGCCTGCTCTGCGTCCATTTGCGCGCCAATGTCGCTAATATCAAAGCCCAAACTTTTCAGCACGTCAATAATTTCTTTGTCGCTGTAATTCGTGCCGAGTCGGTCGTTGATCTGCTTCGTGGTGAATTGAACTTTAACAGCTGATTTAGGATTTGGATAAATATCAACAATGCCTTTGCAAACTTTGCACGCGCCCATTTCCTGCAAAAGTTGAGCTGCCCTATCCAGCGCAATGACAGTTGCCTTTTCATTGACGCCGCGCTCAAATCTGCCCGACGCTTCAGAATGTAAACCAACTGCGCGACTTGTCCTGCGAATCGACGCCGCATTGAACGCCGCCGCTTCCAATACAACCGTCTTGGTCTTTTCGGTAATTTCAGTTTCAAAGCCACCCATTACGCCAGCTAAGCCCGCAGCTTTTTCCGCGTCAGCTATCACCAGTTCATCGCCCTTAGCCAATCTGTTTGAATCGTCAAGCGTGTGAAGTTGTTCACCCACCACCGAGCGCCGCGCATTTAAAACTTTGCCGACAATTTCATCATAATCATAAGCGTGCATTGGCTGCCCAAGCTCAATCATTACAAAATTTGTCACGTCAACCACATTGTTAATCGCTCGAATGCCCGCGCCTTCCAAACGTTTTTGCAGCCATTCAGGCGAAGGTCCAAGTTTAACATCTGTCAGCACTCGCGCAGAAAACCGACTGCATAAATCCGGCGCGTCAATTTTAATTTCAATCATATCGGCTGCTTTTTTTCCCGCGTCTTCGGTAACTTTAATTTCCGGAAAGTGCGGAGTCTTATTCAGTAAAACCGCCGCCTCACGAATTAAACCAAATACGCTGAAACAATCGCCGCGATTCGCCGTCAATTCAAATTCTAAAATATCATCGTCAAGCCCAAGCACTTCAGCAGCCGGAACTCCAATCGGCGTATCGGCAGGCAAAATATAAATACCGCTGGAATCGCCTTCAATCTTCAATTCGTCTGCACTGCACAGCATACCATTTGAAACCACGCCGCGCAATTTTCCTTTGGCAATTTTCTTCCCGCAGGGTAAATTCGCGCCAACCATAGCCACCGGTACAATATCGCCCGCCTTGACATTTTGCGCGCCCGTCACAATCTGAATCAATTCACCCGCGCCCAAGTCCATTTGGCAGATAAACATATGATCAGAATCGGGATGCTTAACAATTTCTGAAACTTTGCCGGTTACAACTTTTTCAAGTCCAGCGCCCGCGTGTATGACATTTTCTACCGCAATTCCCGCCATTGTAAATTTTTCCGCCAGCTCGTCCGCCGTGCAATCTATTTCAATGAAGTCTTTCAACCATTTTGTTGATACTTGCATTTATTACGCTCCTTCAAATTTAATCGACATTTTTATAAGTTTTTCTTTCAATGATACGTGCTATATCTGCATTAAATTTTTTTGATAAAGCCGTCTACCTGTCATAAAAATCACGCTTTTTTTGGCAATTAAAATTGATTTAGGAATCGAACATCATTTTCAAAGAACAGCCGCAAATCATCAATGGCGTATTTAATCATTGTCAAACGTTCGACGCCCATTCCAAAAGCAAAGCCGCTAACCGCATTGCTATCGTAGCCGCTCATTTTCAAAACGTCGGGATGCACTTCGCCCGCTCCGAGAATTTCAAGCCAGCCGCTGCCGTGACAAACTTTGCAATCACCCTTGCCGTGACAAATCGGACAAGAAACATCAATTTCAGTGCTCGGTTCAGTGAACGGGAAAAAGCTTGGGCGCAATCTGATTTGAGTATTTTCGCCAAAAAATTGCTTGCAGAAAAAATCAAGCGTGCCCTTTAAATCGGCAAAAGTAATTCCCTTGTCGATAACAAGCCCTTCAATCTGCGTGAACATTGGCGCGTGGCTTGCGTCGTAATCGTCGCGGCGATAAACTCTGCCAGGCGCTATCATACGAATTGGAGTATTGGGCGGATTTTTTTGCATAGTTCGAGCCTGTACCGGCGAAGTTTGCGTACGCAATAAAATTTCGTTGGTTATGTAAAATGAATCTTGAGTATCTCGCGCAGGGTGATCTTTGGGCAAATTGAGCGCCTCAAAATTAAAATAATCAGTTTCGACTTCCGGACCTTCCTCAACGCTGTAGCCCATTTGAATAAAAATTTCCTTGACGCGGTTTAAAGTCAAAGTGAGCGGGTGCAAATGCCCGCAATGAATTTTTCTGCCAGGAAGTGTCACGTCGATTTTTTCAGACGCCAATTTATTTTGTAAATCTTTAGCTTTGAGTTCAGCATTTTTATCAGCGATTAACTGCTCGATTTGAGCGCGCGCTTCGTTAGCGATTTTGCCAATTTTAGGACGCTCCTCCGCGCTGAGTTGGCTCATACCACGCAATAAACCGGTGAGATCGCCTTTTTTGCCCAAAATTTTAACGCGGACGTTGTCGAGTTCTTTTAAATCTGAAGCCGCGCTTATCATTGTTGCCGCTGATTCGCGCAGTTGTTGTATTTGTCGTTCCATTTTTGTAGCAAAATAATTTATCATAAGGCGGGCGATATTGCAAGCCATTATTCGCAATGATATAATTTCAGCGAGATTTAATGATAGGAGAGTTTAATTTATGGGATTAACTCGTGAGTCGGTTGAACTTTTAGCACCGGCGGGTACATTTGAAGCATTTAAGGCGGCAATTGACGCAGGCGCGGACGCAGTTTATTTGGGCGGGAAAAATTTCAATATGCGCGTCCACAGTAACAAATTTAATCTGGATAATGACGAATTGAAAGCCGCCGTGGAATATGCGCACGACAGGAACGTTAAACTGGACGTGACGATTAATAATTTAATGAGCGTTGAGGAAATCGAGCCGCTTGAAAAATATCTGCGTTTTTTGGATGAAATTAAAATTGACGCGGCGATTGTCCAAGATTTTGCAGTGATTCAGCTGATTAAAAAACTCGGATTGAGCATTCCAATTCACGCTTCAGTTATGATGAACATTAACAGTATACCAGCGGTTGAATTGCTGAAAAAATTTGGGATTAAGCGCGTGGTTGTCAGTCGAGAATTGAGTTTTGAAGCGGTGAAAAATCTGCGCGAGGCAACCGGCATTGAAACGGAATATTTTATACACGGCGATATGTGCGTGGCGGTTTCTGGGCAATGCATACATTCAGGTATAACATTTGGGCAGAGCGGTAATCGCGGGCGTTGTCTGAAACCGTGTCGCTGGGCGTATAAATTTATTGACGAAAAAACCGGCGCAATTTTAGACGATACCAGTTACAAATTGGCAATGGGCGATATGTGCCTGCTCAGGAATATTCCGGAATTGATTCAGAGCGGCATTTATTCGTTTAAAATTGAAGGGCGAATGCGCCCGCCGGAATTTATTCACAGGATTGTATCGACATACAGGCAGGCGATTGACGCTTACATTGCCGACCCAACCGGCTATAGTCTTGACGAAAATTTGTGGCGAGATTTTTTCGATAAGCGCGTGCGGAAATTTACTACGCTCTGCGCATTTGCTCCGCCGACTAAGAAAGATATTGGCTTGAGTGGGAAACGTGAGCCGCGATTTTTCAGTGAAGGCGTTATCGAAACGAAATTTGACGATGCGAGCGTGGCGAAAATTTTTGTCGGAGCTGAGCCAATAAAAAAGTCCTGCGCGAAACCTGATTTGACTGTTAGAGTTTCGACACTGGACGCGGCTAAATCTGCCATTGATAACGGCGCAGATTTGATTTATGTTGGCGGCGAAAGTTTTAAACCAAATAAGCCAATGACGCTGGCTGAATTGGAAACTGCCGCTGAAATTGCGCATAAATCGAACGTGAAAATTATTTTGAATACGCCGCGCGTTACTCGCGACAGTTATTTGAATGAGCTTGCCGAACTTTTAATGCGGCTGAAAAAAATTGATGGCGTGATGGTTAGCAATTTGGGCTCGCTGAATGTTGCTAAAAAATTTTCCAATTTGCCGATTTACGCCGACAGTTCATTTAACTTATTCAATAATGTGGCGGCTGAATTTCTGCGCGAATTGGGAGTAGTGCGGGCGACGGCGTCGCTTGAGCTGAGTTTTGCGCAGGTTAAGAGCGTTGTTGAAAAATCTGCATTGCCGATAGAAATTATCATTCACGGGGCGACTGAGTCAATGATTAGCGAGCATAACCTGGTTAAGTTCTATTATCCGAATTTCAATGAATTTGCGACGCCGGAAATTTTGAATGAGCATTTTGCATTGGTGGATAGCGCGGGCGAAGTTCATTCGATACGCCTTGACCAGTTTGATTACAGTCACATTTATTTTGCTAAAGATTTATGTATGTTGCCGTACTTGCAGAAATTCGTGGGAGCGGCGGCACTTAGGATTGAGGCGCAGGATTATTCGCCAGAAGTTACCGCTTTTGTGACCAAAATTTATCGTGCAGGATTGGACGGCAAAGATTTAACAGTGGATTTTGAAATGCTGAAAAAAAATACTCCGCGTGAATTGGGGAGCGGAGTTTACAAATTTGCTGAGAGTAAGAACTCGATCTAAATGACTTACGTAATTAAGAGGCGCGCAAGGACGCGCGCCGTCCGCGCCATTTTCAGGATTGAAAATTTGCGCGGCTGTATGTTATTTTTTAATCGCTCTTGTCTGATCTCGCGGGAGCAATCCTACTTTCGTTTTTCTTTCTTTGCCTGGCGTTTCTTTATTTTTACAAAAAGAAAGAAATGCCGACATTACACAAGCATATCATCATTCTTACCGCGCGAGATAACAATTTCGCCTCTGTCTTCAAGCGACCGGATAATATTAACAACCTTCATTTGCGCTTCTTCGACGTCACGAATTTTAACCGGTCCCATATATGAAAGTTCCTCTTTGAGCATATCGGCGGCACGTTTCGACATATTCTTGAAGATTTTATTGGTAACATCGTCGGTAGTAGCCTTCATTGCCAGCGATAAATCTTTGGTATCGACTTGACGCAAAACCAACTGCATTGAGCGGTCGTCCAAAAGTACAACGTCTTCGAATACGAACATAAGTTTCTTAATTTCTTCAGCGAGTTCTGGATCATCAACTTCGAGCGATTCAACGATAGCTTTTTCAGTGGTACGGTCTACGCGGTTCAAAACTTCGACAATAGCAGGAACACCGCCAGCTGTTGTAAAGTCTTGCGTCAACATTGAAGAAATCTTGCGCTCTAAAACGCGCTCTACTTCACGAATAACATCCGGCGAAGTTCTATCCATCATTGCAATTCTTTTCGCAACGTCAGCTTGCATTTCTGTTGATAAGCCGGTCATAATAATTGCGGCTTGGTCCGGCTCAAGATACGCCATTACCAGCGCTATTGTCTGCGGGTGCTCATTTTGGATAAAGTTTAAAAGCTGAGACGGATCAATTTTGCGTAGGAAATCGAATGGGCGAACCTGCAAGCTGGTTGTTAAGCGGTTCAAAATGCCCATCGCTCTATCAGCACCAAGCGCTTTCTCCAAAACATTTTGAGCGTATTCCAAACCGCCGGTTGAAATATAATCATTCGCCATAGCCATTTGATAAAATTCACTGATAACGGCGGCTTTTTGCTCAGCGCTGACCTGCTTGTTATTGGCAATTTCCAGCGTGATGCTTTCAATTTCGTCGTCGTCAAGATGTTCAAAAAGTTTAGCAGCATATTCGCCGCCTACCGCGATAAAAAGTATGGCGGCTTTTTCGTGTGCAGTCATATCCCGCGAATCGCCGTACATATCATCTCTTGGCATAATAATTCCTCCTTAAAATAAAAGCAAAAAGATGGACGGTAAAGCAACTATCCATCTTTCAGCCAATAAATTTTTTAGTATTTGATTAATCGTCCTCAGCAAGCCACGTTTTAATAAGCATTGCGACATCAGCCGGTTTTTCTTCAATGAGTTTAAGAATTGCCTTCTTTTCGTCGCGTTGCTGCTTTTCTTCAGGAGTAAGGCTATCTTCTGGAATGGCTTCAACCTCAACTTGTTTAGCGCGTTCCTCTTCTTCACGACGGCGGCGCTCTTCTTCGGCGGCTTTGCGCTCTTCCTCAGCAATTCGCCTTGCTTCTTCAATGGCTTCGCGTTCCTGCTGTTTCTTGCGACGGTGCATCAAGAAACCGCCCAAAAGCATAGCTAGCAGTAAAATTAATGCTCCAATTTCCATGTAAAGGATCCTATCATTGCGCTCGCGAACCGCTTCTTCTTCAGCGATTTGCCTATCGCGTTTTTCAGTACTAAACGGCAACAATTCAACTGAAACCGTATCGCCGCGACTTTCATTGATACCCGCAGCGGAGCTAACTACTCTTAACAAACTTTCTTGCTGTGTTTCGGTAATTGTGTCATTAACCAAAACTGCAACATTCAAGCGGCGTATCGAACCAGGCGACGCCACAATTTTTTGATTTTCTTCATTGACTTCATAATTTCTAGTTGACTCTTTGCGCTCGTATTCCGCATTGGCATTTCTGTCTTCGGCAACGTAGCCAGGAATATTACCTTGCACACCTGCCGGTCCGCCTGGAATATTTGATTGTCCATTGTAAGATTCGCTGATATCCTGTTGACTGCGAATAATTCCCGCTTCGTCAACAACCGGCGTGAAAGTTTGTCTGTCAATTGCGCGCGAATCAAAATCTAATTCGACACTTACCCGCACAAATGCATTACCTTCACCAAGCGTATTATCAAGCATTGTTTGAATATTATGCTGCAGGTGGTCGCGAACGCGTTTAGTCATTTCAATTTGCGTCAAAGCCTGCAAATTCAGTTTTTGGTCTCTCAAAACATCTTCGTCGTCTTGCTCATTAAGAATATTTCCAGCTTCGTCAACAATTGTGACATTTTCAGGCAAAAGTCCTTGAATACTGTGACTGACTAAATTAACAATGCCCTTAACTTCAGGCTGTGTAAGTTGCATTTCCGGACGCAGCATTAACATGATCGAAGCCGTTGCTGGTTTTTCGTTTTTCTTGTAAAGACTATCTTCAGGCAGTACGATATGCACGCGCGCTTTTTGCACTGAATCAATTTGTTCAATCGTGCGTGTCAATTCGCCCTGCAACGCCTGCAAATAATTAACCTTGTTCTGAAACTCGGTCACGCCAAGTTTGCTATCGTCAAAGAGCTCAAAACCTTTATTGCCACGCGGCAAGCCACTTACCGCTAAATCCAATCTGATGTCGTGAACCTGCGTTGCTGGTACATAAATTGTTGTTCCGCGCTTATCTTCGGAAATTTGATATTGCACTCCAGCTTCTTTCAGGCTGTTAACAACATCGCCGGCGTCCTTTGCCTCCAAGTTTGTATATAACGGAACATAATCGGGCTTGCTGCCGTACCAATAACTAATTCCGACAATTCCCAGTAAAATTGCCACTATTACGCCTATGGCAATGTAGCGTTGTCTTTTGGTGTACCTATTCCATAATTCTTGGAATCGCTCTTTCCAAGCCTCCAATTCATACTCAGTCCCCTCGCGTCGTCCTTGTTTATTTTAATTCTATCCATGACAATGAAATTATACCTGCATGCGCATAATCTCTTGATACGCAGAGGTCGCTCGGTTTCTTAGCTGAAGTGTCAGCTGTATGGCAATTTCCGCTTTTTGCGCCGCCACTACCACTTGCGATATGTCTTCAACTCTGCCTGCCGCCAATGCCGCATTTAATTTATCGGATTCAAGCTGAAGTTCGTTAGTCTTTTTCACGGCGTCAATCAAAACTTCGCCAAACGTTTTTATCGGTTCGTCGACTTGCTTTGATTCGCCAAGATGGCTATGTGCGCTCATTTTTACTGGCGTCAATTCCAGTGGTGTTATCTCCATCTCATCACTCCTCTTAAAAAATTCACATAACACATTAATAATAGCTAAAAAAATTAAAACCGATAAAAGCCGCAATTATTATAACAGCTTGAAAAATAATTGCCATAGAAATTTTGATTTTATATACGTTGAAAACTAAAAAAATTTTTTAACGTCCAATTTCCAGAGCTTTTAACGCCATAGTCTTAGCCGCGTTAATTGCCGCTGTATTCGCTTCATATGCGCGGTGAGCCGTTATCATGTCGACCATTTCAGTGACGATATTAACATTTGGCTTTTCGACGTAACCGTCAGCATTAGCGTCGGGGTGACCAGGATCGTAAACCATTGGACCTTGTTCGGTATCTTCAACGATTGAAACTGCGCGCACGCCTTCACCGACAGATTTGCCCGCGCCGGTTGCCTTTTGAAGAGCTGCTTCAAAGCTCATTGGTTGACGTTCACGCGGATTGAAAACAACGTAGCGCCTGTGATAAGCGCCGCCGTCCGCCGTGCGTGTGGTATTTGCATTGGCGATATTATTTGAAATTACGTCCATTCTCAAGCGTTCAGCCGTCAAGCCTGACGCGGACGTATCAATTCCTAAAAACATACCCATGAAAAAGCTCCTTTCAGTCGCTTTTTAGGGATTAGTGGAAAGGGTATAGCGAATAGTGATTAAAAACTAGCCCCTTGCCCCTATTCCCTAGCCCCTAATCAGCTTTGTCCGCCGCTGGTAAGCCGCTAAGTTGCGTGGCAAGCGCGTTGTAATAAATCTGATTTTTCGCCAGCGTCGCCATTTCAATATCAATATCAACGTTATTATCGTCTTTGCGCATCATTGTCGTATTGTCCAAAACAACGCTGGGCTCTGCGCGAGAAATGATAACTTTTGGCGGCAAATGTTTATCGTGAGTACGAAACATCTGCAATTTGCCTTCCGGCGCTTTTTCGCCATAAAGTTCTTTAGCTAATAACTCTTCAAATTCGACGTTGGATTTGCGGAAATTCGGCGTATTAACATTGGCGATATTATTTGAAACAACTTCTTGGCGCATGCTCGCCGCCGTCAAACCGCGTGGCAGATAATTAAAATTCGACGAACTTAAAATCTGTTCCAGCATAAACTTCACCTGCTTTAAAAAACTATTTTTCGCACCAAAATTCTACGAAGTTATGCGAAAATCCTTCAATTTACGAAGAAAATTCACATTGCCGATTTATTTAAAAATACCAATTTTGCTCAAAATCTTTACCGCGATTCTGCCAATCATCGGAATTTGTTGCATATCTTCTTTGCGCATACCGCCGAAAAGCGCCACCGCCGCGATATAAACCGCGCAGCCGACAAATACCGCTCCGAAAGTCGAAATAACTTCAATGTGCCATTCAGCCATCGTCAACTCATAGAAAAATTTAACCACGACCGCCATAACGCCCGCCGCGCAAATCGTTTTGAAAAGCTGCCCGAGTTCCATCTTGTAGCCGATATATTTATGAATAAAGTACAAATTGATAAAAGCAGCCACGCCCATATCCGCCGCCGTCGCCCAAGCCGCACCCATTATTCCGAATGCCGGCAGAGCCGTTAAATGCCAGTTCAAAAAAACTTTAGACGCCGCTGCTAATATCATATTCACCATTGGAATTGTTGTGTGACCTAAACCTTGCAAGACGCCCGTTGAAACTTGGTGAAGTCCCAGCAAAATTATCGATACCGCCGAAATCATTACTGCTGGTCCTGCGCCTGGTGCGTTGTAAATCAAGCTGGAAATTGGCGTTGCTAAGAAAAATACTACCACGAACGCCGGAAAGCATACAAAGTTTGAAATTCTTACAGCCGCCGCAGTTTGATTATAAATTCTGTCGGTTTGTTTCAAGGCGCGCGCTTCGGAAATTGCCGGTACGATTGAAACCGCCAATGACGCCGTTAAAATCGTTGCCAAATTTATTAGCGGCACTGCCATTCCGTTTAAATATCCGAATAACTCTGTCGCCTGCCTCACCGAATAGCCCGCCACTTCCAAACGCTGCGGCACGATCATTAAATCCAAATTCGACACAACCGGCAACATTATTGACGCCGCCGATACCGGCAATGCTAAGACGAAAATTCGTTTGATGATTGAAATTGTCGACTCGGAAGCTGATTGTGCTGTTGGTTGCAAATTTGCGCCGTATTTAAATTCAATTTCCTTGTTTAATTTCATGTGGAAGTAAACTAAAACCATTAAGCCGGTAACTGCGCCCGCCAATGCGCCTAAACTTGCGCCCGCTGCCGCATAGTCCAATCCCCACGGCAATAATAAATCGGCTAAGACTATCATCGTTATGACGCGGAAAATTTGCTCGACAATCTGGCTGACTGCGGTTGGCGTCATTCGTTGCCAGCCCTGTAAATATCCTCTTGACGCCGCTAAAAATGTTACGAAGAAAACCGTTGGCGCTAAAACCACCACTGACATATAGGCTCGCGCGTCTCGTATGAATTGCCATTCGATTAACCAGCTTGCCGAAAAAAAATTATTCCGGTTAAAAGCATTAGCGCCATTGAGATTCTGAAAACGCGTTTTGCGCCGAAAATGTCATTAAGTGCGACGCGCTCCGCAGTGATAATTGAAATTGCTACAGGTACGCCTGCCTGCGAAACCGTCATTGCAAAAAAATAAATTGGGAACGCCATTTGATAAAGCCCGATGCCTTCGCCGCCCAATATTCGCGATACAAATATCCAATTCAGCGAGCCAATTACTTTAACGACGAAACTTGCTATCGTCAAAATCATTGTGCCCTTGAGAAATTTTTCATTGCCGGTTGATTTTGTTTCCGCCATTACTGCCTATTACACCGCCTAGTTGCAAAAAAATTTAGTCAAAGTTATAATGAATTATAGCATTTTTGGCGCGGCTTTGTATATTAATTTTTGAAAGTTTTATGAAATGTGGAGCGTGGGCGTCATGAATTTCAATTTGATAAAATTTAACACGGACATTGGCAAAACTAAACCGGAAAATATTGTTCACACGGAAAACGCCTGCCCATTTTGTGATGTGAAACATTTGACAAATATTTTAGACACGGACGGCGATATTATTTTTCTGCGCAATAAATATCCGGTGATTGAGGGCGCTGATTTATTTGTGCTGATTGAGGGCAAGGACTGCGATATTGATATGCCGAAATATAGTCGTGAGCATATGCGCCGCGTGATTCGGATGGGAATTAAGCATTGGAATGAACTTTTGAATTGCGGCAAGTATGAGGAAGTTTTATTTTTTAAAAATTTTGGTCCGATGTCTGGCGGCACGATTAAACACCCGCACATGCAGATTGTTGGATTTCCGAAGTTAAAATCTGAATTACTTTTTGAAGTTGAGGAATTGCGCGGGCTGGTCATTGCTAAGGAAAATGGCGTTGAGTTGAATGTATCGAATTGTCCGCGCGTAGGTTTCGGCGAATTGAATGTTGTTTGCGAGAGTGGCGGCGATATTGATACACTTGCTGATTTTTTGCAGATTGGCATACATTATCTGATGAATTTTTTCCGCAAGAGTTTAAGCAGTTATAATATTTTTTTCTATCGTCGCGCAGGAATTATTTATGCGAAAATGATGCCGCGCTTTGCAACTTCGCCGTATTTTGTCGGGTACAATGTACATTTTCTGCCGCGCAATATTCCGCAGATTGCCGATGAAGTTTATAAAATTTATTTCAAAGAGAAGCTCGTGGTTTTCGATTAATTTATCTTTCATGATTTGCATTTCTTTCTTTTAGTAAAGAAAGAAACGCTGGCAAAGAAAGAAAACGCAATTTAATTGGTTCCGCGAGATCATCCAAGAGTGTGAGCGGAAAGGAAAGCAGCCGCGCAAATTTTCAATCCTGAAAATGGCGCGGAGCCGCCCATCCTTGGGCGGCTACCAATGTACTTTTCAGTTTTGGGAGGGTTAATAATTTGAATTTGGAAAAATCTGATGCCGCATTTATCCGCGCGAAAAAATTAATGCCAGGCGGAGTGAATAGTCCGGTGCGCTCATTTAGCAACGTCGATTGTACGCCGCCTTTTATTTCGCACGCAAAAGGCAGTCACATTTTCGATATTGACGGCAACGATTATGTTGATTACGTCGGCTCTTGGGGACCAATGATTTTGGGGCACGCTCATGAACAAGTGGTTGACGCTCTGAAAAAAGCTGTCGAACGCGGCACAAGTTACGGCGCGCCAACTGAACTTGAAACGCGATTAGCTGAAATAGTTCAAAAAATTTATCCGAGTATGGAAGTTATGCGCATGGTAAATTCTGGCACTGAAGCAACTATGAGTGCGCTTAGAGTTGCCCGCGGATTCACCGGTCGCGACAAAATTGTAAAATTTATTGGATGTTATCACGGACACAGCGATAGTTTATTGGTTAATGCCGGTTCAGGCGCGGCGACTTTCGGCGAGCCTTCCAGTCCTGGCGTAACTGAAAATATCGCGCAGGACACAATCGCTTTACCTTACAATGATATTGCTGCTGTCGAAAAAATTTTTGCTGAATGCGGCGAAAAAATTGCTTGCGTGATTGTCGAGCCAATTGCTGGTAATATGGGACTGGTTTTGCCTGAAAATAATTTTTTGCCGGCTCTGCGCGAAGTCACTAAAAAATATGGCGCGCTGTTGATTTTCGATGAAGTTATGTGCGGTTTCAGAAATAATGTGCAGGCGCAAAAGCCGGATTTGACTTGTCTTGGTAAAGTTATCGGCGGCGGTTTGCCCTGCGCTTGTTATGGCGGTAAAGCTGAAATTATGCGCAATGTTTCGCCCGACGGCAAAATTTATCAAGCCGGAACTTTGAGCGGCAATCCTCTTGCGATGACTGCCGGTATTGAAACTTTGCAAATTCTGATTGACACGCCTAATTTTATTGAAAATCTTAACGCGAAAACCTCAAAGCTTGTCGAAGGTCTCAAAAATATTTTCTGCGCGAATGCCCAAGTTCCTCAAGCTGGCTCGATGTTCAGCATATTTTTCACCAATAAAAAAGTTACGAATTACGCTGACGCTACCGCAGCCAATCAAGAAAAATTTAAGCGCTGGTTTATAAAAATGTTAGAGCGCGGAATTTATCTTGCGCCTTCGCAATTTGAAACGCTTTTTGTCTCCGCAGCTCATACCGACGCCGATATTGAAAAAACTTTAGCCGCCGCCAAAATTGCTTGCAAGGAGTTGCTTTAATTGCCAGAAGAAAATAAGCCGGTCACTTTGCAGAAACCGACTAAAAAAATCAAACTCAACTGCGCGATGTGCGGAAAAAAACTTACCGAGAAAGAAGCGCTCGTTCATAAAAATATCAATGGCGAGCGCGAAATTATTTGTCACGAATGCTTTGAAAAGGCAACCGGCGTTGATTACAAAACTTTTCTGTACCGCCGCGAATCCGCTAAGCAAACGCTTTTTGCAACTTTATTCTGCCTTGCCGCTACGATTTACGCTTTTATTTATGAAGGTCCAATGTACGGCGTCGCTGGAATTTTCCTCACGATTTTAATTTTCCTATTTTCCGCCAAAGTTCGATAAGGAGACAAGCTCTATGTTACCATTATTATTGATCGTGCCTGCGGTAGTTATTCTCGAATAAAACGAGACATTAATATTGACAGTAAAATAAAATCTGATAAACTCAGCGGCTTTGAGGTTAACGGTGAAGATTTTAGTGAAATGAAGACAGCAAGTTTCAAAGCTATTGATTTGACGGCAGGATTAGGCGCCAGTTTAACAGCAGGTACTTTAGCCGCCTGTGGAGCTTTCGGAGCGGCAAATGCAATTGGAATTGCGGAACAGCTTGCCAATAAAATTAAAATTATTATGGATACGCCATTATTGAACAGCGATGGCAGCTTAAATGAAGAGTCCGATAAAATATTAGCTTTTGATGACGCCAAATGAAATATTGCTGTGTTTGCCGCCTTCCGCGATTTTGAAACCGAGCCTCGCAAATTCAAGACTGCGCGAATTTTCTTTCATAACAACAAGTCGCCGCGCAACTCTGCAAGCTTCACGGACAGAATCAGCGTCAATGGGTCTGTGGTCAGCAACGGGACGAATCGGATTAATGCCGGAACTTTTATTCAGCGCGTGGCGAAACATCGGATCGAAATAAACCACGTCAAAAGAATTATCGGCGGCGCTCTTCAAAAAATCTGCGTAGTTGGCAGTTACAACTTTGACGCGGCGCATTGCCTCAATCACCGGCGGCGTATCGTCAACAAAATTTTTCATACCAAAACGAACAACTTCAGCCAACGCCGGATTAATTTCCAGCGCAGTAACTTTGCCCGAATTGCCGACAATAAAACTTTCGACAATTGCATCACTGCCCAAGCCCAGCGTACAGTCAAGAATTTTATCACCGGCTTTAATTTGGGCGGCTTCAATCAAGCGGTCGCCTTCGCCTTGTCGCAAATTTTTTATCCGCAAATGCGCGGTATTTGGATGGAAATATAAAATTCCTTCAGACGTCCAAATCACCAGCGCATTTTTTTTCGCCAATAAAATATTTTCCGCGTCATACATTTTCATAAGCGCGTCGATACCAAAATCTTTGCGCTCAACAAAATTTAAGCCAAGTTTTTCAGCGGTAATTTTAGCCAAATTCACGGTTTCAAATTTAGGTTTGCGAATGGTCGTGACAATCATAAAATTCACCTCAAAAAATTTAATTGCAAATTGACAGAGTGCGATATTTTTATTAAAGTAGGAAAAAATTTTGCGGGGGGTGACGACATGAGCGCGCAGGAAGATCGGCAAAAAGAATTGGCGCGGCAATTTCAGCAAATGGCGCAGCTCACCAAGCAAGACGATAAAGACGCTCACCAAAAAAATTTAGCCGGAAATTTTATGCAAATGCTAGAAGCTACAAAAAAATTAGACAGCGACGCGAAACAAAAGCAATGGGCGGCTCAATTTGCAAAAATGATGCAACAAACTCGTTCTTTTGATTCTGAGCGCGACCGCCTTCAAAAAGCCGGAGAAACAAAAATTTCTAACGCCTTTGCTCATATGATTCATATGACGCAGCGGCTTGAAGAAGATAATAAGAATCAGTTTGCTTTTCCGCCCGACGTCAACATTGAGCATTTTCCGACGATTGGCGATAAATTTTTCCATTCGCTTATACAGAAATTACCCAAGCGAATTAGGCTATTCCCGCAAGCTTTACGCCGAAATCCTCGCGCAGTGATAAAATATTTTCTGGCAATGGTAATCGGGCGCGTGCTAGCAATTACATTGTACGTTATAGCGGCGTTTATTCCTGCCCTGCCTTTGCCGGAATCAGTGACGGGCGTAATTGGCAGAGCGCCAAATTTTTTAGGAACAGCATTAGGCTCAATGCGCGGGGCGGTTTTAGAATTTAGTCCGCAAGCGATTTTCACGATCGTAGCCAACATTCCGACGGATATAAATAAATTGCTACAGAAAATCGGCGAATTTTTCCAGTACTATGGACGGCGCGCAGGGGCATTTTTTGTTAAGGCGATACGTCATCCAAAATGGGCGGTTAAAGAAATTTGGTTGTTCCTACATTGCAAAAGTTCATTGCTATTTAGAATTGGAAAGGGCGCGTGTGGCGTAGCGTTTTCATTTTTTATAATTAAATTGGCGATGATATTTTTATTGCCGCTGTTCGGCGGAATTGCAATAACCGTACTCGGCTTCAAACTTTCGATTGTGTTAATTGTCTTGTTTAAAATGGCGATAAGCACGGGCAGCGAAATTATCGGGAAATTAATCGGTCAAAAATTTATTGTAATGGGTAAATATTGTTATGAGCATCCGGAAGAAATTACAAAAATGCTAAGAATGGCAATGGAAGATTGGAAAAGCAATTGGGTTAATGAGGACGGCAGACCTAAGCAATGAATGAATTTTTAATCGGCTTACAATTTTTAACGCGAATTTCGATTGTGCGTCAAACGGTGTGGACTGAAGAAAATTTTGGCGGTTCGGTGAAATATTTTCCGGCGATTGGCGCGGTTTTAGGAATTTTATATGCGGCGGCTCTTGGTGCGGTACATTTTTTTAATTTACCGATATTCACGGGTGCGGTCGGATTTTTTTTGTCAGTGTGGTTAACGGGTGCTATTCATTGCGATGGTTTGATGGATTCGGCGGATGGTTTATTTTCTGGACGCGAGCGCGAAAAAATGTTAGAAATTATGAAAGACTCTCGCGCAGGAGCATTTGGCGTAGTAGCGCTTGTGACTGTGGCGGCGTTGGAAATTTCGACGCTGGCAGAGCTGGCAAATTTGCCGGTAATTTGGATTTGCGCAACGGTTTATTCTGCGCCGATAATTGGGCGGCTGACAATGGTTTTGGTAATTGCGCTTTTCCCATATGCAAGACCAACTGGACTTGGAAAATCTTTCGCTAAATACACTTCGCGCAGAACTTTAGCTTTGGCGTTAACTGAAACATTTTTTTTATTAATGCCGCTAATTTTTGTAAGTATGACGCTTTTTTTGATAGCGGTAATGGCATTGGGAGCGGCGATAATTTTTGCGATGTACTTTGGGAGATTTGCGACGGCGAAATTAGGTGGCGTCACTGGAGATATTTACGGCGCAGCGGAAATGTTAAGTGAAACTTTATCGCTGATCGTTTTTTTGTTGGCGGCGGTTTACTTGAAATAAAAAAAGTGACATGTGACAAATTCACTTATCACATATCACCTATCACTTATCACTCAAAAACATTATGCTTGACGCGCTCGTGTTCTTCGGATTGTTTTGCGTCATTCCAAGATTTTAAATCTCCGGTTAAATATCCTGTCACTCGGCGGATTCGCTCGAATTTTTCACCTCGCGCTTCATAATTCACGTCAATTTTTCCGTCGTCGCACATTTTAACTTCAATGCTTTTCAGCGGAGTTTCAACGCGTTCACGTACATAATCAACGTAATTTTTCGCTTCTGCTTCTGTGAAATCGTCAAGTCCAATCGCCGTAACTTTTACGCCGTCAATTATCATAAGCCTCAACCTTTCCTAATAGAAATTTTATCAGCATTAGAATCCGGCAACATAACCGTACGAATCGGGAACGGAATTTCAATGCCTTCTTCGCGATAACGCTGAGTAATTGCCTTTATAAATTCGTGTTTAATTTTCAGTTGCTTGGTATAAACCGAGCCGTGCAAAACGGCCCAGAAATTAATTGACGATTCGCCGAAATCTTGAAAAAGTACTGCTGGGTGAAGAGCGCTTGATCTATCATTCGGATTATAATCATCCCACTTCGTTTGAACTGCGCGAGCAACTTCCAATGTGACGCGCTCAACTTTTTCTAAATCGCTGTCATACGCAACGCCCATATTAATGACGATACCGACATCATCGCGCGGGCGTGAAAAGTTCGTAATGACTGCACCGGCGATATTTTTATTTGGTATGACGATAACGCTGCCGTCTGCCGCAGGTGTAATCGTTGTAAAGCGCAGGTTAATATCGGTAACGCGCCCTTCTTCGCCGGAGCTTAATTTAATATAGTCATTAATTTTAACTTGGCGCGTGATAATTATGTGCAGACCGGAAAAAACATTAGCGACAGTTTCTTGAACACCGAAAGCCACCGCCATACCACCAACGCCCATTGCTGTTATAATCGGCGCGATTGAAATTCCATAATACTGCAAGATAATCAATGCGCTTGAGGCGTAAATAAAAGTTTTAAAAATCGTACCGAGCAAACTGGATTGCGCGACATTATTTGAGTTCGACAGTTTCCAATTAATGAAACCGGAAAGCGTCCTCTCAATGACGCGCGTTAATGTGAAAACAATGACCGTGAACAACAGATATGAAAAAATTCTTACAAGCCCTTCAGGCAAATAATTCGAGGTGTTAACAATCCAATACAAACCGGTTATTAAACACATTGAGATCGGCAATCCCTGCAAGGCGTTGAAGAAAATATTTTTAATGCGCGATTCGTCGTCATAGATGCGTTCTTTTATTCGGTTATGCAGCATACTATTCAACGCGATACCCACGAAAAGCGATATAGCCAAAATACAACTCGGCATTATCAATTTATCTGCCAGCGCCAACCAATCGATATTTTGAAGATGTTCCAAAAAAAATTACCCCTCTCAAAATGTAACTAGAAAATTTCAAGCGGGCGTATTCTATCACAAAGATTTTTCACTTGCAACGTTGAAAAATTTTCATTCGCGGTTTATCATTGCGCGGGGTGATTTTATGATTTTGATTGAAGGCAAAAGGCTCAAACTTCGTCGCGCAGAAATTACCGATTTAGATTATATTTTCAATCTGCAATACAAACCGGAAAATATTAAATTTATTTATCCCTTCAGCAAAGATTTTCACACGGCGATTATTAATTCTGACAACGCGGAGAAAATGGACGTCATCATTGAAGAAATTGAAACCGGTGAAGCTGTTGGATATTTTATGCTTTGTGAGCTGAATGATATTGGTATTGAGTGGCGACACGTTATCATTGACAAGAAAGGCATGGGATACGGGCGCGAAAGTTTAAACTTGCTTATGCAATGGAGCTTCGAAATTAAAAAATTTCATCGCGGTTGGCTCGATTGTAAAATTTATAATGAAGTTGCTCTACATTTGTATGAAAGTTCAGGGCTGCAGCGGGAAGGAATTTCGCGCGAATGTATTTTAATCAATGGCGTTTATGAAGATTTGATTGTGCTCAGTATCCTTGACAGAGAATATTTTGCGTTGAAAAAATTATAACTTTATATCGGCATTTCTTTCTTTTTGTAAAAATAAAGAAACGCCTGCGCGGTTTGCGAAAGCAAAGCGTGCTCTTTAGTACAAAGAAAGAAAAACGAATTTTAATTGCTCCCGCGAGATCAGACAAGAGTGATAATTTTCAATCCTTGAAAATGGCGCGGGAAGCGCGCGTCCTGCGCGCTTCATTTATGTATAATGTTTAAATTAAAATTATGTCTAATGTTTAAACTAAAAAAATCCGCCCCCATTTCGGAACGGATCTTTTTTTATAGAGTCAAAAAATGAATTACAGCGCTTTAGCTAAGGATTCACCAAGTTTTTCACAATCTGCAATAGCATCAGCATCAGGCGCATTCTCAGCAATTACGTTACCAATAACTTTTGCACCAGCATCTTTAGCGCGCTCAAACCAATTTTCCATCCAAACGCCGCCACCCCAGCCATAAGAACCAAAAAGCACTACCGGAACACCTTTAAGTTTCGCTTCGGCGTCTGTAAAAAACGGCTCGAATGAATCTTCTTCCAAAACTTCGTCACCCATTGCAGGACAACCAAATGCAAAACCGTTATATTTCGACATCTCGTCAGCGTTAAAATCGTCAACCTGGAACAGCTCAACCTCCGCGCCGCCAGCCTTCACACCTTTAACAACAGCGTTTGCCATAGCTTCTGTATTGCCCGTGCCGCTCCAATAAACGACCGCTACTTTGCTCATCAAAAATCCCTCCTCAATTTCGCGCTCATATTAGCACAGCGCCCCTGCCTCGTCAAGTTATCTCAAATTTGCTTTGAAGAAACTTTCAATCTTATCAAAAGGTATTGCATTAAAATTATCGTACAAATCAATATGCGACGCGCCAGGTATTATCATCAACTCTTTATTGCCGATTGTTCTATTTTTGCCATTCGACTTAACGCCGGTCATTTTCTCAAATGCATCTTCGCTGAAATATCTGCTGTGAGCCTTTTCACCGTGAATTATCAGCACCGGATTTTGAATTTCGCTAATATAACTGAGTTGCGGCATATTCATAAATGACAGAGCGCTTGTAGCATTCCAGCCGCCATTTGAATTAGGCGAACGTTTATGATAGCCGCGCGCTGTTTTATAATAAGCGTGATAATCTTTGACAAATTGCGGCATACCGGCTGGATTTTCGACAACGCCTCCTGCGCGAGAGTACGCTCCTGCTTGATAATCGGCGGTACGTTGTGCATTCAGAAGTTGCCGATTTTGCATGCGCTCAGCCGCCAGAGTCTTTTTATCTTTGCTCTTGTCGAAATAATCATTAGCCATAACGCGGCTCATATCATACATTGTCGTTGTCACAGTGGCTTTAATTCGCGTGTCAATCGCCGCCACATTCAGCGCAATTCCGCCCCAACCGCAAATCCCAATGATACCGATTTTATCGGCGTCAACATTATCAAGCGTAGACAGAAAATCTACTGCCGCGCTAAAATCTTCAGTGTTAATATCGGGCGAGGCAACAAAGCGAGGATAACCGCCACTTTCGCCGGTAAACGAAGGATCAAACGCGATTGTCAGAAAACCGCGTTCAGCCATTTCTTGAGCGTATAAACCGGAAATTTGCTCTTTAACTGCACCGAAAGCTCCACAAATCGCCAGCGCAGGCAATTTTCCTGAAATATTTTTAGGCGTGTACATATCAGCGGCAAGCGTTATCCCATAGCGATTTACAAAAGTAACTTTTTGATGATTAACCTTGTCGCTTTTCGGAAAAACTTTGTCCCATTCCTTAACAAGTTTTAATTTTTCAACTTTAATGGTACTTGTTGCGTTGTTTCCTGCGGAATTTGGAATTTTGGCGGCGTCGACAGTTCCAGCCAATGACGCGCCAATTACGCTAAATCCGAGCATTGCGACTAAAAACTTTTTAAAATTTTTCTTCACACTCAACACATCCTAGCAATTTTGTTAAAAATAATTTTAGCAAAAACATTTCGCGCAGTCAAAGTAACGTTAATCAGATTAAATTTTTCCCAAAAAAATTACTCCCGTTGCAAATTCAGCGGGAGCTTATTTATGCCGTCAGTAACCCCACGCCTAAAGGCGGGGGCTTGCAGTTAGATTTCTCCACCGCGTACGGCTGACTGACTGCAGCCCTGCAACTAAGTTGCAGCATTGATTGTCTTTCGACAAAATCGGGTGCCTTAAAGCTGGAGCTACAACCGTTTGCCCGATAATCGAATTATAATTAATTGTACAAAAAAAATCAATACAAAAAGAAAGGAAGGAACGCCGCCTTCCTCCCCACAGCTAAAGCAAAGGGCTTCCGGCGGCGCGTTTTCGGTGAAATTAATTCAGTTTACTTTAATTGGCTAATGAAATAATCGGCAACCAACCTAGCCGGAACAGCATCATTTTGAGTAAAGCTGTGGTCGAAGCCTTCTAAAAGTTCCAATTCAGCGCCGCCGTGATAAATTTCTTGATAGCGCAAAGCGTACGTATAAGGCACAACTGTATCAATCAAGCCGTGCACAATGAAAACTGGTCCGTCATAGTTTTCAGCAGTTTCATAAATTGGAAGATTTTGCGCGGTTAAAACATAATTTTTGCCGAGTCTCAAATTTCCACGACCTATATCAAAATCGTAGTATTCCGCTAAATTAATTGCATCGTACTGATTGCCGAATAACAAACCGCGAATAGCATCGTCGCGCAGAACAGCCGCCGGAGCCATTAACGCGATACTTTTAATTTCTTCGCTGCCAAGCTGACCGGCAACCATACTAGTTACAACGCCGCCCTGCGAATGACCGACAACTGATATGCTCGTTACGCCGCGCATATCCCGCGCGTATTCAATCACGTGCTTTACGTCTTCAATTTCATTTGGTACAGTCATATCTTGAAAGCGACCTTCGCTCTCGCCGTGACCATTAAAATCAAAGCGAATGGACGCGATACCTGCTGCCTCAAGATAATCAGCAAGCTTCATCAACATCGGCTGATTTTTATTCGCTGTGAAACCGTGACAAATTACAACCAGCGGATAACTATTTTGCCCGTTCGGCGTTTGAATCACTGCTGAAAGTCTGCCGTGATCGCCGTCAATCCAAACGTTGCGGCTCTGCGCGAATGTTACTGAAGGCAACAGCCATAACGCCGCCAATACCAGCCCAAACAAGAATTTTAACACGAATACCACTCCCTTAAAATTATTTTTCAAACCTTACACGAATATTACCATTTCCAACAGCCTCAATCAAGCCGTCAGTATTCATAATCTTGCCGAGCGGCGTGTAGTTGTACATTGTTTGAAAATCCTGGTAAAAAATGACAATGGTATTCGACGCCCAAAGCATAATGTCGCCGGTGTGAATCAGCATTACGCTGGTATCGCGCGTTGGCAAATTTTTATCAAAGCTGTAATATTTTTCGTTGCCGTTAAGTTCCCGCATTTCAATATCGAGCGGAAATTTTTCAATCAAAGCTTGCGACGAAGGCGTATCAGCTAAAATTGCGTCGAAAGTTTTTTCGCCAATAATAATTTTAATCGGAATTGAAGTTGGCGGCTTAACTCCAGAATTAGCTATAGCGCCGCAGCCGGTCAATGATAATCCTGCTAAAATCAGCGTTGCCAACAAAAATTTTTTCACGTTAAATTTCTCCGTCCAATAAAGTTGTCTGCATTTTCAGCGGCGAATTGATATCGATTTTCTTAATAAATTTCGCGGGAACGCCGCCAACCACCGTGTAAGGCTCAACATTTTTAGTAACAACCGCTCCCGCTGCAACAACCGACCATTCACCAATCGTCACGCCCTGCAAAATCGTCGCGTTCGAGCCAATCCAAACATTGTCACAAATTTTAATCGGCTTGTAATAGAGTTTGCGATTCATGCGCGGGTCTAAATCGTGTGTAGCGGTTGCCAAGACTACATTGTGCCCGATAAAAACGCCGTCGCCAATTGTGATACCGCCTTGATCTTGAAACTTACAGCCCGCGTTGATAAAAACATTTTTGCCGAAAGAAATATTTTTTCCAAAATCGGCATTGAACGGCGGGAAAAGCCTAAATGTCGAATCAACCTGCTTATGAGTGAGCCGCGACATAATTTCAACAATTTCTTCAGGCGTGTGGTAAGCTGTGTTAAGTTCCATTTCAATTCTGCGCGATTCTTGGCAAAGTTCACGGAAAAAATTCAAGCGTTCAGGCTTTTTAGCGGCGGGATGATTTTCGTCAGCGAAAGTTGCCAAAAGCTCCTCAAGTGTCATAAAAAATTCCTCCTATGAGTTTTTATAAATTTTAAAACGAAAAGCGCCGCGTGTAAAGTGCAAAAAATTTTTCTAAATGGCAGGGATTTTCTTTCGCTTCATAGAATTTTTATCAGCAAATTTTTTAGCGACATTTGCGTGAATGTCGACTTTACGGAAGGGGATGTTATTGTGAACGTAAAACTCGCTAATCCGTTTATTGAGGCGTTCATGAAGGTTATGCCGCTTTTAGGTTGTCCAAATCCCAAGAGAATCAAAGTTTATTTGCAGGACGACAATGTTGTTAGCGCAGGCGTTTCGGTTCGCGTCAGTTTTACCAAAGGCTTGATGGGTAGCGTTGTTTATAATATGCACGAAGACACGGCGAAATTTATTGCCTCAACAATGATGATGGGGATGCCTGTTGCCGGATTTGACGACCTTGCCAAAAGCGCCATTTCAGAGCTTTCAAATATGCTCACGGCAAACGCTACAACAAATCTTACATCGCTGGGATTTTTGGCAGATATCGCGCCGCCTCAGTTAGTTGTTGGCACAGGCACGCCGCTGCCTATGGGTTTACCCCAATCTTTGGGCGTCGCAATGGACGTTGGCGGGCATGTTGTTGACATTCTCATCGGAATTAAAAAAGCTTAATAAAAAAACGCGGCGCCTTTTTGCCACGTTCATTAAAAATTTTAGATACCGCCGAAAATTCTTCCGGCAAAACTCGGAGGCAGACCACCATTCAAATTACCGTTCAAATCGTAAGCAGAGTTAATTGCTTTGTTTGCTTCTTGACCGGCGTCAATTTCGTTTGAAAGTCTCACATGAGCTGTTGCCGCGATTATTTCGGCGGCGTCTTTTTGATTGGAGGATTTGTCCTGCGGGCAATTTGGAAATTCATCTTCAAAAAAAGTCCCCGCGTACATATCGCCGAATGCATTTTCACCAAAAAAATCTTTATCGTCGCTCATAAAATCACCCCCGCGAATATTAAAAACCCTTCCAAAGATTTTGTCAATGGAAGGGTCATTTTTATTTTTAAGATTTTCAGTTTAAATTTCGCTGGTTGTTTCAACAGCGTTTTCTTGAGCGGTTGCTTCAGTAAGCTCGTAAACATTGCTGATATTTGAAATATTGACGTAATGATTAGAACCGTCCGCCGCCGTGACGATAACGCGAGTAACGCCGTCAGCCACAGTTACGCCGGTAATGACGCCGCTATAATCCTGCGTTGAGGCAACGGGATTGCCTTCTTCGTCAGCGCTTTGTACTTCTTCGGACCAATCAACGCCCTTGCCAATCATGCTTGAAAGTTGCCCGACCAAAACTGAAGTATCGATATTGCCGACCATTGTGTTAATTTCTTTGAGCGCGTCAGTCATATTTGTAATTTGTTCAAGCGAGGAGAATTGCGCCATTTCCGCGATAAATTCATTGTTATCTTGCGGTTCGAGCGGATCTTGATATTGAAGCTGAGTCACCAGCAATTTGATAAATGCGTCTTTGTCAAGCTCGCGGTCTTTCGAGGTTTTAGTCTGTGTATTCGCGTAAGCTTCAGAATTATAAGTTACGCCGTCGACAGTTATTGTATTCAGTGGATTTGACATTTTCATTACCTCCAATTAAACTTTGTAATCTACGCCATCGGCAGAAATTGAATCGTTAACTGGCGCGAGTGCGTCAACTTCTTCTTCGAGCGCGCTAAAATCAATACGCCCGCCGTTTCTGTTAGGTTGTTGCTGATTTTGCTGCCAAGCTTGCTGTCCTTGTCCATTAGTCAAGCCGCCGTCGCTCAATCCTGCGTAAACTTGCACATTTTCAACTTTCAATCCTTGGTCGTTAAGTTCCTGCTTAAGCTGAACAAGTGAATTTTCGATAGCCGCCCGAACTTGTGCATTGTCGCTATAGAAATTGGCAGTGAGCGCGCCATTTTGAGCAACCGAAACGCGAATTGTCAATTGTCCCAAATGCTCCGGCTTAAGATTTATAACCATTTCGGTATTTTCGCTGTTACGAATTAAACGGGCGCTTTCAATGATTTGGTTTGGAATATTGAAAGGTTCACGCGGCGCTTGAGCGGTTGCATTTGCATTTTGCGCTTGCGCAGTGGCTGTTGGCTGAGCAGGTGAGGTATTATTCAGCACTGGCGATAAATTCTGCGCGAAAGAGCCTTCACCTGAGCTGGTAGGCTGCGCGGAAACTTCAGCTGTTGAGACCTGCGCTAAATTTTGTTGGAAATTTTCAGCGGTGAATTGTTGTTGCGATTGATTTTGAGCGAATTGCTGTTGCGGCGCTGTTTGCTGTGTTGGATTTACAGGCGCGCTTGCAGGATTATCTTGCATTGGCGAATCAAAATTCATTAAATCTTGCGGTACATTTTGATGAAAGATTCGAGCGTCAACCTGCGGCAAAATTGCGTTTACCTGCGGGATTTGTTGTTCAAATTGTTGTGGAGATATCGGCGGCAATTCGACTGGCGATTGTTGCTGTGAATTTTGAATTAGCGTCAGAGGCGAAGCAACCGCTTGAAATTGCGGCTGAGGTACTTGAGATTGCGTCAATGTTTGGAATTGTACCGGCTGTTGATTTTGTTGCATTTGTAAAGGCGCGGCTTGTGCGGGCTGTTGTGCTTGCTCATTCAAAATTTGTATAGGTTGTTCAATTTCAATTGGCGCTGATAAATTTTGTTGAATTTGCGGCTGAATTGGTTGAATTTGCGATTGAACTTGTTGCAAAGGCTGAGTGTTTTGCTCTGTAGAAATTTGCGGTTGTACTGTTAAAATTTGCTCTTGCGGTTGCTGCGTTAAATTTTGTGGCGACTGCGCGAATTGATTTAAAGATTGTAAAGGTTGCGGCTGCGTCGATATTTGCAGCGGCTGAGTCATTTTGTTATTCGCAGTGAAAGTTTCTGGCGAATTTACTTGAAGGTTTTGCTGTGGAAGTGGCGGATTTTGTTGCAATTCAAGATTTTGGTTTGAATTTAATGAGGCGGGTTGAAATTCATTGGTCGACAGAGCGGGAGGAGGTTGATTTTGCGCGGCGATGCTTTCTTGAACATCAGCGGATTTCCAAGTTTTTCCGCTTAGAATATCGAGCATAGATTGCGCTGTACCGTCGTTTGATTGCGGCATAATAGCCATTAAATTGACAGCAGAGGTATTTTCGGTAGCTTTAGTTTGCAATAAGCTCTCAGGATGCGACACAAAGAAAAATGGCGAATTTAATTCAGCGGGTGGTATTTCCGGCAATTCTGCAGTTTCAGGAATTTCTTCAGCCGATTCAGTTTCAATTTTAATTGGCGCTTCAATTTCAGCTGTGACAGAATTATTAACCGGAACAAAAACGCTGTCGGGCAAATCATTTTCCAACGGCGCGGGAATATCCTCTGTAATTTCAGCATTAACAGGCACAAAAATATCTGCCGGAATTTCCATGCCCTCAACATTAGCCGGAATTTCAATTTGTTCAGCTTGTAAATTTTCAGTGGGCACTTGTTCAGCCGGAATTTGTTCAACTGGCGCTTGAGCTGCTGGAACTTGCTCGGCGGTTGCGGTTTTCGCTGGTACCTGTTCTGCGGAAGTTTCAGCTTGAGCGGGTTTTTGATTTATTTCTTGGGGCGCGTCCTGCGCTTGATTATTCTGTCCTTGAGGCGGCGTTTTTGCAACGACGTCTGAAGAATCGGTCTTAGCGTCAGTTTTAGTCGCAACTGGTTCATCATTTGGTAATTCTTTAGCGCGCGGCGCAGGCTGACTCTGACGGTTAATTTGATTATTGGCTTTATTCAGTGCGGAATTAAAATCGCTGGTATTTGAATGCCTTGACGAATAGCTGTGTTGTGTGCCTTTATAAGTTCTTGAAGAATTTGAATTGACCGACCTTGAAGGTTGGGTAATGTCTATCGAGACTATATTTGTATTTGCGTTTGCCATAACTGCCTCTCCTTTCTAAAAGAGTATCGATATTTTTAACGAGGCGATTAAATTTTTTAACGCGCGGCGTCTTGGTATCCGCGCGGATTTTTTTTGTGTACTAATTTTTTCTAACCTGTTATAATGACTAAAATTTTTGCGAAGGAGTGATAAATTTGTTCGGCTTTCTAAAAAGGTTTTTCGGTGACAACAACGACAAAGAAATTGAGCGAATGCAAAAGACCGTTGACAAGATTAACGCGCTTGAAGCATCTTTGCAAAGTTATACAGATGATAAACTTGCTAGCTCGACTGAAAGATTTCGCGAGCGGCTGAAAAATGGCGAAACTCTCGATGATATTTTGCCTGAAGCTTTTGCCGTAACCCGTGAAGCCTCGCGCAGAGTTTTAGGAATGCGGCATTTCGACGTTCAGCTAATCGGCGGAATTTGTCTGCATGAAGGCAAGATTGCTGAAATGAAAACCGGTGAAGGCAAAACATTGGTTGCAACTTTGCCGGTTTATCTTAACGCGCTTGAAGGCAAAGGCGTGCATATGGTCACAGTCAACGATTATCTTGCAAAGCGCGATTCTGAATGGATGGGGCGGCTTTATACATTTTTGGGGCTGACTGTTGGCTTGATTGTTCACGATATGGATTTTCCAGAGCGTAAATATTCTTACGGTTGCGACGTGACTTTTGGCACAAACAACGAATTTGGATTTGATTATCTGCGCGACAACATGGTTATTCACCAGGAGCAGATGGTTCAGCGTGATTTGCATTATGCTATCGTCGATGAAGTTGATTCGATTTTGATTGACGAGGCGCGGACGCCGCTGATAATTTCTGGACCTGGCGCTAAATCAACTGAAATGTACGCTGTAATGGCGCGGGCGGTTGCAAATCTGCGCGAGGGCGAAGATTACACTGTTGACGAAAAGCAGAAAACCGTTTCGCCGAAAGATGAAGTTATTCCGAAGATTGAGCAGCGACTTGGAATAAATAATTTATACGCGCCAGAGAATATTGAGCTGTCGCACTGTTTTACTGCCGCGCTCAGAGCTAAGGCGCTAATGAAACGCGATCGCGATTATGTTGTGCGCGACGACGAAATTATCATCGTTGACGAATTTACAGGGCGTTTAATGGCGGGGCGCAGATATTCTGACGGTTTGCATCAAGCTATCGAGGCTAAGGAAGGCGTTAAAATTCGACGCGAAAGTCAAACGCTGGCTACGATAACTTTTCAAAATTATTTTCGTATGTACAACAAACTCGCCGGTATGACGGGCACGGCTAAAACTGAAGAAGATGAATTTTTAAAGATTTACAAATTGCCGGTTATCGTTGTTCCCACAAATAAGCCGGTTCAGCGCGTCGACCATCCCGACGTTATTTACAAAAATAAACGCGCCAAATATCGCGCAGTCGGTGCGGCTGTTGAAGAAATTCACGCGAAAGGGCAACCTGTTTTAATCGGCACAACTTCAATCACGCAGTCCGAAGAATTGAGCATGATTTTGAAAAAGCGCGGCATTCCTCACAGCGTTTTAAATGCGAAGTTCCACGAAAAAGAAGCTGAAATTGTTGCTGACGCTGGTCAGAAAAATGCTGTGACAATAGCGACGAATATGGCGGGACGCGGCACTGATATTAAACTTGGTGAAGGCGTTCCGGAATTGGGCGGTTTGTTTATAATTGGCACTGAGCGCCATGAATCGCGCAGAATTGATAATCAATTGCGCGGGCGCAGTGGTCGTCAAGGTGACCCTGGCGCGTCAAGATTTTATCTTTCGCTGGAAGATGATTTAATGCGGCTTTTCGCCTCTGATAACGTTGCAAAGATTATGGACAAGCTCGGTATGGAAGAAGACGAGCCGATTGAACATTCGCTGATAACAAAATCGATTGAGCACGCGCAGAAAAAAGTTGAGGCGCGCAATTTCGACATTCGCAAACACGTTTTGGAATATGACGACGTTATGAATCAGCAGCGCGAAGTTATTTATGGCGAGCGAAAAAAAATCCTAAACGGCGAAAATCTGCGCGAAAATATTGTTGGCATGGTCAATCACATTATCAAGGAAGAAATGAATCAATACGCCAATGAAAAGCTTTATCCGGAAGAATGGCAGCTTGAGGAACTGATTAAAGACGCTGAAAAAATTTATGCTGCGCCTGGGCAATTGCAACTTTCTGAGTTGGAAAATATGAGTCGCGACGAATTGAAAGAGCACCTTGAAAAAATTGCCGCCGATAATTATCGCAAGCGTGAAGAAATGTTTGGCGAACAAAATATGCGCGAGCTGGAGCGCGTTATAATGTTGCGCGTGGTTGATAATAAATGGATGGAACATCTCGACCATATGGATATGCTCCGCGAAGGTATCAGTTTGCGCGCGTATGGGCAAAGAAACCCGCTTGCCGAATATAAAATTGAAGCGTTGACAATGTTTCAAGAAATGGAAGCGGCGATTCAAGACCAAATTGCGGCGCTGATTTATCACGTGGCAATTGTCGCGCAGGAAGAGCAGCAAGTTCAAGATCGATTGCAAAATGCGCAGGCGTCTCACGGCAATGAAGTTAGTCCCGCTGAATCTAAAAAAACGCCCAAAACTGCTGATGGTAAAAAAATCGGACGCAATGACCCTTGCCCGTGCGGTAGCGGCAAAAAATACAAAAATTGTTGCGGACGTGGAAAATAATTGACTGGAGGACTTTTTTACAATGAATGAGAATATTACCCCCCCCCCATCGAATTCCGGCTTTAACCAAGTCTATTGGTTATCCGTCAATTGTTGTCACGTCTATTCAAGGCATTAAAACTCCATTTGCCTATCGAGAAGTGGACAAGCCAATTGTTGATGATATTTTTGTAAATGAGCCTTATAAATTGAATTTGACAGATTTTCAACCAAAGCTGATTTTAGATTGTGGCGGAAATATCGGCTGTGCGGCGGTTTATTTTGCCGATAAATATCCAGATGCGCAAATTTATTCGATTGAGCCGCAAAAGAACAACTTTAAAGTTCTTCAATACAACACGCTTTTTTATGATAACATTCACCCGATAAATTCGGCGCTGTGGGGCAAGGAAACTTTTATTCGCGTTGAAGATAAAGGCTATGGCGTTGCAGCATATATGACGGCTGAAACAACTGAAGATGAGCCGGATGCTTTTAAGACTGTAACGATTTCAAAACTCCTGCGCGAATCCGGCTTTGAAGAAATTGATCTGCTGAAGGTTGACATTGAAGGCGCTGAAAAAGAAGTTTTTGGCGCTGAAGATGTTGACGATTGGCTTTCCAAAGTTAAAGTTTTGATTATCGAATTGCACGACAGAATGAAAGCCGGTTGCTCTTACGAATTTTTTAAGGCTATTTCAAAATATCACTGGCACTTTAAATTTCGCGGAGAAAATCTGATTTTTATTCGCGAAGATATGATGAAACAATAATTTTTAGGATGTGATTAAATGCTTGAAGATAAAAAATTGGAGCTTAATGCTCTGCGCGAAAAGTTGAGCGAAATGGGGGATTCACTTTGACATTGCCAACAAGGAAGAGAAAATTGCCGAGTTGGAATACAAGATGGGCGAGCCGACTTTTTGGGATAATCCTGAAGCCGCTCAACAAATTACTCAGGAACTGAACGGTATAAAATCTGGCGTTGATACCTATAAAAATTTGCTGGCGAAATATGACGACGCGCAGACTTTATTGGAATTGGCGCTTGAAGAAGAAGATACTTCGCTGGAAAATGACATTGCTGCCGAAATTGAAAATATTAAAGCCGGTCTTGAAGATTTGCGCTTAGAAATTTTATTGAGCGAGCCATACGACGCCAATAATGCGATATTGACATTGCACGCGGGCGCAGGCGGTACTGAAGCGCAAGATTGGACGCAAATGCTTTTAAGAATGTACGTGCGTTGGTCGGAGCGTCATGGTTTCACTGTAGAGACGGCTGATATTTTGCCTGGCGATGAAGCCGGCGTTAAATCTGTCACGCTTTTTATCAAGGGTCATAATGCTTACGGTTTTTTGAAGTCTGAGAAAGGTATTCACCGGCTGGTAAGAATTTCGCCGTTCGATTCAAATGCTCGGCGTCATACTTCTTTTTCTGCGTGCGATATTATGCCCGAAATTGACGATGCCGTTGAAGTTGACATCAATATGGCGGATGTCCGCGTTGATACCTACAGAGCAAGCGGCGCGGGTGGTCAGCATATTAATAAAACTTCGTCCGCCGTTCGTATGACGCACATTCCAACTGGTATAGTCGTTCAATGCCAGAATGAGCGTTCACAACTTCAAAATCGCGAGCAATGTTTAAAAATGTTGCGCGCTAAACTTTTTGAGCTTGAGCTTGAGAAGAAAGAAATGGAACTTGCAAAACTTGAGGGCGACCGCATGAAAATTGAATGGGGTAGTCAAATTCGCTCTTACGTTTTTCAGCCTTATACAATGGTTAAAGATTTACGCACAGGCGAAGAAACCGGCAATGTTCAAGCCGTTATGGATGGCGAAATTGATAATTTTATTCGCGCGTATTTGGCTATGAAGGCGAATGTTGCCGTTTGAAGGAGTTTTATTGATGAAAAAATTTTTAGCGTTAATGATAATTTTGTTGGCAATTTTGGGCGCGCTGTTGCAATTCGTATTGCCGCGAACGGTTGAAAGTATTGTAGCCGAACAAATTACAAATGCGACGGCGGCTGAGGACGTTGCAGTTTCATTGAGCGCAAATCCAAACGCCAGAATTGCACTGGGCGAAATTGACAGAGTTCACGGCACAGCTAACGAAGGGCGCATTGGCGATATTAATTTTAAAAATTTGACTGTGGACGGTGAAAAAATTTATCTTGACGTTCCGGAATTGCTTTTTCCAAGCAAAAATTTAAATGCTCGGGAACGTACCAATAAAATTCTGCAACACGCTGATAAAATTGAATTACGCGGTATTGTCACCGAAGACGAACTGAAAAATTTTATTGCTAGTAAGGACGTTAAATTTGAAGACCCTAAAGTTAAACTTATGCCCGAAGAAGCTACTGCCTCCGCTCGCGTTAAATTTTTCGGCAGAACTATTGATGTTTCGGTTGCCGGCATTTTCACGGTCAGCAACGGCGAAATTTTCTTCCACATTAACAAGCTGAATACCAATTCGATTTTGAGCCGCGTTAATCCGGATAGTTTTGTTAGCGATCTTAAAATTATCGACAGTTCGAATTTGCCGATTGGCTTAAAATTTGATTCTGTCGAACTGCGCGAAGGTGAAGTTGTTGTAACGGCAGTTACTTCCAAAAAATGATGAAGAAATTTATCTACAACAGAATATTAATATTAGCCATTGCCGCCGGATTAATCGCCGCGCTTGTGATAGCCGGTCAGCGTCACGCAGTCGAAATTCACAATTCGCAGGTTGATATGGCAATTGATTATGAAAGCTTGAAAAATCTTGCCGAGCGTGAAGGGCTTGACTTTGCCGACGTGCTTAAGCAATTCAAAGACGCCGGTATAACTTCACTTGCCATTTACGATACGAATTTTGACAAACTTACTCGCGCAGGAAAAGTTATCGCGGTTTACGGGCGCGACATTATCACGAATTACCACAGCGGCGCGCTAAACAGTATTTTTTGGCGTCAAGCGGTCGACAACGGCTATATCCGCCCAGATTGTGTGTACATTATGAAACGCGACGCGAAAAGTTATAACGAAGTTAAGGCGGAATTGATTCAGCGTTTCGGCAAAGACAGAATCAGCGCTTTTTCGATTAATGACGAGAATATTTTGGAAGTCAAGGCGCAATTCGGCGCGTTTATGGCTGAACCGATGGGATTTGACAGCGACGAACTTGACGCGGCTAAAAATGCGGGCTTTACGATTTTAGCGCGTCCAAAAAATTTTTATCAATGCACAACTGAAAATGTTAAATCTGTTTTTGAGCGGCTTGATGGCTATCCAATTTCTGAAATTGTTTTTGACGGTCCGGAAATTTTGGGCGCTCCAAGAAGCGAAATTATCAACGTAACGGTTGCCGAATTTAATAAACGCGGATATATTTTTGGCGTGATTGAGCATACCAGCCAGTTGCAATTTTATAATCAGCTAGGTATGCCGCAACTTGCCGACGGCGTTGGTTATAATAAAATCGCCCGCTTGTACGCTGTGCCGCGCGATGAACAGCCGCGTCTTTCGATTGATATTCTTGTTAATCGCTGGTCGACGACTGACAGGGAGCGCAATATCAGAATTAATCTGCTCCGCATTTTTGAAAAACCCGACACAGGAAAAACTTTGCTGGAAACAAATTTAGAGTACGTCAAAAAAGTTATCGATAAGCTCAAAGCGGACGGTTTCACCTTCGGCAAAGCTGGTACTTATGAAAATTATTATCCCAATAAATTTTTGCGCGTGTTGATAATAATTGGCGTGGTTGCCGCTGGAATTTTATATTTGTCGCTGGTTTCGCACTGGCTCAACGCTAATCAGCGGCTGCAAATAATTTTATTCGTGGCGATTTCAATTTTAGCGGCGATACCGATTTTTATTGGTAATGACAGCGCGGTTAGAATTTTAGCGGCGTTAATGAGCGCTATTTTATTCCCGACGCTTGCAATTATTTGGCAACTCGACAGATTGAGATTTATCCGAATGAAAGAAAGCGTCGCGCAGGAAGAATCGGAACTTTCGAACGTGCAAGTAATTTTAGTAGCGGTCGTAACCTTGCTTATAACAAGCGCAATGTCAATGGTCGGCGCGGCTTATTTGTCGGGCGCGTTATCGGACGTAAAATTTTTCCTGGAGTTTGAGATTTTCAGAGGAATTAAATTAACATTCATAATGCCGTTAATCTTGGTGGCGGCGGCGTTTTTGCAAAGATTTAACATTGTCGACGAGGCGCGAAAAAATTTACCGGCGCTAGAACAGCTTAAAGAAATTTTAAATATGAATGTCACCGTCAAATCATTTTTAATATTTTTAATTGTGGCGGTGGCGTTCGTGATATTAATCGCGCGCAGCGGTCATACGTCAGGAATGCCGGTATCTGGCGCAGAAATAAAAATTCGCGCAATGTTAGAGCAAATGTTTTACGCTCGCCCGCGCTCGAAAGAAATTTTCATAGGGCATCCGGCGTTCGTGCTGGCGATAGCGGCGTTTTTGAAACAATTTCCAAAATCAATATATTTCGCGTTAACGCTTGTTGCGACAATCGGGCAAAGTTCAATGGTTGAAACCTTCGCGCATATGCGCACGCCAATTTTTATGTCATTTATGCGCGGGCTTGACGGCGTATTGCCAGGCGCGCTTATTGGAGCGGTTTTAGTTTTGGCATTAATTTTCATTAGCAAAGGAGTTTCTTTGAAGTCGCAATGAATATTTTAATTTCCGGCTATTACGGCTCAAAAAATGGCGGCGATGAGGCGATGTTGGCAGCTATGCTTGAAGTTCTGCGCGAAAATTGCAATGATGTTCACGCAACTGTTATCTCGCTGAATCCCGAATACACGAAAAAACGCCATAAGGTTGACGCCGTGAAATGGCTGGACGTTTTCGCGATTATAAAAAAAATTCTTGCGGCTGACCTTCTGATTAGCGGCGGCGGTAGTCTTTTGCAAAATGTCACTAGCCGCCGTTCTTTGTATTATTATCTTGGAATTATTTTTCTGGCGTTGATTTTTCGGCGAAAAGTTATGCTTTACGCTCAAGGTATCGGTCCGATTCGCGGCGCGCTGGCTCATTGGCTGATGAATTTTATTGTTAATCGCGTCGATTTAATTACCGTTCGCGACAAAGGTTCGCTTGAAGAATTGTGGCGGCTGAATATCACTAAGCCGAAAATTTTTTGTACGGCAGATCCTGTTTTAGCGATTAAACCAGTTGCGTTGGATTTCGGCAAAAAAATTCTGGCGCGTCATTCGGTTAAATCTGGTAAATTAATTGGCGTGTCAGTTCGGCGCTGGATTGACTGGGAAAATTGCCAAAATGCACTCGCGCAGGCTTTAGACAAACTTGCAGAGAAACTCAGCGCGCAGATTATTTTTATTCCGATGCAATTTCCTGAAGATATTAAAGCCGCGAAAAGTACCGCCGCTCTTATGAAAAATTCTTGCGTGGTGCTTGAAGACGAATTTACTACCGCTGAAATTTTGAGCCTGGTTGGAAATATGGACGTGCTTATAAGTATTCGCTTGCACGCGTTGATATTCGCGGGCGTTATGAGCGTGCCGATGTTGGGCATTTCGTACGACCCCAAAATTGATAGATTTTTAGATTCGATTGGTGAAAAACCGATTGGTAATTTGGCGGACGTGACGGCTGATAAAATTTTCGACGCAACGCTGAAAAAACTTGACGCCAAAAATTTTCATAATGATTCGCTGTTAAAAAATCTGCGCGAATTGGCAATAAAAAATGCTCGGCTGGCTATGGAATTAATGAAAGGCGGCGATTATCAAATTGACGACGAAAAAAATTGAACTGCGGGACTTTGAGGAAACGCGCTCGATATTAGGAGAACGCGACGAATTTTTACAGGTGCTTGATGAAAAATTTAATTGCAAGATTGTCAGTCGTGGCAATGCGATTGAACTTTATGGCGATGAATCAGAAGTTGAACGCGTCGCGCAGGTGATTGACGAAATTAAAATTCTGCACCGCAACGGAAGCATTATCACGATGAATGATTTGACGGCAGCGATTAAAATTATCAAATCTAATCGCGCAGGAGATTTGCACAAGATTTTTGGCGAAACTGTGATTGTGACGGCGAATGGCAAACACATTCACGCAAAGAGCGTCGGACAACAAAATTATCTTGACACGCTGAAAAGCCACGTGATAACTTTTGGAATTGGACCGGCGGGCACAGGTAAAACTTTTCTGGCTGTGGCGATGGCGGCGTATTATCTGCGACTGCGCGAGGTTAAGAAAATTATTTTGACGCGACCGGCGGTAGAGGCAGGCGAGCGGCTCGGATTTTTGCCTGGCGATATGCAAGAGAAAGTCGACCCATATTTGCGCCCATTGTATGACGCTCTGCAGGATATTTGGGGCTATGATATGTACCAGAAATTTTTTTCGCGCGGGATAATTGAAATTGCGCCGCTTGCCTATATGCGCGGGCGAACTTTGAGCGACGCTTTTATAATTTTGGACGAAGCGCAAAATACAACTAGCCGCCAAATGAAAATGTTTTTGACGCGGCTTGGTTTTGGTTCGCGAATGGCAGTTACCGGCGATTTGAGCCAAATTGATTTACCGCGCGGCGTTAATTCTGGTTTGGCGGAGGCGGTGAAAATTCTCGCGCCGATTAATGGAATTGGTATTTGCGAATTGACTTCCACTGATGTTGTGCGTCACGATGTTGTTTCAAAAATTGTTGAGGCTTGGGAAAAATATGAACACGATAATTAATTCTGAAGTTGCAGTTGACGAAAAAATCACGGCTGAAATTCTGCGCGCGGCTGAAGTTATCGGTAAAATTTATGGCGTAGAAAATGCGGAACTCAGCATAACTTTGACTGATGATAAAAATATTCACGCGCTGAATAAAAAATATCGAGGCATTGACCGCCCAACTGATGTTTTGTCGTTTGCATTTCGAGAAAGTGACGAGCCGGAAATTATCGGCGGCGAAACTGAAATGCTTGGAGATATTATTATTTCGATTGAGCGGGCTAAAATTCAAGCGGCGGATTTTGGGCATAGTTTCCTGCGCGAAATTATTTTTTTGGAAGTGCACGGGCTATTGCATTTACTTGGTTACGATCACATTGAAGAGGCTGACCGGCTCGAAATGGAAGCTGAGCAAGATTTTATTATGGCTGAATTGAAAATTGGGAGGGACTGAACTTTGAAATCTGGATTTATCGCGGTTATCGGGCGTCCGAACGTGGGAAAGTCGACGTTGATTAATAAGATCATTGGGCAGAAAATAGCGATTATGTCAGACAAGCCGCAAACTACGCGCAGTCGCATTCAATGCATTTTGACTCAGGACGACGCGCAATTTATTTTTTTAGATACGCCTGGCATTCACAAGCCGAAATTCAAACTAGGCGAATATATGTTGAAGGCGGCGGAAAGCACATTGCAGGAAGTTGACGTTATTTTTTTCGTTATCGATGCGACTGCCAGCTTAGGGAATAGTGGCAAGGGTATAGGGAATAGTAAAACCACTAATCCCTCTTCACTAGTCCCTAACCCCTTAATAGGCGGAGGCGAAAAATATATTCTTGAGCGGCTAAATTCTACTACGCAACCGGTTATTTTGGTTATTAATAAAATTGATTTACTGAATCGCGCAGAACTTTTACCGATAATTGCGGCTTATTCGGAGCGTTACAATTTCGCGGCGACTGTTCCAATTAGCGCGATTGAAGGCAGTAATGTTGACGAACTTTTGATTGAGGCTAAAAAATTTTTGCCCGAAGGTCCGAAATATTATCCAGCCGATATGGTCACCGACCAGCCCGAGCGTTTGATTATCTCTGAAATTATTCGCGAGAAAATTTTGCACGTGACCGAAGATGAGGTGCCTCATTCGGTGGCGGTTGATATTGAAGAAATTACTTCGCGCAGAAAAGATTTGACGTACATTCGCGCGACAATTTATGTTGAGCGAGATTCTCAAAAAGGTATTCTAATTGGCAAAAATGGCGGACTTTTGAAAGGCGTTGGTCAAAATGCGCGTCCAGAAATTGAAATGCTTTTAGGCACAAAAGTTTTTCTGGATTTATGGATTAAAGTCAAACGCGATTGGCGAAATTCTGTCGGCGCGCTTCAAAGTTTTGGGCTAGGCGAAAATTAGGTCGTGATTTATCTTGAATAAAAATGAAACTTTTGCCAGTCGCATCTCCAAACAATTTTTGAATGGGCTGATTGTCGTTGTGCCGCCCGTCATTACCGCGTTTATTGTAATGTGGATTTTGAGCATAACCGAAGGCAAGCTTGGGAAGTTTATTGAACAGTATCTGCAAATTAAATTTCCTGGCGTCGGACTTATCACGATTATAATTTTTATTTGGCTGGTCGGACTTGTCACCGGCAACATTTTCGCGAAAAAAATTATTCGTTTCCTTGAGTGGCTGCTTGAACAAATTCCGGTCGTCAAATTTATCTATGGCTCAGTCAAGCAATTTTCTCGGGCGGTTCTGGATTATAAATCGTCTTTCAAGCACGTGGTACTTGTTCCCTATCACCAAGATTGGACAATTGGCTTTCTTATGAATAATATTCCTTCGGCGGTGCGTGAAAAAATCGGCGTAGATTATGTTTGCGTATTCATTCCGTGGAGCTTGAATATGACAAGCGGCACAAATCTTTTCGTTAAGCGCCAGGATATTATTTTTGTGAATATGACGCCGGAAGATGCTTTGCAATTTATATTAACCGCCGGCACTGTTGCTAAAAAATGAGCGAAAAATTTATTTTGCAGAAAACAATTGATGCGTCGCTTTTAAATCGCGGCTTAAATATTCCTGCGGCGGCTAAAATTTTTCTGGCTGAAAATCTTAGCGGCGGTGCGTTGATCCACGGCGAAAAGCGCGCTATAAAAATTATTTTTGAAGGCGAAACTCACGAGGCAATTTTGATTAGCATAAATTTCAATCGTCAAAAATACCCCAATCATCAAGATATTTGGCAGATTGTTTACGGGAAAAATTCTCCGCTCGCCGCGAATATCCGAAAAATTTTTTTGTTGCCGAATGAGCAAAATTATCTCATCCTGTATTCGACGGGCATTAAAGACATTTTTTATTTTGAGCCGATTTTTACAGGCGAAATCCCAAATCTCGCTGCTGAACAGACTGTAGAGAATCTTTTAGACGTGCAAAGTTTGACTGACCCTGAAGCTGCGCTTATTGAAAAATATCATTTGACGAAAATTCGTAAGCTCAATCGGAGTATCGGCGATTACTTAAAAAATTTGTATCAATTTCGATGTCAAATCTGCGGGCAAAATTTTGGAGAAAGTTACGGACTGAAAATTGCCGAGTGCCATCACATAAATTATTTTGTTCAAAGTTTGAATAACGACGCCGCAAATTTGCTGATTGTTTGCCCGAATCATCACAGAATTATTCACGCCGCCAATCCGATTTTCGACGCGGAGAAAAAAATTTATCGATATTCCAATGGCTATGAAGAAAAATTAAAGCTGAATTTGCATTTATAGAGGTAGACTAATGGAAACTTTTAAAATTGAGGGCGTGATATTGCGCACGACAGATTTTGGTGATGCTAATCGCGTGGTTACAATTTACGCAAAAGATTTTGGCAAGCTTGAACTGAATGCTTATGGCTGCCGACGCGCGAAAAGTTCAATGTCCGGCGCGTTGCAGATTTTTAATCGCATTACCGCCGAGGTTAGTCACGGAGCGAAAGTTTCGACGATACGCGAGGCGGATGTTGTAAATTTTTACAGTAACTTAACAGCTGACATTGAGCGGCTAAGTTATGCGGCAATTTTTTTTGAGATTGTTAATCGAATGACTTTGCCAAAATTTCCTGAGCCTGAACTTTACAATTTGCTGATAAAATCTTTGCCCGCGCTGAATAATCTTGACGCGAGAATTGCGGCGCTGATTGGCGTTTGTCAATTTATGGAAATGACCGGATTTCAACTGAATTATTTTGAATGCGTTCACTGCGGCGCGAAAATTACTGGTGACGCAAAAATAAATTTGAAGACCGGCGGCGCAATGTGTATGAATTGTTTTGTTGACGAAAGTTTAAATTATCCTAAAAATGTGCGATTGGCATTTGCTGAAATGTTAAAGCATGATTGGCGCGGCGAATTGAAATTAAATCAGCAACAAATAAATTCGGCGGAAGAAATTTTGTGGCGGCAAGTGCGCGGAATTCTCGGCAAAGAATTAAATTCGATAAAATTTATAAAACAAATGCAAAAAAATTAGGGAAGCGGCGAATCACCTCTTCCCATTTTTTATTGACTGTATTAAATTATCTGCGGTTCATCCACTCGGGTATATCGATTGAGCCGTCCTTGCCTTTTTTTAAATTAGTAGGCTCGGAAACCGGCGGCGTGACCGTTTGCGGAGGAGGCGGTGGCGGTGGCGTTTGAGTTTTGCTTCTGGTGAAATCAAAAACCGGAAATGAAGTATTTCTTGTATGTTGAGTTACTTGCGGCGGCGAAAATGACGATTGAAAAGTTTGATGCTGATTTGACAGGAAAGACGCCGGTCTTACAATTTCCGATTCGCCTTGAAAACGCGTGGCAATAATCGTTACTCGCACGGTATCGCCCAAAGTTTCATCAATGGACATTCCCCACATAATTTCTGCTTCAGAATCAGCCGCCTCTTGAATTGTAGTAGACGCTTCGTTAACTTCCAGCATTGTCAGCATATCATTTGCGCCCATAATATTCATTAAAACGCTGTGAGCGCCTTGAATACTTGTCTCAAGGAGTGGCGACTCAATAGCTAATCTAGCCGCGTTAATAGGTGCTTTATCGCCGGTAGCTTCGCCAATTCCAATAAGAGCCGCGCCGGAATTGCTCATAATTGTGTTAATATCGGCGAAATCCAAATTAACTAAGCCTGGCATTGTGATTAAGTAAGAAATACCTTGCACACTCTGCCGCAAAATATCATCAGCAATACTAAACGCCTTCATAACTGGCGTTTTTTTATCAACGACGGTAAGCAGTCTGTCATTTGGAATAGTGATAATTGTATCAACATTGCGCTTAAGGTTTTCAATTCCAATATCGGCATTTTTCTTACGTCGCGGACCTTCAAAATTAAATGGGCGAGTGACAACTCCGACAGTCAAGGCGCCAATTTCGCGAGCAATGGACGCTATAACCGGCGCCGCGCCAGTACCTGTACCGCCGCCCATCCCTGCCGTTATGAAGACCATGTCCGCGCCATCCAATGCTTTTTGAATGTCATCGCGGCTTTCTTGCGCGGCTTTTTCGCCAACTTCGGGACGCGCGCCCGCTCCAAGTCCCTTAGTCAATTTCTCGCCAATTCTCATACGTTTGGGCGCTATTGAATTTAGCAAAGCTTGAGCATCGGTATTAATAGCGATAAATTCCACTCCCTCAAGCCCGAGTGAAATCATTCTATTGACAGCATTTGAGCCGCCGCCGCCTACCCCAATTACTTTGATTTTTGCCAGCTGATCTAAACTGGTCTCTTCTGGTTCCCACACATGCATTTCCCCCACATCATTATTTATTTTCGAGATTTTTAACAAATTTAAAGTAAGTATACTCGTAACATTTTACTATAAAAAAATAATTTTTGCTATAGCAACTAAAAAAAGTTTCAACCACAGTAATTTTTCAGTAAACGTTCTTTCAGTGCTGAGAGATTTTTAAAAATGCGCAGCCCCAAAACCAGTAGCGTTATGTAATACAGTTCGATTTCAAAAATATTTCCGATAAAAATTAATATCAATCCGAACACGCTATTTATTAAAAAGCCAGTGATTAATACCGCGTCACTGAATCTTGATTCAAATTTCGCGCAGAAACCGCCCAATATGGAATCAAGCGCCGCCATTAATATTACTGCGAAAATTTTTGTATCAGCTGAAATATTCGACGGGTAGCCAAAAATTATTCCGACCACTAAACCGATTAACGCTTTCATTTTTTAATAACAACCTTTGCAAAGACGTGGTGAAATGAGCCATCATAAGGTGGAATATAAATTTCGTCTGAAGTTGCAATTTCAAGCTGAATGCCCCAAACGCTTAGCGTATCTTTGACGCCGCCGCGCATTTTCAAGGAATTTTCCAGCGTCTTTTTGTCGCCAATTGCGCTAATTTCATATGGCGGAGCAGAGCGAACATTATTAACAGACAAAGTCGGACCGGCGCAGCGAATTTCACTGGTGGCGGTTAATCTTTGACCGTTGATTGAAATAGCTTCCGCACCCGCCGCTTTAAGCTCATTTATCACGCGCAAAATATCTTCGTCGTGGATCACATACAAATTTGGATTTTCGCCAATACTGACTGCGCGAGTGCTATCGTCCATTTTAACAATTACGCCTTGACCTTCGAGCGGCAACAGGCACGCTTTCAATTTCAAATCGGTTATAATTTTTTTCGTCGCGGCGTAGTCATTTTCTTCATTTGTATCTTTCTGCCGAAATTCTATTGACAAAATAAAACCGACAATTACGCACACGAAAGTTATTGACCAACCTTCGCCGAAAATTCGCCGGAGTTTTTCCATAAGTTTACCTCGCAATTTTTATATATGGCGCAGTATAGCTAAAATCAGCGTATTCAACATTATTTGGGTTTTTATCCAAGTCGCGCAGAAAATTTTCTATCAAATGAACTTTTTCGTCAAGGCGCTCAAAATCTCCAATGCGAATTTGAACAGGATATTCAGTTGCCGTGTATGCAACAATGTAATCTTCCTTGATTATCGCCACTTCAGAAAGTTTATTCAGCGACGCCGTGTTAAATTTATCCAGCAGATCTAAAATCTTTTTAACTAGTTCGTCGTCAACATCATCGCCAATATATTTATCCTGCACGCTTGCGCCGGTTATCATCGGTATTTTCATTTCGCGCAGATTTTTATAGCTGTCGATAATTTTTCCGTTTTTGTCAAGGTCAAGATAGCCGTAATCACAGACAATAGTAGCAAGCGCCCGCCGCTCCTTAATTTTAATTTCAAGCGCATTTGGCACAATCCGTCGCACGGTGGCTTCTTCAATTCGCAAATCTTTTAACAGGCGACCTGTAACTGCGTCGGTTTCCAGCTGAAAGAGCGGCTCGCCAATATAGATATTGCCAATCTTTAAAACATCTTCGACAGTCAGCCTTTCCGCGCCGATTAATTTTATATGCGTCAAAGTAAAAATCGGCACGTAAACTAAAAAGCCGAGAATTACGCCGCATATTGCCAGAAAAACAAAGCCTTTGAAAAGCCGCCGTCCACTGCGCCGCCGTTTAACTTTAGCCATTAAAAAACCTCCGGTTTTTTTAGTGATTAGTGATTAGGGGTTAGTGGCTAGTGATTTTTTTCTAGTCACTATTCACTATTCACTATTCACTAAAATCAAAAGCCCGCCAGCGTCAAAATCTTTTCGCAAAGCTCCGGAAATTCAATGCCCGCCGCCCGCGCTGCATCTGGTACAAGAGAGGTTTCTGTCATTCCTGGCACTGAATTTATTTCAATAACGTAAGGAATATTTTCCGCCGACAACATCATATCCACACGAGCCACGCCTGCGCATTTGCAAATTTTAAACGCACTAATCGCCAATGCTTGAACTTTTTCGGTCAATTCATCGGAAATTTCAGCGGGACAAATATGAGTTGACGCGCCTTTTTTATACTTAGTTTCGTAATCGTAGCGTCCGGTCGTCGTGGTAATTTCAATAATCGGCAACGCCTTAGCTTTGTCTTCATTGCCGAAAACCGCTACCGTCAATTCTCGCCCGCTGATAAATTCTTCAACTAAAATTTCGTCGCCGTACTTAAAACTATTTTCAATCGCCGCCTGAATATCCTCAGCATTTTCAACAATTTCAACGCCTATGCTCGAGCCCTGCGAAGGCGCTTTGATAACCACCGGCAAACCAAATTTTTCTTCAATAGTTTTAGCCAAATTTTTATCTTTGTCAACTGCGCGAAAAACTGCAAATTTCGGCGTAGCAATTCCGGCAGAAGTTAAAACGCGCTTTGTCATAGTTTTATCCATAGTCAAAGCGGCGGCAAGCACATTTGAGCCGGTATAGGGAATTTTCAACATATCAAGCGTTCCTTGAAGTTGCCCATCTTCGCCGTAGAAACCATGAACTGCATTGAAAACGATACCGCAATTTGAAAGTTTAATGTCAGCCGCGAAAGTTTGAGGCTTCAATTCAAGCGGCTCGGCGTTATAATTTTTTGAAAGGAGCGCGTCCAAAATCGCCTTGCCAGTTCTGCGCGAAACTTCAGCTTCAGTGGAAGAGCCGCCCATTACCACGACAATTTTACAATTCTGCCGCTGCTTTTTCAAAAGTTCAATGAGTTCATCGGCAGTTTTATAAATATCGCCCGCACCCATTGTTATAACTAAATCGCCAGGCGTCACATTGTCAAGCAGATACTCAGCAATTTTTTCGCGGTCGGGAATGTACGAAACCGCTTGATTAGTTGTCGCTAAAACTTGCTCTAAAATAGATTCGCCGCTAATTCCAGCAATTTTATCTTCACCAGCAGAATAAATATCAGTAAGCACAAGTAAATCAGCACCGGCAAACGCTCCGCCAAATTCATTGAGCAAAAGTTGCGTGCGAGTGTACCTGTGCGGCTGAAATACGCAAATAATTCTTCGCGGATTAGTTTCACGCGCCGCCTTCAATGTTGCCGCAATTTCAGTCGGGTGATGTCCATAATCATCAACAATCCAAATATTTCTGACGTTGCCCTTAGTTTGAAAACGCCGCTTGGCTCCGTGAAATTTGCTCAAACCATCGGCAATCTTCGCAAAATCAACGCCAATATTCATAGCCGTTGCAATAGTCGCCAGTGCGTTTAAAACGTTGTGCCGCCCGTGTATTGCCAGTTGAACCCTGCCCAAAATCTTATCGCCGTGAATAACGTCAAAGCTAACGCCTTCAATGCTCGCCTGAATGTTTTTAGCAGTAAAATCGGCGTCATTGTCAATCGCGTAGGAAATTATTTTTCGGTCAATTGTCGCAGCCATTTCGCGCAGATTTTCATTGTCAAAACAAAGCACAGCAACGCCGCTTTCAGGATTAATATTCTCAATGAAAATTTTAAAAGCCTCGCGGATTCGCTGAACCGTGCCGTAATAATCCAGGTGATCGTCTTCAACATTCGTGACAACTGCAATAGAAGGCTTGAGCTTTATAAATGAGCCGTCGCTTTCGTCAGCTTCAGAAACAAGATAATCGCCTTTGCCCAAAATCGCACCTGTGCCTAAATCAACCGATTCGCCGCCAATTATAATTGTGGGGTCAACGCCCGCATTAAAAAGCACAAAGCCAATCATTGAGGTGGTTGTAGTTTTGCCATGCGCGCCAGCAACCGCGATACCTTTTTTGGAATTCAAAAGCATAGCGTTAATATCGGAGCGGTGCAGTCTTGGAATTTTTAATTCAGCCGCTCTTAAAATTTCCGGATTATCATTATGAATTGCTGAAGAACAAACAATCGCTTCAACGTCACCAATATTCGCGCAGTCGTGACCAATAAAAATTTTCGCGCCAAGATTTTTCAGCATTTGCACAGTTGCAGAATCAGCGCAGTCAGAGCCGGTAACTTCATAGCCGGATTCAATTAAAATTTTCGCAAGCGCACTCATACCCGCGCCGCCAATACCAACAAAGTGAAATTTTTTCAAATTCATCATATCGCTAAACCTCAAAATATTTTCCTCCTTGTTATGTGATAATTGATATGTGCTTTTCACATATCACATTTCACTTTCACCGCGAAGCCCGACGAATTAATATTGCTCCGAAAATCAGTCCAATTACATTTGGTATCCACACAGCATAAAACGGCGGTACAATCCCGCCGCGCGCCAATGCATTTGATAAAGTCATTACCGCATAATAAATAAAAATTATTATGACGCTGAACGCAAAACCCATTGAGGAAGAATTTCTCGTTGGTTGCAAACCAAGCGGAACGCCAATTAGCGCGAAAATCAAACTCGCCATTGGCACAGTTATTCGCTGATAAAGTTCAGTTTCCAACTTCGCCGTGTTGACGTATTGCGTCTTCATAATTTCAATTTGCGCTTGCAGTTCCTTCATTGTCAATTCTTCGGGGCGCTTCTGCTCACGAACAATTTGACGCGGGCTTGCTTTAACTGGCAAAACTTGAGTTGAAAAACGCATTGTCCGCGTTCTGTCGGCGTCCGAAATATCATAAATCGTGCCGTCGTGCATAATCCAAACGTCATCTTTCCATTCGGCGTAAGTTGCATTTTCAACGTGCGTAAGTCTGCCTTCGTCATCAAATTCTTGCATCGTCACTCCGGTTAAAGTTTCATTGCCCGCGTTAAATTCCCGCGCATAAACTAACCGCTGCAGTTTGTCACTTTGAATTTCTTTGACGATAATATGTTCCTGTGATTTAAGCTCGGTGTTGCCTTGAATTTCAAAATAAACTACGTTGTTATAAGAGGTATTTGCCCAAGGGACAACGTGCTCATTAAATAAAATCGCGCAGATACTTACAATAAGCCCTAAAAAAATTGCAGGCGCGGCGATTCTTCCGAAACTTATCCCGCAAGATTTCATTGCAGTAATTTCGCTAGAACTCGACAGTCGCCCGAAAGTTAAAAGCGTTGCCAACAACATTGACATTGGAAAAGTCCACATTATTATTGACGGCAAACCATACACGAAAATTTTTAGGACAGACGAAATTGACGCGCCATAATCGGTAATGTACTTTGCGATTCTGAATAAAGTTCCCGAGCCGATAAATACCGCCGAAAATGCGCAAATTCCAAATATCGCCGCCATTACAACTTCGCGAAAAATATATAAATCTAAAATTCTGATGCGCAATAAAAGCCGCTCCCTATCAGAAAATTATTTTTTACCTGTCGAAAATCAAAACCGCCGATTTCAAAAAACAATTTTCAATGGTTTTGCTGTCAAGTTTAATATGGTCAACTGGCGAAACTGCCGAAGTCGAATAAGAAATATTTTTAAGTTTCAAGCCAGCCTCTGAATTTTCGTCAATGGCTTGCTGAATTTTTCTTTCAAGTTTTTCGTCATTAAACGCGCTGCAAACTCTAACTTTCATAAAATTTCCCCCTTAAAGTTTAAAATTATCGCCAAGATAAAATTTTTTGGCAACAGGACTATCGGCAATTTCATTCGCGCTGCCCTCAAGCAAAATTCTGCCCGCGTTCAAAATATACGCGCGGTCAACAATATTCAGCGTTTCGCGGACGTTATGGTCAGTTATCAAAATTCCCATTCCACGCTCGCGCAGATATTTAATAATCGTCTGAATATCAGCAACCGCCAGTGGGTCAACGCCAGCAAAAGGCTCGTCAAGTAAAATAAATTGCGGCTCTAATGCAAGACACCGCGCAATTTCTACGCGCCGCCGCTCGCCGCCCGAAAGTTCAGTACCCTTGCGCTCACGCACATGCATAATATTAAATTCTTTCAGCAAACCTTCAAGCCGCTGTTTTGCCGTGTCGCGCGAAATATCCAAAGTCTCCAATATCGCCATAATATTTTGCTCCACAGTCAGCTTGCGAAAAATTGACGCTTCTTGTGTAAGATAGCTTATGCCGAGTTCTGCGCGACGATACATGGGCAAATGAGAAATATTCACGTCCGACACAAAAACTTCGCCGGAATCAGGATGCTCTAAACCAACAATCATATAAAAAGAAGTGGTTTTGCCCGCGCCATTCGGACCGAGCAAGCCGACAATCTCACCTTTCTCAACGCGCAACGAAACATTATTGACAACCACGCGCTTTTTGAAAGCCTTAACTAAATTTCTAGCTTCGATATTCATATCATTTTTTAAACGGCTCATTAGTCAAAAGTTCATGTGGCAGAGCTTGATTTTTCGGCGCAGTCATAGGCGCAGGATTATTTTTATCGTCAGTCAAATAAACAGTTAAGCGGTTGCCGCGCATAGTATTATTTTGCTGAACTGCCCAAGCATTGCCGGTTAAAACAGCCTTGCCGTTTTCAGTAGCGTAATAATCAATGCGGTCGCCGCCAGCTTCCAATTCGCGCGGAGGATTCACAATATGCACATTGCCAATACCAATATAATATTCGTCGTCAATCCAGCCTTCCATTTGGTCAGCAGTAAATTTGCCGTCGTTGTTGGTGAATAAGCCGCCGCCTGGAACTATGACATGCTTTTTTTCTTCGGGGTAATAATCAACGTGGTCGCCGGTGAAAGTTCGAGTATCGCCGCGCGGATTTCTTGCATCTGGCGGAACGGTTTGCACGCCGCGCACATTTCCATCAGCCTGCATATGCCCGCGCCCGTCATTACTCAAAGCGTCGCAGGTAATTCGTAAATCGCCGCGATTAACAATGACATCACCAGTAAGATAAGCCTCTTGCGTATTTGTATTGTACGTAGCGCGCCCGCCGGTTGCTCTGTCAGCGCCGTATTTTAGCAAAACATTTCCGGTAGCCGTGACAACGCCGGTTTTCATATCGTAATCGACAGTATCAGCGTTGACTTCGGAAGGTATATCAGCGGCGGCGTTTTGCTGTTGCACGGAATGTTTGACTTCTACTTTGCCGGTTGCCTGCAAAATTTCAGTGTCCATGTCGTAATCAATTTCTTCAGCTTTGAGTTCGGAAAGTGAATCTTCTTTGCCCGCTGATAATGCCGTCGAACTTATTAAAAACGTCGCGCAGGTTGCCGCTAATAATTTTTTCCAATTCATATTATTCGCCCTCCGAATCTTTGACGCCCTTAACAATTCGAGCGTTGCCTTTCAATTTAAAGTGCCTTAAGCCGTTCCAAGCCTCTGCAGTATTGCCGTAAGCCCGCATATCGTCTTTGAAAATTTTAACATCGCCCGTTGCAATTAAAATCTGGTCGGCACCAACAAAATCAAGTTCATTGCCGGTAAGTTTTGCGCCTTCGCTGTCAGTAACGACAACCTCGCCTTCAACGTGAATATCGCCGCTTTGATGATTGTAATTGCCTTTCTTTGCCGTTAGCTGAAAAAATCTGCCGCTCGGCTGATAAAATTTGCCGTCGAGATTTTCAAAAGTTGCATTTTGAGTTTCCACGTCGATAATCATTTTGCCTGCACTGAGCTCATAAAGTTTAACGCCGTTTTGTTCCTCGATAATTGTATTGCCTTCATATTCCATAATTTTGGGCGGCTCAATTTTTGTAATAGGCGGCGGCTCATCGGGCGTATTCATTACAACCCAAATCACAAGCCCGACGAACAGCACGCCGATTATTCCAAGTAGTATTTTAACTTTGCTGTCCATCCTATCTCCTTGTTTAGTGGTTAGTGATTGGTGGTTAGTGGTTGGTGTAAAAATCACTACCCACTATTCACTATTCACTTTTCCCTCTCTTGACTTTGCGCATTTCGGGCGGCGTATTCCAGCGCTTTTGAAACCACAGCCACTGAGTAGGATTTTCGCGAATAACCTGCTCCAAAATCCGCGTCATTTTTTCGGTAAATCTGAACAAATCGCCGTCCGCGTCGCCGGTATCTTCAAAGTGCATAACTTCAAAAATTTTAACCAAGTGCCGCCCGTTCGGCTGACGAATTATAAACGCGGGCAAAACCGGCGAATTGAATTTTTTGGAAAAGACAGCCGGTCCCATTGGTGTTGACGCAATTTTACCAAGAAAATTTATAAATGCGCCGCCTGGTCCGCCATCTTGATCTGCAAGGAAACCTAAAATTTTGCCCTTCTTCAAAGCCCGTCCTGCTGATAATAATTCGCTCGTGCCGCGATTGAATATTTCTACGTGAATTGTCGCC
>CAJOIA010000006.1 GCA_905234505.1 uncultured Selenomonadaceae bacterium
TCGCCGCCGGATAAAGTTCCTGCCATTTGCAATTTGCGTTCTTCAAGACGTGGGAATCTGCCGAATACCATTTTCAAATCCTGCGCGATACCGTCTTTGTCGTCACGAATAAACGCGCCGAGTTCCAGATTTTCCATAACAGTCATTTCGGCAAAAATCTTGCGTCCTTCGGGAACTTGCGAAATTCCTTCGCGCACAATTTTATTCGCGGGCATACCGGCAATATCCTTGCCAAGAAATTTAATCGTTCCGGTTTTTGGTTTGAGCAAGCCGCTAATCGTGCGGAGCGTGGTTGATTTACCCGCACCATTCGCGCCAATCAGCGTCACAATTTCGCCTTCGTTGACGGTTAAGCTGACGCCCTTAATAGCGTGAATCGCGCCGTAATAAACATTTATATCGTTAATATCGAGCATTGACATAGCAAAACTCCTTCACTGATTGGTCAATCCCAGTTTTTTCAAAAGTTCCATATCGCCTTGAATGGTCGTGCCGCTCGTTGTGAGCATATTTCCGGTAATGGAAGCCGACGCGCCATTTAGTAGAGCGCCCGCGCCAAAATCCGGCAAAAGTTTTCTGCCGGCGGCAAGTCGAATATTCGCAGTCGGATTTATAAATCTGAAGATGGCGATTGTGCGTAAAATCTCCTCGGCTTCAAGTTGTTTTTGATTTTCAAGCGGCGTACCTTTAACCGGCATCAACGCGTTAATCGGGATAGATTGAATATTTAATGCGGCAAGTTCCAGCGCCATATCAATTCGGTCTTGCCAAGTTTCGCCCATACCGATAATCCCGCCCGAGCATACGCAAAATCCAGCCGCCTGCGCGAGTTTGATTGTATTAATGCGGTCGTCATAAGTGTGGCTGGTGCAAATTTGCGGAAAAAATCTGCGCGAAGTTTCAATGTTGTGGTGGTAACTAGTGACGCCGGTTGTGCGCAAGCGTTTAAATTGTTCGGCTGTTAAAATTCCGTGCGACGCGCATAAATCAATTTTAAGATTTTCGCGCAGGAGTTTATAAGCGTCAATCGCCTTGTCAAAATCTTTGCCAGTTAAGGCGCGCCCGCTGGTTACAATTGAAAATCTGTTGACGCCGGCTTTTTCATTCATACGTGCCACGGCGAGAATTTTTTCAGCGGACATAAATTCATATTCAGCGACGCCGGTGTGGTGGGCTGCGGATTGCGCGCAGTATTTGCAATTTTCGCCGCAGCGTCCGCTTTTGCCGTTAATAATTGTGCAAAGGTCGATGTGGTTGCCGCAAAATTTTTTTTGGATAATGTGAGCGCCGTGTTGAATTTTTTCAAGCGGCTCATTTAATAAAAAATCGAGATTATCAGCGGCGGTTAATCTTTCGCCGGCGATAATTTTTTCTGCAACGTCAATTACATTTTTTATATTCATCGTTAAGTCTCCTAATTACAACAGAGACGCCAACAGGATGTCGGCGCGAGCTTTTTTCTTTGCTACTTTCTTGCAAATGCAATGAGTAAGAGCATTTGCTCTCCAAAAGAAAGTTGATACTAGTTCATTGCTTCCGTTCCGAGATACGCACGAATAACTTCAGGGTTGTTCTGAATTTCAGTGGGCGTACCTTCGGCAATTATCATTCCATATTCCAACACGTAAATTCTTTCGCAAATTCCCATAACCAAGCTCATATCGTGCTCAATCAGCAAAACAGTTAAGCCGAATTGTTTTCTAATCCAGCGTATCATTTCCATAAGCTCGTGAGTTTCCTGAGGATTCATACCCGCCGCCGGTTCGTCCAGCAATAAAAGTTTCGGTTTAGCCGCCAATGCCCGCGCTATTTCCAATCGCCTCTGCGCGCCGTACGGTAAATTTTTTGCAACTTCATAGGCGTGTTCCTCAAGCTTAAAAATCTTCAACAACTTCAAACTTTCCGCCGTAATTTCATCTTCCTCAGTAAAATATCTGCCCATTCGCAAAACTGTTTCAATCAAGCCATATTTTACGTGGCAATGATACGCAATTTTAACATTGTCAAGCACGCTGAGCTCACTGAACAGCCGGATATTTTGAAAAGTTCGAGCAATCCCGCGCTGTGTAATTTCGTAGGGCTTCTGTCCAACAATCGATTCACCATCCAATTTAATATCGCCCGTCGTTGGTACGTACACGCCGGTTATTAAATTAAAAATCGTAGTTTTGCCCGCGCCGTTCGGTCCGATTAAACCAATCAGCTCGCCCCTGTTTATGTAAAAATTAAAATCTGCAACCGCCTTCAAGCCGCCGAATACTTCAGAAACATCTTCCGCCTTCAGCAACGGTTTATTTTCTGCCATAAATTAAACTCCCTTGTCGTGCATCGAAACAAATTCTTCGACGCGATTAAAATATTTAAAGTTCTCATAGATTTTATCAATATCCCAGTCCCACCAGCGGATTCTTAACAACGATTCAATTATTTTATCGGAAAATCTATATTTGATAATTCGCGCAGGATTGCCGCCAACAATCGCATATGGCGGAACATTTTTAACCACAACGCTATCCGACGCAATAATCGCACCGTCGCCAATAATAAGCGGCTTTTCAGGATTTGTATTCTTTAAAATACTGCCGCGCCCAATCCAAACATCGCTGCCAATGTCAATCCTGTAAAAAATTTGAGGCAGTAAAAATTCTCGCGGATAATTCCAATCAAAATGAGTCAAGCCATATGAACCAACATTGTGGTGATTGTGATCGTAATTCAGCCCAAATTCAAAAATAATTTTCCAGGCAATAGACGAAAAATGCCCAACAGACAAAATGCCCGCCCCTTCAAAAATTGCATCTTCGTTGATGTAGCTTTTTTTGCCAATGATAACACGCGACGGACTATTTTTAAATCGATAAATGCGCGGATATATTGCAAAAGTAAGATCTCCAAAAGCTTGAGTCTGCTCAAAAACGCCATAAGCAACACCCTCATTCAACAGACGCTGAAGATCTAAATTAGGAATCTTGAAAGCACGCCCGTCAATAATATTTTTACGTGCAACGCCGAGTTTTTCAGCCAATTTCATTCTGTGATAAAAATTATTTGTAGACGAAACTATTGCTAATTGAAAACCAATATCACCCCCCGTTTTTGTTGTGGAAATTAATCTTATTATCTTCAATTACAGCATAACCTACAATTTCCAAATTTCCAATTCGATCTTCCAAATCGTAATATTGTCGCAACGCAGGATACAAATCATCTGTACCGAAAATCAATGCTTTAACTGCCATAATTAAGCCGCCTTTCTTGAAATTTTGTCTAAAATTTTTTTAACCGGCGCAAAGTTTGTAATTTCCATGTAGCCGAATAAACCTTGCGGGCGGTAGAACATCAGCAGGATTAATGCCAGCGCGTAAATTATCATTCTGGCTTCCGGAAATGAGGCAAGCGCCGCTGAAATAAAAGTTACAACGAACGCACCCGCGATTGAGCCGGTGATTGAGCCCATTCCGCCCAATACTACCATTATCAAATAATTGAATGACGCTAAAAATGTAAATGAGTTCGGGCTGATTAAATAAAATTGGTGAGCGAATAATCCGCCCGCAATTCCGGCAAACGCCGCGCCGATTGTAAACGCCATAACTTTATATTTCGTGGTATTAACGCCCATAGCCTCCGCCGCAATTTCATTTTCGCGAATTGCTATGCAAGCCCGCCCGTGCGAACTGTTTACAAAATTTTTTATGAAGAACAAAGTTATCAACATTGCGAAATAAACCCAAGCAAAATTTGTCAAGTGCGGAATACCTTTAAAACCAGCCGCGCCGCCGACGTACTCAATATTCATGATAACAATCCTGATAATTTCGCCCAAGCCCAAAGTTGCAATTGCAAGATAATCGCCGCGCAATCTCAGCGTCGGTAAACCAATTAAAAATCCTAAAATTCCTGCGCAAATTGCGCCCAAAATTAACGCTACGATAAACGGCAAATGAAAATTCGTCGTTGCCACAACTCCAACGTACGAACCAACCGCCATAAATCCCGCGTGACCGATTGAAAATTGTCCTGTGTAGCCGTTGATTAAATTCAAACTCACCGCCATTATCACATTTACGCAAATTAAAATTATGTTCAGCTGCCAAAACGCGCCGATCATTCCGCCGCTTATCATTCCTTGTATCACGCCGAAAATTGCCAGCCCGATTATCAGCATTGTTAAATCTCTTCGTCTAACTGAATTCAATTAAGAGAACTCCTTTCAGTAGTTTTTTAGTGACAAGTGCAAAATTCATATCACTTATCACTAAACTTTTTCGTTGGTATTTTTGCCGAATAAGCCCGCAGGTTTCACCAACAGAACCAAAATTAAAATTGCAAAAGCCGCCGCGTCTCTGAAGGTTGACGATAAAAAGCCGGCGACAAGTGCTTCAATCACGCCCAAAATTATTCCGCCAACTACCGCGCCTGGCAAAATTCCAATTCCGCCCAAAACTGCCGCCACAAATGCTTTTAAGCCTGGCATTATTCCCATAAGCGGGTCGATTGTATTGTAATAGACGCCGACCAAAACGCCCGCCGCCGCAGCTAAACTTGAGCCAATAAAAAATGTCATTGAAATTACTCTGTCCGAATCAATTCCCATTAATTGTGCCGTTTCTGTGTCGAAACTTGCCGCTCGCATTGCCTTGCCCAATTTTGTTTTTTGTACAATGTACGTTAAAAGCGCCATTAAAATTATCGTTATCGCGAAAATTAAAACTTGTTGCCCGTTGATTATGAATCCGCCCGCGTTGAATGAAATATTTCCGATAACGTCGGGGAAAGTTCGCGGCGTCGGAGTTACAAAATACATTCCGGTATATTCCAGGAAAAATGATACGCCAATTGCCGTGATTAAAATTGAAATGCGTGGTGCGTGGCGAAGCGGTTTATAAGCTAATTTTTCGACCACCATACCAAGACAGCCGGTAACGAGCATTGAAATTAAAAGTGCGGGCAAAATTGGTAAGCCCGCCTCAGTTACGCCGAAAAATCCCAAATACGCACCAACCATATAAATATCGCCGTGTGCAAAATTAATCAGCTTGATAATTCCATAAATCATTGTGTACCCCAGCGCGATTAGCGCGTAAATGCTACCCAAACTGATGCCGTTAATCAGCTGCTGAATCAGTTGGTGAAAAAAATCCATAAAAAAACCTCCCAAAAAAATTCTCGGGGAGATTTTAACTTTTTATTTAATCAATGTCACGCTTTATTTTTGCAGGAATAATTAATTGGCGCGCCGAATATTACCGCGATATTTTACAAATAATTTTCATAAACGAAAGGGCGTTGTGGACAGTGAAGAAAATTTTTTTGATGGCACTATTACTTGTGTCAATGGTTTTAGCTGGTTGCGGCGGCGATTCTGGCAGTTCATCGGGTTCTGATGAAAACAAAAAAATTGTGATTGGACTAGACGATGAATATCCGCCGATGGGTTTCAGGGATGAAAATAATCAGATTGTCGGCTTTGACGTAGATTTGGCGAAAGAGGCGGCTAAACGGCTTGGCAGCGAAGTTGAATTTAAAGCTATCGATTGGAACAGCAAAGAGGCTGAATTGAAATCCGGAAGAATTGATATTCTTTGGAATGGTTTAGACATTACGCCCGAACGTCAAGAAAATATGCTTTTCAGTGATCCTTACATGGATAATCGCCAAATTGTTTTTGTTCGCGCAGGTGAAAATTTCGGTATTCAAAGCGAAAATGATTTAGCTGATAAAAATGTTGGTACTCAATCTGGCTCGACTGCTGAAGCTTACATAATGGGTAATGATTCGCTTTTGGGCAGCTTGAATGAATTTAAAACTTATGGCGATTATATCAGCGCATTTATGGATTTGGAAAATGGCAGAATTGACGTGCTCGTTTGCGATGAAATTGTTGGGCTTTATAATATATCTAAGCAGGAAGGCAAATTTGAAGCGCTCAACGTGACCGTTGGACCTACCAGCGAATTTGGAATTGCCTTTGCTAAAGAAAATACTGAGCTGCGCGTCAAGGTGCAAAAAGTTTTTGACGAAATGGTTACTGACGGCACAGCGGCGAAAATTTCCGAGCAATGGTTTGGGACAAATTTAATTAAAGCTAAGAATTAATCAATGGAAAAATTTTTAAATATGACGCTCCTGATTTTGCAAGGGGCAGAAGTCACACTAACAATTTTTTTGACAACATTAATACTGAGTTTGCCAATAGGCGGCTTGGCGGCACTTGGGCGCATTTCAACTTTCGCGCCGCTAAGATATTTAATGGAATTCTACGTCTGGATAATGCGCGGCACTCCCTTAATGTTACAGCTGCTATTTGTGTATTTCGCGTTGCCTATGGTCGGAATTAGACTTCCGGATTTTGCGGCGGCGCTGGTTGCGTTTACCTTTAACTATGCGGCTTATTTCGCTGAAATTTTTCGCGCAGGCATTCAAGCAATACCGAAGGGACAATATGAAGCAGCCAAAGCGTTGGGTTTAAAACATTGGCAGATGATGCGCTATGTAATTTTCCCGCAAGTTCTGCGCGTAGTTTTGCCGCCAATTTCAAACGAAACAATAAATTTAGTCAAAGATACATCGCTGATTTATATTTTGGCAATGAATGATTTATTGCGAGTGGCGCGAACGATTGTTCAACGCGAATTTGATATGACGCCGTTTGTAATAGCTGGAGCGTTTTATTTGATAATGACGGCGCTTTTAACTTGGATATTCAAGAAACTTGAACAGCGTTATGGTTCTTATGAAACTTAATTTGATGAGGGGGCTTTGTGTGGTTAGGAAGATATTGGCGAGTCTCCTCATTTTTTTGTTAATGACTTCGATAGGTGAGGCGGCTGATTTGACGAACAAAACTGAAGTAAAAAATTTGCGGTACAGCTTAACGCCTGGCAAAGTGCGAATTGTAGTTGATATGAGCAGGCAAGTTGAATATACCGAAACTTATTTAGAATATCCTTCGCGGCTGATTGTTTCTTTCAAAAATACTTGGATTGACGTTAAAAAAATGAAGAAAGACATTGAGATAAATTCTTCGGCGGCGAGCAGGATCAAAGTCGCGCAGTACGACCCGACGACTGTCCGCGTAGTTATTGAAACAGTTGCCGCTACAAATTTATTCTGGCTGAGCGGCGGACCGAGCGGGCAAAGATTTGTTATCGATTTAACAGATCCAAATTTCGTACCAGAGCCTGAGCCCGAAACTAAAAAGTCTGAAACTAAAAAGTCTGAAACTAAAAAGTCTGAAACTAAAAAAACCGATACCAAGAAAACAGACGATAAAGAAATTGACGAACCTTTTACCAACAAAATTGAAAATGAAACGCCAAATACTTACAAAGAAGACGACCGCAAACCGAGCAAACAAGAAGATAAAAAATCCGACAACAAAGATAATAAGTCCGATGAAAAAATTTCCAGCGGCGATAAAAATTTGAGCGAGCTTGACAAAGATTTGGAAAATATAACTGGCTTGAAGGGCAAAATTATTTGCATAGACGCGGGGCACGGTGGCGGCGATTCTGGCGCTATTGGACCAACCGGCGTCACTGAAAAATCTGTTACGCTTAGAATTGCGCTTGAGCTTGAGAAACTTTTGAAAGACGAAGGCGCAAAGGTTGTAATGACGCGGCGTACTGATAAGCAAGTTTCGTCTAAAGGCGATAAAGCTTCCGCTATTGAAGAATTGCAGGCGCGTTGCACTGTGGCGAATCAGGCTAAGGCTGACATTTTCATTTCAATTCACGCTGATAGTTTTACAAATCCAACGGCGCGCGGTACCACTGGATATTATTTCGCGCAGAGCACCGGCAATAAATCTTACAAGTTGGCTGATGCTATTAGGAAGGCTCTTTGTGAACAACTGCGGACGCCAAGTCGCGGCACTAAAACTTGTACTTTTTACGTCGTGCGTCATACCGATATGCCCGCTACGCTGATTGAGCTTGCCTTTATTTCAAATGTTGACGAAGAAAAACTTTTAAATTCTGAAGAAGGCGTCAAGAAAGCGGCGCAAGGAATTTTAGACGGCATTGAAGATTATTTTGGATAAGGAGTTAAATTGATGAAAATAATATTAACAGGCGACAGACCGACCGGCAAATTGCATTTGGGGCATTATGTAGGAAGTTTGAATGAAAGGGTTAAACTGCAAAATTCCGGCGAATACGACAAAATTTTTATAATGATAGCAGACGCGCAAGCTTTAACCGACCATGCGGGAACACCGGCGACGGTACGCGAAAATATTTTTAATGTGGCTCTTGATTATCTTGCGGTTGGACTTGATCCCGCTAAATCGACAATGTTTATTCAATCGCAAGTTTCCGAGCTTTTCGAGCTCACGGCTTACTATATGAACTTGGTGACAGTGGCGCGCCTTGAGCGAAATCCTACCGTTAAAGCCGAAATCGCGCAGAAAAATTTCGAAGCGAGTATACCCGCCGGTTTTCTGTGTTATCCGGTAAGCCAAGCGGCAGATATTACAGCCTTTGACGCAAATATTGTTCCCGTTGGTGAGGACCAGGCGCCAATGTTGGAGCAAACGCGCGAAATTGTCCGCAAAATGAATGAACTTTACGGTGAAGTTTTAATTGAACCAAATATTTTCCTGCCGCAAAATCAAACCTGCCGCCGGTTGCCTGGAATTGACGGCAAGGCAAAAATGAGCAAGACATTGGGCAACTGCATTTATTTGAGTGACGACAGTGATACAGTGGCGGCGAAAGTCAAAGAAATGTACACCGACCCGCTGCATATCAAGGTAAGCGATCCTGGACACATTGAAGGCAATGTAGTTTTCACTTATCTTGACGCATTTTGCGCGGATAAGGTTACGGTTGCTGAAATGAAGGAGCAATATCAACGTGGCGGCTTAGGTGACGTTAAAGTAAAAAAATATTTGCTTGAGGTTTTGGAAGAAATATTAACGCCCATTCGTAGACGTCGCGCAGAATATGAGAATCGTCCGGACGAAGTAATGAAAATGCTTGAAATTGGGACGAAGGCGGCGCGGGCGAAGGCGTCGGAAGTTTTACGCAGAGTTAAGCGTGCAATGAAAATAGATTACTTTGACAACGCACATTAAAAATTCATTCATCGGAATAAAAAAAGCCGCCCAAGGACGGGCGGCTATGCGGCGCGCTAGTTGTCGTGATGCAACTACCCGCGCCGCGTTTTTCTTTGTAACTTTCTTTTACTATAAAAGAAAGTTGATATCACGCGGAGATGGCATTAATTTTCGAGGCGAGCCTAGATTTTTTACGGGCTGCCGCATTTTTATGAATTGTATTATTTGCCGCCGCTTGGTCAATTGCTTTTTGAGCAGCCGGAAGAAGTTTTTTGGCTTCGGCAGCGTCATTTTTAGCAATAGCAGCAATAACGAGCTTTTGCGCTTTTTTCATACGCACTTTTTCGGCGACGTTGCGTTCATGGCGTTTTGCGTCAAGCTTAACGCTTTTTTTTGAGGATTTAATATTTGGCAAATCAGACACTCCTTTCCTCAGTTTTAATTCAACGCAAAGAAGTTTAGCACAGTAGCAAACAAATTGCAAGAAAAAAATGTTTAAGTTGAAAAAAGCAAAGTTCGATATATTATGCGTAAGCTTAACAAAAATCTTATGAATGGAACTAAAAAAATTCTAGGTCAGACGTTAAAATTCGTCGAAGGGAATTCGCACTTTTGACATGGAGCGTCATAGGAAATCTGACCCGTCGGCGGTTGAAATTTCGTCGAACAAAAAGTAAAGAAAGGTGATTTATTATGATGCGTTCCCTGTTTTCTGGAGTTTCCGGATTAAAATCTCATCAAACGCGAATGGACGTTATTGGTAACAACATTGCAAACATTAACACAATCGGTTTCAAATCCAGCCGCGTGACTTTTTCTGATATGCTTTCGCAAACATCTTCGGGCGCTTCTGCTCCGAGTACAAATCTTGGCGGTATCAATCCTAAGCAAATTGGTCTTGGCGCTAATGTTGCCAGTGTTGATATGGTCTTTACAGATGGCTCGGCTCAGGCTACCGGTAAAAATACAGACGTTACTATAAACGGCAATGGACTTTTTGTTTTAATGAACGGCGATAATTATTACTATTCTCGCGACGGCGCGTTTGAATTTGATACAAATGGCAATTACGTTTTGCCTGGCAGCGGTCTTTATGTTCAAGGCTGGAATGCTACTGAAGGTTTATTGAATACTAATGCTGTTCCAGAAAATATTGTTGTTCGTAGCGGGCAAACCATGGGCGGCACTCAAACTACTAATGTTGATTATTCCGGCAACGTCAATTCTGCCTCGCCAATGGTTACAGGCATTAGCTATACTGCGGGAGGCGGCACTGCAGATCCTACTTCAGTTTTGGAATTTAGAACTGTTTCTGAAATTCGAGTTATGGATGCTCTTTATATGACTTACGACGAACGCGTTATGACCGCAACAATTACCGCCAAAGCCGATGGCTCAACTGAAACTATTGACCTTAGCACCATTACTGACTCTACAACAAATGAAGCTTGGGCGCCCACGCATAATACTCGCTATGCAAACAGCGGTTCGGGGGCAAATGTCACCATTAACGATACAAAGTACACCATTCAACGCATCGATTATACTCTTGACGAAAATGTTAAAACTCTTACTGACGATACTTATGTTACTTTCACTTTATCAAATGGCTCAACCGTTACCTTGACGGCGTCGGCTACTGAAAACGGTTTTACACCTGGTTCAACTTTCCAACTCGGCAGTTCTTTTTCAGATATAGCAACCGGTGACGCGGCAATTTTAACGGGCGTTTCAACCGATATTGTTAACGCCAATCTGGAAGAAACCATTACTAAAATTGAAGTAAGAGACAGCCTGAATCAATCGCACGTTTACCCAAATTCTATCAGCTATAACGCGGGTAATACCGTTAAAGTGCAATATACCAATGGCGACCTAGAAACGATAACTTCAGGCACGTACAGCGTTAATGAGACTATTTTTGACTCGGTTAATGTTGACGGCGTTAATGTCATTGCGGCGACTTTAACCTTGAGCGACGGCTCTACTCAAAAGGTTACCAGTGGTTTTTATCAGCGCAATCACAGTATACCCATTACAACCATTGCGACAATTTATGACTCTGAAGGTAATTCTCATGCCGTGCCTGTTCTCATTGATAAAGACGCTTCAAGTTATGATCAAAATATTACTTCCGACGCTTTGACTATGGCGCGGGTTGTTGACGAAGAAGGCAACAATATTAACTATACAACTTTGGACGTTGAAACTGATGATGAAGGCAATTTAACAAATTATGTTGTCACAATGAGCGATGGCACTACAGAAACAGTTGACCCCGACCAAGTGTCTTGGGATAATCGCTGGCGTGTATATATGGCTCCGACTGAAGGCAAAGCGGGTCCCACGTATAAATTTTCATTCAGCGAAACAGACGGCTCGACGATTAGCGGATATTTGAATGTTGTTATGGACGAAGCAAGCGGCAATCCGGCTGATGGCGCTCCTACTTATGTTTATTATAATGAAGATGGTACTTACAATGCCTCCGCTACTCAAGGTTCGTCGCTTTATACCGTTTATTCAAATGGTAATGGCGCTTCACCAACAACTTCTTCATTCACTTTTGATAATACTACTCAATACGCGGGCAATACTACTGTTTATGCAACTTCCGACGGTAATGCTTATGGCATTTTAACCAGCATTGAAATTGACGCTGCAGGTATTATTACCGGCTCTTATTCAAATGGTATTCTTCGCACTGAAGCCCAAATTGCAGTCGCGCAGTTTGTCAATTCCGCCGGTTTGACTAAGGTTGGTACCAGCCTCTATCAACAATCGAATAACTCCGGTACTGCGAATATTAAAACTGTTGACGCGCTTGGTCTTTCATTGACGCCATCGTCTTTGGAAATGTCCAACGTTGAACTTGCCTCTGAACTCGCTGATATGATCGTTACTCAGCGCGGTTTCCAATCCAATTCAAAAATTATGACCGTTGCCGATGAAATGCTTGAGACTATTATTAATACTAAGAGATAATAAATAAAAACGCATTTCTTTCTTTTACACCAAAGAAAGAAACGCTAAAGCAAAGAAAGAAAACTCCCGCGCAAGAGTCGCATCACGCGACTCGGCGCGGCAATGGCGCTCATCCGTGAGCGCCTTTTTTATGCGTCTATTATTCCAATTTTAACCAAATAGCGATATATGCCGCTGTCTTCATTTGATTCTGTCACTGCATTTGCAATTTCCTTAATCTTGTCCGGCGCGTTTTCCATCGCTACACTCTGCGGTATGTACTGCAACATTTCAACATCATTGTAATTGTCGCCAAATGCTACCGCCTCGTCAACCGTCAAACCGTAATGTTTTAATAATATTTCAATACCCGTCGCCTTTGAGACGCTTTTGTCCATTATCTCCAACAAATGCGGCGCTGACCTCACCACATTCAAATTTGCAAATGTCTGTAATTCGCGCTCCATTTCCTTGCAAATTGGCGGCTCGCACATTATTAAAATTTTGTTCGGTAAAATTCCTGCGCGAATCAATTCGTCAAAATCTGCAATTTCCGCCTGCGCCTGCGTTATGTCTATTTCACGCTGCACTCGCTTATCTATCGCCCGCACATACCATTTCCGCCCGGTGTAATAATTTACGCTTATATCTGACCAGCGCGCGCTCATTTCCGCTAAAATGTTTTTAGTGTCGGACAGCGGCATTTTTTTGTCGTACAAAATTTCTTCAGCTTCAGTCAAAACCAATGCGCCGCTATAACTTATCACCGGTATTCGCGGCAAACCAATCCCATCAGTTATCGGGTAAATAGCCTCCGGCATTCGCGCAGAAACCAATGCGAATTTTAAACCTTTAGCCAAAATATTTTTAGCCGCCCGTGCTGTCAGATCTGTAACGCGTTTATCGTCCGTCAAAAATGTCCCGTCAATATCCGATAAAATAATTTTCACCGACATAAATAGCACCTTCTTAACTACTTTGCCAAATCTCGCCGCTCAAAATATCAATGCAAGAAATGCGCCCGCGCGGTAAAAACGAGCCAGTATCCATCAGAGTAATTTTATTAGGCAAACGAATCGGCACATATGGGTCGCGGTCTTCAATCCCTTCAATTTCGCCAAGATAAGGCGTCGGCGTATGCCCGCAAATCACTTCAGCGTCGCCGTAGTAGCCGTTGTAAAATTCTTCGCGTATCCATAGCAAAGAATCCATTTCCTGCTCTTCTATCGCCACTCCAGGCTTTAAACCGGCATGTACAAAAATATATTCCTTGCCGTCAATGAACATCTGATAATACAGCGGGCGATTGTTAATAAAATTCAGCGCCTGTTTTAAAAATGCCGGATCTGTTTTAATCCATTCGTCCATTTCCGCTTTAGTGCGATTGCCGCCGTTCGGTATCCAAATTGCCGATTCAAAAGTTCTTTTCAAATAAAAAGTCAACATCATTTGTTCGTGATTGCCGCGCAACGCCACAACATTTTTAAGTTCGCTCATTTTCATTGCCCATTGCAGGCAGTGCAGATTTTCATTGCCGCGATCAATGTAATCGCCCAAAAGTACCATAAAATCTTGTTCGGGGTCGAATTTAATTTTGTTGAAAACAGAAGATAGCCTGTCGAAGCGCCCGTGAATATCGCCCATTGCGAAAATCCGATTATACGTCATAAAAAAAAATCACCTCAACTTTCTAAAAGTTTTGGTGATTATAACACATTTGTTTGAGTTAGTAACGATAAAATTTTCAGTGCTCATTGAGGGACTCGAACCCCCGACCCCTTCCATGTGACGGAAATGCTCTACCAACTGGGCTAAATGAGCAAAAAAAATTGGTGGGGCTGACAGAACTCGAATCTGTGACCTCCTCGATGTCAACGAGGCACTCTAACCAACTGAGCTACAACCCCACAGTGTTTCAAACAAGGCGTATTATAGCCGCTAATCTTAAAATTGTCAAGAAAAATTTTCGATTTGTAATTTCTTATCATTTGAATTATACTGTAAAATACTTTTAAAGGAGGTCTGCTATTTTGAAAGACATTGATGTAGCAGCACTAAAACCAGGGATGACACTTGCCAAGACCGTCATTAATCCAGATTTTGTTGTGCTGCTTTTGGCAAATACCGTTATTAACGACAAACATATAGCGATATTAAAAAATATGAAAATACCCCGCGTTTGCGTGAAGGACGAATTTGATATGAGCAAACTTTATCAGCAAGTTATCGCGCTGAAAAATAAAGATTCGTCGTTCAATCGCAGTTTTGAGAAACTTAACAAGATGGCGAAGAAAATTTTTGACGAAGTGAGAACTGGCGGAGAAATAAAATCGCCGACAATACTTTTAGTCGCTCGGATTTTACCGATGGCTGATGAAGCTGGTTCGATTAATTATCTGTTCAATTTGGGACACATGAATAATACTTTGGCGCAGCATTGCCTGCGCGTGGCGATTTTTGCTGGGATTATGGCTAAGTGGATGGAAATTGAGTGGGCTGATATTCGGACGATTGTCACGGCGGCTTTTCTTCATGACATTGGGAAATTTAAATTTCCGCCGACATTTCTTCATCGAACAGTTGATGATTTTCAAGGTACAGAATTGCAACTTTATAAAACTCATTGCCAAATAGGGCGCAATATGGTTCGAGATTACAAATTTGAAGAGCCGATACCCACTGCAGTATATCAGCACCACGAATTTATGAACGGCTCGGGCTTTCCTAGCGGGATTCGCGGCAAGGATACTCACCTTTTTGCAAAAATAATCGCCGCTGCTGATGCTTATGACGCGTTAATTTCTGAGCGACCTGGTCACGTTAAGAAGACGCCATTTGACGCGATTAATCTTTTTGCCAAGAGTCAATTTTCAAGGCTTGATCCGCACGTTTGCGTTCCATTTGTGACGCGCATTAAAGATCATTTAATTGGTTCGCACATTACTTTGAAAGACGGCAGGAAAGGCACGGTTATTTTTTATCCGAAAGATTTTGCGTCATTGCCGGTAGTGCGACTGGAAGATGGCACGCAGATAAATTTGAATCAGCAGCGAGAAATTTCAATTGTCCAATATAGCATTACTTGAGACGTAGGAGAAATAAGTTTTGCGCATATCGGCTAAAGATTTGGGCGCGCTCCACAATTCGCCAATGGAACTTTCGCGCATAGCGGCGGCGAGGTGATTAAATAGATCTGGGAAATCCTTGCTGAGGTTGGCGATTAAATTTTTAACAGTTTGGCGATTAGTTTTGCCGTCGATAGGGCAGGGCGACTTCACCACATTAAAATTATTTTTAGCTACGAAACTTTCGATTTGAAATTCGCGCAGATAAACGAGCGGGCGGATCACAGTGATATTGGAGCGGCTAAGAAAAGTTTTGGGGGTGAAAGTAGTAAGTTGACCGGAAGACAGCAGACTCATAAAAAAAGTTTCGACGGCGTCGTCAAGGTGGTGGGCGTAGGCGACTTTATTGGCGCCAATTTTGTTAGCAATGCGATTAATGGCGGCGCGGCGGAAGTATGCGCAAGTGAAACACGGGCTTTTATCACTGCGCGAGAGGATGGCGCTGTTGATATCGACATTGTGAATTTCATGGGGAATATTTAAAATCGCGCAGAAATTTTTTAGTTCGTCGCATTGAAAATTATCATTGAACATGGGGTTAATGGTAACAGCGGCTAAATTGAAATTTATTTTGATACGCTGTTTGAGGGTAGCGAGGGCGTAAGATAAAAGTAAACTATCTTTACCGCCGGATAGACCGATTAAAATTTTATCATTGTTTTGAATCATATCAAATTCGACGATGGCGCGCATAAGCTTACTAAAAATTAATTTTGGGAGAATTAATTGCATAAAAATATTCCTTTCTATGAAATAAGAGAGAGCGCGCAGGGACGCGCGCTCCCGCGCCATTTTCAAGGATTGAAAATTTGCGCGGCTGTATATTATTTTTTTAATCACTCTTGTCTGATCTCTCACGATCGATCCTACTTTTGTTTTTCTTTCTTTGCTTGGCGTTTCTTGCTTTTTACAAAAAGAAAGAAATGCCGATATACCGTCAGATATTAATTTTATAGTGGCAAAAATTTTTTAGGAGGTCTCAATTCTTGGACGTAGTTCCTATATTACTGCAATTTTTATTAGTGGCATTTTTAATTGCAATGAATGGATTTTTTGTAGCGGCGGAATTTTGTTGCGTGAAGATGCGCCCGTCAAGACTTGAAACATTAATTCAAGAAGGCAATAAGCGCGCGGTTTATGCTAAAAAATTAACCGACGAACTCGACGAAGCTTTATCCGTTACGCAACTTGGAATAACCTTAGCGTCATTGGGCTTAGGCTGGGTAGGTGAGCCTTTCGTGGCAGAATTAATTGCGCCAATAACACATTCGCTAGGTTTAGGCGCGACGCTTGAGCATACAATTTCATTTGCATTGGCTTTTTCATTAATAACTTCCGCGCATATAATTTTAGGCGAATTGACGCCAAAGTCAATGGCAATCGCAAGCACTGAAAATATTTTGCTGAATATCGCCTTGCCAATGTTAATTTTCTGGAAAGTCATGTATCCATTTGTGATAATGCTGAACGTCACGGCAACTTTCGTATCAAAACATTTGGGACTAAATCATTCAGGCGAAGGTGAAGTTGCTCACAATCCTGAAGAAATTCGTCTTTTAATGGAAGAGAGCCACAAACAAGGATTAGTTGACGATACCGAAGTTGATTTTGTCGATAATGTTTTTGACTTCACGGAATTGAGTGCTCGCGAGATAATGGTTCCGCGCACCGATATGGTTTGCCTTTATGCTAATAAAACTTATGAGGAAAATCTACAGATAATGCTGGACGAACAAATGACGCGCTATCCGATTTGCAACGAGGATAAAGATCATATCATTGGTTTTTTGCATGTCAAAGATTTAATTACGTGGCGGCTTAGTGGAAATAAGCAGCTTAAGCCGAATTTGACGAAACTTGCGCGTAAAGTTTTTGTCGTGCCGGAAAGTATGGATGTTAGCGTCTTGCTGAAGATGATGCAGAAAAATCGCTCGCAATTGGCAATAGTTGTTGACGAATACGGCGGTACTTCTGGAATGGTGACGATTGAAGATATTGTTGAAAAACTTGTTGGCGATATTCAAGATGAATTTGACGAAGAGCGCCCCAAATCCGAAAAGCGCGAAGATAATTTGTATTCGATTGACGCGAAAATGTTGCTTGAGGATTTAGAAGATGAATTTGATATTGAAATTCGAGATGAAGATGTTGACACGGTTGGCGGCTGGCTCAGTGATAAAATTGGAGGCGAGCCGCGCGTTGGTCAAAGTGCGTCGTACGAGGGCAATACTTTTTACGTTGAAGAAGTTGACGGCGTGCGAATTACCCGAGTATTGCTTAGATTGAATAAAAAATTTTAAATAGGTCGGCATTTTTAGAGGATAATTTTAGATGTGGCTTATTAATTTTTTTCGCGAAAATAACAGCGAAATTATCGGCGTGCATTTCGACGAAGATAAGATATTTTTGGCGCGGTTGACTGATACGCTTGAAACTGCCGAAATTAATTTTGAGCTGGATGTTGACAGCAACGCCACTGCAATTGAACAACTTGCTAAGAAAATTTCTGAGGTTTGCCAAAAACGCGGCTGGAAAACTGCGCGAATGGGTCTTTGCCTGCGCGAAGGCGAAGCGGCGACTTTCCAAACAGAATTTAAAAATGTGCCGTCAGATGAAATTGCCGAAGCTGTAAAAATTTGGGCAATGGCGCACGTTGGAAATAAAGCGCGGTATACTTCAATAAAATTCGGCGACGAAATCTGGATGGAAGCTCTGCCTGAATCAAGCGTCGAAGAATATATTTCGGCGTGGCAAAAATTTTCAATGAAATTGTGTGCTTTAACAGAATTGCCGAGCGCGGAAATCGATTCAGAGCGCGCAGTAACGCCCTTTAATCGCGCGGTGTTCGCGGCGGAAATTATTCGTGAAAAGCAAACGCCAAACATTTTGACACCGCAATTCAGCGTTTGGAATTTCAAAAAAATCTCAAAAGCAGTGGCAGCAATATTTTTAGCGGTGATTGTAGGAATTTCGGCGAAAGTTAGCCACGATTATTTTTCGGCACTCGCGCAGCTTGAATCGGCGCAGGAATATTTAAATTCTCAAAGCGAAATTTTAACGCTCAAAGAAAATCTCGACGCGAATATTGCTGAAATGAAACGCTTAAACAATTTGAGCACTGTGCAAAATGTTAACGCAGAAAAATTTAATCTGCTGCTGAAAATCGGCAAAGTTACCAATGAAAATATTCACCTGCAAAAAATTAGAATGTCCGGCAATTTCTTGGAGATTGAAGGCTCTGCTGAAACGCCGGACGTTATTAAAAATTATTTGAGCCGCTTAAAATCTTCCATAATGAAAAATGTTAAGCTGGAAAATTCACAGATTGAAGACGCTGAAATTAATTTTTCAGTGCGAATTAATTTGTAACGGTCATAGTTTTAAAAAAATCTTCGAGAATATCATAATTGACTTCAGCCTTGCGCGCGGCAGATGGCGGAGTCAAATTTTTTTTGTCGTCAATCGCATAATTCAGCAGAAAATGAAATTCGCTGTAACGCATAATCGAATCCATCAACAGCTTGTCTTCGTTAGTAACGTCAACGGTACCGGCAGCAGCTTCGTCCAAAATATTTTTCGCGTAAGCTTTGACAAGCGGCGTTAGATCCAGCGCGATTGAAACAGTTTCATTAGTCTGCCGGTCAATTGTCCAAGTGCAAATCAAATCTGTTGCGCTAAGAGCGGCTGTCGCATTGTGCAAAAATTTTTTCTGCGCGATAACTTCCTCCATTGAAAGCGAGGTTGTATCTTGTTCGTCGTCATATTCGCGCAGAGTTTCAGCCAATTTTGCGCCGTTCAATTTCACGTTAAAAATTTTCTGCGTATTGGTTTCGCCGATAATCTCAACAGTTTTAATATTTTGTTTCAAGCTGTTAATATCAAAATTCGGCGTAGAAAATTTCTGCCACTTACTGCCGCGTTGGACGTACAAAATCAGATTGTTGCCGACCTGTTCTGCATAGAAAGGCAATTGATTAGCCGCCGCGCGGTTTGTCTCGGGGTTAATATATTCAAACGTCATATTGCCGCTCATTCTCAAATCGTCGCGCAGAACGCCTTGAGCGCTAATATCAACGTGAAAATTCGTGCCAAAAAGCAAAATGCTTTGATTAAAAAGGCGGGCATCTTGAGGCGCGTTTAAAACGGTTTCTTCAAAAATTTTCTGCGCGAGAGGAATTTCTTCAGCCAATGCATTTGAGCCGAAAATTAAAATTCCACCGCTAAAAATAGCCGCTAAACTTTTTTTCAATCTAAAATTCAATCCAAGTCCTCCTCAATCATTGCGGATAAAATCTTGAATGGTAAGCTGCCGCCGCAATTTTGGCTCGCGATTAACCTGATTGGTCGGCATATCTGAAAGTTTCGCCGGAATTTCAATGCTATTCGCCGAAGAAATAACAGTACCGTCGGGCGACTTCAAAATAACTTCAAGTGTATCACCATTTTTCATAGGCTCGGCAAAATCCGCGTGGACGCCATTAACTTTTATTTCAAAACTCATGCGGCTGTCAGTGGGCGGCGGTTTAAAATCCACAGCCAAAAGCGCATCGCTCACCGTCGCAACTTGTTTAGCTGATTTTCTGTAGCTTATGCGCGCGCCGTCAATAATCAGCGTGTTCATATTCGCGGCGCGGTTATTCACGGTCAAGTCAATATTTGAAATGGTCGGCACTTCGTATTCTTCACCGCTATAAAAAATTTTTATCGAAGAATTAATGCCCGACAAATTCAAAATATCGGAAACGCGCGGCGTATCATTTGCGTAATATTCAATACTGTCGCCGTCGTGAACCGGCAAAGTAGTTTTGGCGTCCATATCGTTCATTAGAATTTTCGGCGTGCAGGTGTACCGCAAATCGCGCCCATTCAGCTGATAATGCAGTTTAAAACCTGTTGGCGAATATCCGGCAATTCTCAATACCTCGCCGATTGTGCTGGCTTGTGAAAGTTTAATATCGTCGCCATCCTTCAAAATTTGGTCGGGTAAAGCCGCCTCGCCATTGATAATAACCTTAGCGGTGATTTTAAAATTATCGCCATTAATCTTCACGTTGAAACTTGGAATTTCCGGCATAATGTCAGCAATTTTCAAAGTGGGAGGCTCGCCGTTAGTGCCGCGCTCAATTTGAATTTTGCATTTATCTTCAAGCGGCGTCTCAAGGTCAGCGTCTTTGCCGTTCATTTTAAGAGTCGCAACCGTCCCCATACTGCCAGGGAAAAATTTTCGCTCGCCTTCAATGGTAAGCATGAGCGCCAAACCTGGCTTGCCATTAAATTTTCTAAGCTGAATGCCGGCATTTAAAAGCGCGTCGCGAATCGTCAGCTTTTGAAAATGAAACAGCGCGTATTCATCGCCATTAATATAAACAGTCAAAAAATGCAAATTATTAATCGAGGCGATTTTCAAAATACCCAGCGGCGTTACGGCATCGGGCATACACAGTTCTTTTGGAATACTTGTAATGCCGTCGACAAAATCGGGCTTACGGACGCCAACGCGCAATTCCGGCATATCTAGGGCAAGGGCAACGTACTTTTGAAGATGGGGCGTCAATGAGCCGCCGCCCACCAACATAACAGCTTGCGGAGCCTCATTGCCGTTAAGTTCCAAAATCGTCTGCGCAATTTCCGCCGCCAAACGCATAATGCTATCATTAACCGCGTTGATAATTTCTTCCGCTGTCAATTCGTGCGTGCTGCCTAAAATATCAGTGAACGTTGCATTTTCGCCGTTAGCCGCCTTGCGCTTAATTTCTTCGGCGATATTAAAATCCAGCAAGAATTTTTGACTGAGCGCCTCTGTAATTTCGTCGCCTGCAATTGGCACCATACCGTAGGCAATGACAGAGCCGTTTTTCGTTATGGCAATATCGGAAGTGCCCGCGCCGATATCCACCAAAACCAAATTTAAATGGCGCATTGTCGGCGGAATTAAAACATTAATAGCGGCGATTGGCTCCAATGTCAGGGCGCGCATTTCCAAGCCGCAATAGCTCAGCGCAACTTGCATTGAATCAATAACTTGACGCGGCAGGAAAGTTGCAATAACTTTCGCTTTTGCAGTTTTACCGCGTTGACCGATTAAACTTTTTAACTGAATCCCGTCGAGTTCGTAACTGATAACGCTGAAACCGACGCAATAATAACTTGTCTGTTTGGGAATGGCTTGAGAATCGGCAAGTTTCGACTGCGCGAGCTGAACTCCGGCAAATTCCAAATTGTTTTGAATTTCCAGCGTAATTGCGCCGTGAATTTCCATCTCAGCTTCAGCAGTCATTGTATACAGCGCACGCCCCGCGGCGGCTACGGCAACACTTGTTAAATCTTCACCAATTTCTTCAGCAAGTTCATTTCTTACCTGCTCGATAACTTCAGCAACTTTCGGCACGTCGTGAATTTGACCGTCAAGCATTGCGCGGGTTTTATGTTCTTCGCGGCGCGTGGCAATTATTTTCAAAGATCCACTTGGCTCTTTTTCGGCAACAATCCCAATCACGCTACGAGTTCCAATATCCAGCGCAAAAATTTTTTCGTTGTTTTCAATTTTGGCACGAGTCGATTTAGTTTGAGCGGCAGTTTTTTTTGTGCGACCGCGTTTTGATTTATCAGCAACAGTACTCTTAGTTTTTTTTACGGGCATTAAAATTCACCTCGCTTTAAAGGTTATTCAGTTTATTTCGCGAATTATTCAAAATAACCTTTAATAGATTTAGCAAATTTGAGAAGGCGGTGCTAATATGACTGGCAATAGGGAGGTAATTACCGGCGGAGATTTTAAGCGCATGGTTTCCGGCGCGTACAGTGAATTTCTGCTCGAATACGAAAATATAAATGCACAACCTGGCGCGGGAACTTTACCAGGCACACACATTTTAAGGACAATGGGCGCAGCAGTTATGCCGCTTGCTGATGCTAAAGACGATAGCATAGGCGGCTTAAGTCGGCGAGTTGCAACGGCAGCTGTTTTCGGCGCGCGTGGCAATGCCGGCGTGGTTTTGGCGCAAATGTTTCGCGGCATTGGTACTGGCTTAATGGGTAAATATGACGCGACCGGCTCGGAATTTGGCAAAGCTTTTCAATATGGTATTTTATATGCTCAACGCGTTTTGCCTGATAAAACTGAAAATCCTTTCATTACGGTTGCCAAGGCTGTTGCTAAAGGCGCTTATCGCGCAGTGCGTGGCGGTATGCCTATTGCCGAAATTTTGAGTAAAGCGATTAAATCTGGCGAAAAAATTATTTCAGAATCCGGCACGAATAACGCCAGCGCCAGCATTATGATTAGTTTTCTCAAGGGCTGTTTAAAAGGCTTGGACGGCAATTTCGTTTCGCCAACTGTAAGCTTATCATTGGGGCTCGGCTCTCATAAAAATATGCCCGACCCGCGAAATGATCTAGTTCGTCCTTACTGCATTAGGCTTAGAATTAAAAGCTCCAATAGTAATATTCCGGAGCTTGAACGCCAAATGAAAGATATTAGTAGCTTTTCAATAGTTGAACGAATGAGCGGCGGACTCGATATTCACCTGCACACAGACCACGTCGGCAAGGCTATCGACCAAGCGCTTGGTTGGGGGCAACTCAAAGACGTTAAAATTACCAATATGAGCGAAAGTCACGTGTTGCCGATAAATGACGCGTTAATGAAAGTGGCAGCCCTTGCTGTTGCCAAAGACGCTGAAGAAGCTCAAAAATTGCAAGACTCAGGCGCCTCAATTTTAGTTTCTGGCTCTGAAGAATCTTCGCCCTCCACTGCAGAAATTGTCGGCGCTGCACATTCCGACCTGGCCTCAAGTTATGTTTTAGTTTCGTCCAGTCCAGATTATCGCCTAGTCTTTAAACAGGCTAAAAAACTTTTGGGTAATCGTGTAGAATTGGTTTTAACTGAATCCTTTGAAAATGCCATTGCCGCATTAAAAAAATTCTCTAAAACCCGCTCAGCTCTAGAGAATGCTAATATTATGAATCAAATTTAATTCGGCATTTCTTTCTTTTTGTAAAAATAAAGAAACGCCAAGCAAAGAAAGAAAAACGAATTTTTAATCAATAGTTTAAGTTTTTACGAGAGCGATTAAAAAAATAATATACAGCCGCGCAAATTTTCAATCCTGAAAATGGCGCGGGAGCGCTCATCCTTGAGCGCTCTTTTTTTGTCATCTAGAATATGTTTTCAACTACAATTGTTTGATCTCTATTCGGTCCCACTGATACTATTCCTAATTTAATGCCTGTAACTTCCGCAAGCCGCTCTAAATATTTCTTAGCATTAGCAGGCAATTTCCCATATTCGCGAATCCCACTAATTTCACTCTTCCAACCTGAAAAACTCTCGTAAATCGGTTCAACCTGCGCGTATGTCTTTAAACTTGCTGGTACTTCATTAATAATTTCGCCGTTCAACTTATAACCCACGCACAATTTAATTTCCTCAAAACTGTCAAGAATGTCAAGCCGCGTCACCGCCATATAATCCATCCCAGAAATCTGCCCGGCATATTTCACAATGCAGGCGTCTAACCAACCTGTCCTGCGCGCTCGCCCCGTCACTGTACCATATTCATGACCTACACTGCGCAGCTTTTCGCCAATTTCATTCAACTGCTCAGTCGGAAATGGACCTTCACCCACGCGCGTACAATAAGCCTTAACAACACCTACAACAGCGTCAATTTTCTTAGGAGCAACGCCTGCCCCAACGCATACCCCGCCAGATACCGGATGACTCGCCGTTACATATGGATAAGTCCCATAGTCAATATCCAACATCGTTGCTTGCGCACCCTCAAATAAAATCTTCTTGCCCGCGTCCATTTGCTCATTCAACAAAGTTATCGTATCACAAACATACGGCTTCAAACGCTCCGCATAACTCTCATATTCGCGCAGAACTTTTTCATAGTCAAGCGGCGCCTGATTGTAAATTTTTTCCAAAATCAAATTCTTCTGTGCAAGTACATCTTTCAATCGCGCGGCAAATTCTTCTTTGTCAATAAAATCACAAACGCGAATGCCAATCCGATCATCACGGTCAATATAACACGGCGAAATCCCGCGCCCAGTCGTCCCAATTTTTTTTGCACCGCGATTTTCTTCAGATAAATTGTCAAATAGTTTATGGTACGGCAAAACAACATGAGCGCGATTGGAAATTTTAATGTTTGAAACATCCACGCCGCGCGCCTTCAAAGCATCCATCTCTTCAATTATGCACTGAGGATCTAAAACAACGCCATTGCCAATCACACAAAGTTTATCGCTGTACAAAATCCCCGACGGTATCAGGCGTAATTTATATTCTTCGCCATTCAAAGAAATTGTATGCCCAGCATTGGAACCACCGCCAAATCTAGCGATAACGTCAGCCTGTTCCGCTAAATGATCAACAATTTTGCCTTTGCCTTCGTCTCCCCATAAACTGCCAAGTATAACCGCAACTTTCGCCATAATATTAACACCTCTCAAATTAAAATTCACGCTGATAATAACGCGCGACGCCTTTCTTGTCAATTAAAAAGCCGCGCTTTATGTATTCACCTTCACAAATTGACAGAAATTTTTCAGTTAACTATAATTAACTCTGCAAATTTTTTAGGGAGGTATATTAATGGATTTATCGCAGCTATTAAACGATGTGAATGACTTTGTCTGGGGACCAATAATGTTAGCGTTATTGGTCGGCACGGGCATTTTTTTAACAGTGCGTTTAAAATTTTTACCTTGGATAAATTTAATATATGCAGTGAAAATGATATTGCAGCCTAAAAAACAACATGCAGGAGACCTTTCGCCGTTTCAATCGTTAATGGTGGCGTTATCGGCAACAGTCGGCACAGGCAATATTGTGGGCGTGGCGACGGCAATGGTACTCGGCGGACCTGGCGCTATTATCTGGATGTGGATTAGCGCGGCGTTCGGTTTATCTACCAAGTACGGTGAATCAGTTTTAGCGGTTAAATATCGCGAAAAAAATTCAGTAGGCGAAATGGCGGGCGGACCTATGTACGCCATGAAAAACGGTATCGGCGGAACTTTCGGGCGCGTTATGGCGGCGGCATTTGCATTTTTCGCAGTTTGCGCGTCATTCGGTATCGGCAATATGACGCAGGCTAATTCAATCAGCTCAGCTTTTCAATCTAGTTTGGGCATTGAAACTTGGCAAACTGGAATTGTGCTGGTGATTTGCTCGCTGATTGTTTTATTGCGCGGCGTTCAATCTATCGGCAAAGTTTCAAGCTTTATAGTACCTAGCATGGCATTTTTTTATTTGCTGTTCACCGTGATAATTATTATTAAAAATTACGCGAACATTCCTGAGGGACTTGCGCTGATGTTCAAGATGGCATTTTCTACTGAAGCAGTTGCAGGAGGCGTAGGTGGTTCAATAGTTGCCACGATGTTAACAGCGATGCGTTGGGGCGTGGCGCGCGGTGTTTTTTCAAATGAAGCAGGATTAGGTTCTGCGCCAATTGCTGCTGCTGCGGCTCGTACTGATCATGCGTCGCGTCAAGGCTATGTTAATATGACGGGCACATTTTTTGACACAATGATAATTTGTATGTTAACGGGCTTGGTTATAGCGAGTTCTGGGGTTTTGGGTACGGTTGACACTGAGAGCGGCAAATTAGTATCAGGTGCGCCGCTAACGATTTTAGCATTTAGCACAGTTTACGGCGAAGGCGCCAAATACATTGTATCGATAGCGCTTGCATTTTTTGCTTATTCGACGATTTTGGGTTGGGAGTATTACGGTGAGAAGTCATTGGAGTATCTTGTTAGCAATCGCAAGGTGATTTATTTGTACCGCACTATTTTTAGTTGTATCACATTTATTGGGGCGACGCAGACGTTGGACGTTGTATGGAATTTTTCCGATACAATGAATGGCTTAATGGCGATACCGAATTTGTTATGTTTGCTGATATTGAATAACAAAATAGCCGAAGAATGTTTTCATTATCAGAAAGAAATAGTTGAAAAAGAAAAGCGAGGCATAGAAGTGGACTATCATTTGAACCGCCAATGATAGTGGTTAGTGGTTGGTGATTAGTGGTTAGAATTAAAATTTAAAGAGCGCGAGGAGCATGCTTTGCTAATGCAAACCACGCAGGATGAGCGCTCCCGCGCCATTTTCAAGATTTTACAAAAAAAGAAAGAAATGCCGATATTAAACTTTAAATTGATAAAAACCTAAAAAGAGCGCCGATTAAATTTGCGTCATTGCGGAATTTGCAGGGAACAATTTCGACGTGCGGCAAGTCAAAAGGACATTTTTCATAAACTTTTTCAAGATTCGCACGAATGGCGTCGATAAAACTTTCCTGCGCGCTGATACCTCCGCCAATTGCAATTTTTTCGGGGTCGACTATAACTTGAATATTAAAAATCTGATTAGCAACGTGACGCGTGAATTTGTCGAGGCAATTAAGCGCGTCATTTTCATTTTCAGCAACCGCTTGGAAGAAAAATTCGCCACTCATATTTTCGGTTGACAAATTTTTAATCTGCGCATATTCTTTCAGCAAATCGGGGACGTTGCCTAATTCGTGAAAAATTTTGTCGCCAACCACGCTAAAGCAAACCTCACCGGCTAAATTGTGTTTGCCCTTGTGCAATTCGTGATTTTTTATAAAAGCGCCGCCAATCGACGTACCAAAAATCATGACAAATCCATCAGCAACATCAGCCAGCGCGCCAATTTTCGCCTCTGCATACGCCGCGCATTTAGCATCGTTTTCAATCGTAACTTTCGCGCCAGTGATTTTCTGTAATTCCTCAACCACATTGCAACCGTCATTGTATCGAAGCGCGCCGCTCGTTATGCAAATTCCCTTGTCCGCGTCGATAATTCCAGGCAAAGACATTGCAATTCCTTCGACTTCATTTGAATTATATAAATCGGCAAGGGCTTTGAAAAAATCTGCGCGACCAGTCATAGGCGTAGGAATTTTCTCAGCGCGTTTTAAAATTTCAGCGCGTTCATTCATCACGGCGGATTTAATAAACGTCCCGCCCACATCGATAACCAAAATCTTCATATTATCAACCTCCAGAGGTGTTTTTATGGAAATTAAAATTGACGCAAATTTTTATTGGAAACTTTTTAAATCAACGTTCATTGTCAGCGCATTTACTGTTGGCGGCGGCTATGTCATTATTCCGCTTTTAAAGGCTAAGTACGTTGACGAATATCATTGGATTAGCGACGAAGAAACGCTGAATATGGTGGCAATAGCTCAATCGACGCCTGGGATTATGGCAGTTAATACCGCGATTATGCTCGGTTACAGAATGGCTGGCGTTCTCGGCGCGCTTACCGGTATGTTCGCAACGGTTTTGCCGCCGCTGATTATTATTACCATCGTTGCAACTTTTTATGACTTAATCGCGCATAATGAAACCGTGCAATTAGTTTTGAAAGGTATGCAATGCGGCGCAACGGCTCTGCTCTTGAATGTGGCAATTGACCTGCTAAAAAAACAATGCGAAAAAAAATTAATTCTGCCGCTCGTGATAATTTTGGCAACTTTCGTAGCAAATGTTTTCTTAGACGCCAATATAATGGCGCTGGTGGCAATTGACGGCGTAATTGGATTTTTTCTCCTGCGCGATAAAAAATACAGCTGATTATTTCTGTCGAATTTCCTCCGCCAATTTATGAATCAACTTGAAACGATAACTTAAACCAGGTCGCGTAATAAAAACTTTTTTAGCCAATTCAGCAACAGTACATTCCGGATTTTGAAGGCGCAATTCCATAGTCTGCTTAAGTACTTCGTCAACCTCAACATTATTTTCAATGAGCAAGCGAATATCGGCAATTTGTTTTTGCGCGGTATCTATCGCCTTGTTAAGATTTGCCAATTCGCAATTTGTAATGCGGTTAATATTGGCGCGGACTTCTTTAAGATTTCGCGCAGCGTCAAAACGTTCAATCGCCTCATTAATGCCGAGCATCCACATAAAATCTAAAATAGAATCAGCGTCGCGCAGGTAAACAACAAAATCTTCACGTCGGACGCGCGCCACAGCCGCTAAATCAAGCTGTTTAAAAATTTTCTTAAGCAACTTAGCCGCTGATTCGCTGCCCGAAACAATTTCCAAATAATATTGAGATTCAGGGCGATTGACAGTACCGCCCGCCAAGAATGCGCCGCGCATATAAGCAATTTGCAACGCGTAACTGCGGGAAATTTCGCGTGAATTAACCGAGTTGAAAAAATCTTCAGCGTCGCTCGTTAAAAAGATACGCACGAAATACCGCATAGATTTTATAAGATTCGTATTGCGAACAGCGGCAATTTCTTTTTTTGCGTCGGGATAGATTTTCTTGATTAAATTTATAACCTTCCGAACGACCGCCGCGTTGAGGCTTGAAAATTCAATGCGGCCTTCAATAGCATTACCGCCGATTTTAAAAATCGCCGCCAATTCTGCGCGCATACATTCTAAATCGTTATCGAATTTCAGCGCTAATTCTTGTTTTACATTTTGAGCGTAAGATGGCATTTTATCGCCTCCGGCGTTATTGTACTATATTACCGCAAATAAAAAAAGAGCGCTCAAGGATGAGCGCTCCCGCGCCATTTTCAGGATTGAAAATCTGCGCGGCTACCTACCTATTTCTTTATCACTCTCGTCTTAACTCGCACGACCGATCCTATTTTGTTTTTCTTTCTTTGTACTAAAGAGCACGCTTTGCTTTCGCAAACCGCGCAGGCGTTTCTTTATTTTTACAAAAAGAAAGAAATGGCAATACCGGTTAAGCAGTCGATTGTGGGGACACCTGCTGCATTTTCGTAGCTCAAATCTGAAACTAAAACTTTTCGCACGTAAATTTTATAACCCTCGCTGAAATAACTACTTGCCGCGTGGATCATAATGGTTTCGCCATTTTCGTCATTACCGAGTTTCATCATAACGTGACCAGGTTTAAAGAACAACGCACCAGTTGGAGCTCTATTTGCAATGTCAACGCGTTCGTCGTGTGTAACGTTATTAAATACCGCGAAAATCGGCATAGCGCCTTCCTGTTTATCGGCGTCGCGCGGAATATTAATGCCCATACTTCGATAAACATCGCCGACAAAAGCCGAGCAGTCAACGCTATTGTCTAAGCCGCCCCAGCCGTACACGTCGCCCAAAAATTTGAAACCTTGCCGCACGAAATTATTTTCCGTGCAATCCAGCCAGCCTAAATTTACATTGCCATCATTTGGAATTTTCGCCGTAACTTCGCGCAGTTCGCCATTAACGCTAACCGGCAAATATGCAGTCCAAGCATTATCTTTAAAAGTATCGTCAACCAGCGGAATAACCGCGCCCATTTGAAAGCGCACAACTTTTCCAGCTATGTTGACGAATTTTTTATTGTTAACGACCACAACAAAATTTTCAGGTTGGACGTATCTAAGCCAAGTGACTTTGTCAGTGAAGGCGAGCTGATTTTTATCAATCCAGCCAAAATAATTCCGCGACTGCGCGAAAACAAATTTGCCATCCTTGCTCGTCCATAAAACCGCAACGGGTTCAGCCGGATCTAAGGCTGTCCCTTGCGCGGGGTCGTATCTATCGCCACTGAAAGCTTGCGGCAAAAGTCTAATGTTAACGCGCTCCAATGTCACGGCGTAAAGCACCTTAACATCGGTTAGAGCATTTAAATTTCGATTTGCCATAACAGCCTCAGTGCCGTTCAATTTTACGTCGTCAGTTAATTTTAAAATTTGCGCCTTTAAATTCTTAGCTTTGATTTTTTCGGGATAATTCGCCAAATCCGCAGAATATTTATCGCGTTCAAGCATTTGCTCATTAAGCTCGGAAATTTTTTCAGACGTCAAAATAATTTCGTCGCCGTTCGCGTTTCTGTCAAGCCAATATTCAGGCGTTGAGCGCGCGTCGGTGATTTCAATCTGCGCGAATGCAGTCTTATTGCCAATAAAAAAAAGCACTACCAAAAGTGCTGTGAATAATATGCTTTTCAATTTTTAAATCGCCTCCAGTTTATATTGAATTCACATAAAGCTTGCAACCAACATTTTCATTTTTTTTAATCAGGGAATCCACTTCACGAATTTTTTGCTTGGCTTCTGGAATACCAATTGCTTGCGCCCGCTTGTACCAACGAATTGCCTTGCGATACTTCATATTTTCTTCAAACAAATCACCCATATACATCAGCGCATAATCATAACCTTTGTCTATAGCTTTTTTAAGCCAATGATAAGACTCGGAAATGAAATCATTGCCATAAATCAACATTCGCCCAAGATTAGCCATAGCCTCAACATGCCCAAGTTTAGCCGCTTGCTTGTAATAATCCTCCGCCTCGATAAAATTCTCATTGTCAAAATACAAATCACCAAGAGCATTCATTGCCTCAATATCGCCACGTTCAACAGCCTTTTTATAAAATTCAATCGCCTTGTCAACTTCGCCGACTTTAGCATAAGTGAAAGCAAGATTCCTGAGCGGCAATGTACTATCCTTGTCAATTTCCACAGCTTTGACGTACCATTCAAGTGCAAGTTTATTTTCGTCGCGCTGTTCATAAATGTAGCCGATATTATTAATTGCGGTAGGATTTCCGAGCGCGGCAGCTTTCTTAAACCAATTCAGCGCCTCGTCCACGTCCCTTGTGACAACTTCGCCTTCAAGGTAAATATTACCAACAGCTGTCATTGCTTGCGTTAAACCGCCTTCAGCTGCCTTTAGATAATATTCAAGCGCGACAGTTTGATCTGCCGTTAACCTCGCGAGATTTAAAAAGTATTCCGGTGAATTATTTTGCTGTGACATAATTTTTTCCTTAAGAATTACTCAGATTTATAAATTCATGAAGTTTGCTTTCAGCCGCGCCGCTTGAAATAATTTTGCGTGCAATTTCAAGACCTTCAGCAATAGTTTTAGCCTTTTCGCCAACATAAATAGCCGCCGCCGCATTTAAAAGTACAATGTCAGTTTTCGGACCTTGCGCGCCGGTTAAAATTTCTTTTGTAACTTTTGCATTAAATTCAGGAGTGCCACCAACAATGTCTTCTTTCTTTGCGCGCGTTAAACCAAAATCTTCTGGCTCAATGACATAGCGCCGATAACTGCCGTTCTGAAGCTCACAAATGCTTGTCGGAGCGCTTATTGAAATTTCGTCAAGTTTATCTTGCCCAAAAATAACCAGCCCGCGTCGCACGCCCAAATTGTTCAAAACCTTAGCAAGCGGATCAAGTAAATATTCATCGTAAACACCCAAAATCATTAATTGCGGTCGCGCAGGATTCGTCAGCGGTCCAAGAATATTAAAAACTGTGCGAATACCTAATTCTTTGCGAATAGCGCCAACATATTTCATTGACGTGTGGTATTTCTGCGCGAAGAAAAAGCAAATACCAATCTCATTGAGCAAATCGACGCACTTTTCCGGCTCAAGATTAATATTGACGCCGAGCGCTTCAAGGCAATCAGCCGCGCCAGATTTGGAGCTAGCCGCTCTGTTGCCGTGCTTTGCAACTTTAATGCCCGCCGCGCTTATTATAAAAGCCGCAGTGGTTGAAATATTAATTGAACCAGCATGGTCGCCGCCGGTGCCGACAATTTCAAGAACTTCGCCATCAATTTTGTCAGTGTCAATTTTCAAAGCATGCTCCCGCATAGCAGCCGCCGAACCGTAAATTTCATCAATTGTTTCGGCCTTAGCACTTTTTGTTGAAAGAGCCGCCAAATACGCTGCATTTTGCACTGCTGATGTCTTGCCGCTCATAATTTCGTTCATTACCGTGTAAGCTTCTTTGTAAGTCAAATCGCCCTTGCCGACGATTTTCTTAATGGCTTCTGCTATCAAATTATTTCCTCCTAAATTGCGCGCCCAAAGAAATTTTTAACTTCGTCACTGTCGCGCCCAAGAATTTTTTTGCCGGTAACCTTTTCGACGGCGTCAAGCAATAAACCTGCGCGAGCGGCGATAAACTCATTAAATTCTTCCTCGAACAGCAAATCAATGTTGATCCAGTGTGACGCTAAATAACCGCTCAAATTCGGACGACTAACTTGATACTTGTTGATTATTTCGGAAAGATAATCTTTCGGCGCCTTGCTGCCAATGATTTTATTTGTTTTTGAAGTTATCGGCGTTTTATTGATTATGCAGTCGAACTTCAACTTTTTATAAAGCCGTCTCTCGCAATGTTTACGCGGAAAAATATGATGAATATCAAATTCCTCAGATTTGTACAAAGCTAAATCCATTCGCATTCCGCTTATAAAATCTCGCGCAGAATTTTTCAGAATCAGCGCCATAAAACCCTTGTAAGCCGCGCTATTCCTTGTTTGCAAATCTTTCAGTCGCATCGGATTAAAACTAAAATTCTTAATAGTTTTGGGCGGATCGTCCGGATATTCCATCCAAGTCATAAATTCGGTCACATCGTCAACATAAACACTTTCGCCAGTGCCGCCGTATTTTTCGCCAAAAACGCCGCACCAATACCATTGACGTAATTTCTCGCGAAAAGCCGAATTATTTTTATCAGCCATCAAAGTTAGCAAAACTGACAAAGGTATCAACTGCGCTGAATATGGCAAATTTTTACTTGAAAAGATGCGCTCCGCGTTTAAAAATTTTTCTGCCTCGATAAATCCAGCTGTTAATTCTTCAACACAAGCCATGTATTCGGACAAATTTAAATCCAGAACATCTTTTCTTTTGCAACTTACAATTCCACCGCGTTTGTACGAAGCCAGTAATGTACACGCCGTCAAAAAATCTGTCGAAGTTAATACATTCAGTATATCGCCCGATAAAAATTTTTCCCGACGCATATTCCAATCTTCGCGCAGGTGAAAATCATTCATTGCAAAAGTCGCCGTCACCAATTCAAAAACTGTTAACGATACCCCGCCGGTATTCACATTCTCAAAAACTTGGCAAATCGCTTCAATCGGCGTTTCCTTTTCCATTGCTATAACCGGAATTTGATATTGCAACAACTTAGCAAGAATTTCTGCACCAAATTTCGTGTAATTGTCCTGCGCGATAGCATCGTTAATGTAAAATCTATCATAGCCGCGTTGCCATTGCCGAATTTCCGAATTACTAAAAATAATATTGAGCGGAAAAAGTTTCTGCCGATATTCATCCTCTGGCGTCCGCAAATCTAAATCAACGCGCCTGCCAAAATTCGACGTAATAATTTTATCTTTAGGCACAGAAATAATCGCGTCAATTCGCTCAAAACTCGGATTCAACGCCTTTTCAATGTCCATATAATAGTAGCAGTCTATTTCTTTGCCGCGCTCGTTTTTCGTCTTCACGGAATTTTTACTGTACATCGCCGCGTAAATCGCCGTCAGTCGCTGTTGCCCGTCCAAAATTAAATCTTCCGGCTCAACTTTCAAATCAGGCGCGCCTTCAATCATTCTGCATTGAAAACGAACTTTAGGATTGCCATAAGACAAAAACATCACCGCGCCAATAGGAAACGAACTGGTTATACTCGCAATTAACGCTTTAATCCGGTTATCGTCCCAGACCCAGCCGCGTTGAAAATCCGGCAACTGAATTTTGCCCGCTTGAATGCCTTCCATCAATTTGATTATGTTAATATCGTTGGTTTTCAAATATCAGACCTTCTCTGTTAAACGCGCACTGAATTTGTCAATCATTTTCACCGGACGATAAGATTCTTTAGCCTGCCTCAAACCTTCTAAGCCCATATCTTCCTCGCGGTTTATGTAAGTCATTGCCGACCATTCCTGCGTGACGAAATCATGATTAATAGCTGCATATGCGCCGCGAATTTCCGGATCTGCCTTTTCAACGTGAATGACTGCCGTATCAGAATTTAACTGCTCGCCGAAAGTAAACGCAACAATTTTGCCGCCCAAAAGTATTGAGCCGCCCTTCAATTTAAATTCGCCAAAGTTGTCAAAAATCTCATTAATAGCCGCCTGTTCATAACGCAGAAAAACA
>CAJOIA010000007.1:0-2210 GCA_905234505.1 uncultured Selenomonadaceae bacterium
CGAAAATCACCCCCGATGAGCGTCAGTTGAAAAGACGTTAATTTTTTCGCCCTTTTCGTTGTACATGTGAGTTGCGCAAGCCATACACGGGTCAAACGAGCGAATCACGCGCGCAATTTCAATCGGCTTGTTAGAGTCTTGAACGTGCGTATCAATCATAGCCATTTCGTAAGCGCCATGTCCGGCAGTATCGTCGCGCGGGCAAGCATTCCACGTCGTGGGAACAAGGCACTGATAATTATCAATCTTGCCGTCCTTAATGACAACCCAATGACTTAAGCCGCCGCGTGGAGCTTCATACAAACCGACGCCGTGACATTCGCTCGGCCAAGTTTCAGGGAACCATTTTTCATTGTTCATAGTAGTGGTATCGCCGGTCTTCAAATTTTCAATGAGTTTGTCAAAGAAGAAACGGTTAATTTCAGCGGCAAGTTGGCAATCAAGCGCGCGGCAGGCAGTACGCCCAACCATTGTCGGCATCCAAACATGAGGCGGTACTTCCAAAACGCCGGTAACAGCATTAATTTGGTCGAGCATCATTTTTTCAGCCCAAGTCGGATCGGGCAATAAGCCTTTCTGCGCCTTTGTGTAAATGATAATGTAATGCGCCAAAGGTCCAACTTCACAAACTTTGCCGCGCCATTTCGGAGTCTTCAGCCAAGAATATTTACCGCTTTCATTGAGCGTTTGCCACTCGGTAGGAGTACCAACTTTCGGACCGGTATAATTTTGCTTAGTAACGCCCTGCCACGGGTGCAAATCGCCAGGTTGCGGATAGTCATACCAAGCGTGTTCAACGCCTTCAGAAATTGTATTGTCAACCAAATCAGCCGCTTTGAGTTCAAAAAATTGTGCTGCGTCAACGCCCTGCCCGAAATTTTCAACAACGCCATTTGAGCGCACGAGCAAATTATTGAAATAGCCGCCGCTTTGAGACGTGCCGCGATATCCGCTCATTGGATAATCGCCAAAAGCCATAACGCGAATTTTCGACAATCCGCCGCCGTCCACGCGTCCCGCCTTAACATAAATATTTCCGATAGCAATTAAATCTGGCAGATAATAATTATTAATGAGCGAGCGCGCAAAATTAATCGCACGATCGACAATTGCCAATCGCGCAGTATTCACAGGAGCATTGCCGTCATTCAAAGAAATCGCGCAGGGAACACCGCCGACTACATAATGCGGGTGTGGATTTTTCCCGCCAAATACAACGTGCGGCGTGACAATTTCGCGCTGTTTGTCAAGCATTTCAAGGTAATGTGCAACCGCCAGCAAATGAACTTCCGGCGGCAACAATTTATAATCCGGATGATCCCACCATTGCGCCGCGAAAATTCCTAATTGCCCGCTGTCGACTATCGCTTTGACTTTAGCTTGAATTGCCGCGAAGTAAGTCGCATTAGCTGCTGGGAAATCGTGCGGATATGCTTCAGTCGAAATTTCTTCGGGAACTCTGAACGGCAGGCGATAAGCATTTAACAGCGCCATTTGCAAATTCGCCGTTGCCTCTGGATTCGCCGCTAATGCTTCGACAGGGCTAACCCAATCCAGCGCGTGCAAATGATAAAAATGGATTAAGTGATCCTGCGTCGTCAAAGTTGCCGCCATAATATTTCTAATGTAATTGGCGTTGGTAGGAATTGAAATGTCAAGCGCGTCTTCAACTGCGCGAACAGAACAAAGCGCGTGAGCAGTTGTACAAACGCCGCAAATTCGCTGAATATAAGCCCAAGCGTCGCGCGGGTCTCTGTCCTTCATAATGAGTTCTAACCCGCGCCAGGCTGTGCCGCTCGAAAGTGCGTCTGTTACTTGTCCTTGTTCAGTTACTTCAATTTCAACGCGCAGATGTCCCTCAATTCTGGTTATCGGGTCTACAACTACGTGTGCCATTGGAAAAAACTCCCTTCGGTCGTTTTTTAGGGGATAGGGCTTAGGGGCTAGGGATTAGTGGAAAAATCACTATTCACTAACCACTTTTCACTATTCCCTACAATTTAGAAATCAGTTTTTTAATTATCGAATTAAGCATTTTGGTAATTTCATCAAGTAAGTTAAAAGCAAGCTCCGTATCGTTTACATTAAGATATTCTATACAAACACAAGCATTAAGTTGAGTATCAAGTTCAAAACAAGAGCCGCGAGCAATACTTAAAAATTGAATATATTCGCGGGTTGAATGTCTACCGTAGCCTTCAGCAATATTC
>CAJOIA010000007.1:2246-32168 GCA_905234505.1 uncultured Selenomonadaceae bacterium
CTGTCTTGGGCAAAAGTTTCACCAAACGATATACTTCAACAATGAGTTGCATAGACTTCTGCCAAACAATTAAATCTTTATAACCTTGCAAAACACTAGCCCCTATTCCCTTTCCACTAACCCCTACTTATCCTCTTCTTCAAGCAAATTGTCGCGACTGTTGCGCTGAATGATACTCGCCACAGCATGAGCCGCAACGCCCGCCGCTGTCATTACGCCTAAACCTACGCCGATTTTATCAGCATCGCCGAGTTTGCCGTACTGCGGCAGTCTATTTGAAAATGGCGCTTCGTCCCAGAAATTTCTATTTGAACAGCCAATGCAAGCCGCGCCGCTTTGAATAGGATAGCTCATGCCTTGCCACCAGCGCAAATTGCCGCAAGAATTGTAAGTTTCCGGACCGCGACAGCCCAATTTATAAAGACACCATCCAGCCTTTGAACCGGCGTCGTCGTAAGTTTCAGCGAACATTCCCGCGTCGAAAAATGGACGCCTATAACAAGTATCGTGAATCCTATTGCCGTAAAATTGTTTAGGACGCCCGTCACCGTCAAGCGGCGGTAGCGTTCCGAATAAAGCCACGTGCATAACAACGCCAGTCATAACTTCGGGAATTGGCGGGCAACCTGGCACATTTACAACCGGTTTGCCACCAACAAATTGCCCAATACCAGTTGAACCTGTCGGATTGGGAGCAGCCGCTTGGATACCGCCATAGGCCGCGCAACTTCCATAGGCAATAATCGCCGCCGCGCCTTTAGCCGCTTTCTGCAATGTATGTAAGAACGTATGACCGCCTGACATGCAATGAACGCCGCTGTCTTTCGTGGCAACTGCGCCCTCAACGCACAAAATATAACTGCCATTGTATTTGTTAATAGTTTCTTCCAAATGAGCCTCGAATGGCGCTCCACAAGCCGCGCTTAGCAGATGGTCATATTCAAGCGCAATATTATTTAAAACTAAATCTGACGCCAAAGGCGACGCCGACCTAATAAAAGATTCGTCGCAACCTGTGCATTCGTGCCCGTGTATCCAGATAACCACAGGCAACGGTTTTGATTCCGCCGCCTCGACAACTTTTGACAGCATATCTGTACTTAAGCCCATTAGCGACGTTAAAGTTACACAGCCTTTTAAAAAACTGCGCCGACTAAATCCGCGTTTAAGATATGCTTCCAATAAACTCTCCCGTTTTTCCAATGTCCGCCCCTCCTTAAAAATTCTCGTTGAAAAATTCGCCGCGCCTATACTTTTTCCTGCCAATTTCAAATGTGGAAGTGATTCATCATTTTTTCGGTTAATGATTTGGCGTCGTCGTTTTTATGTTCCAGCAAATATTTCAGCGCTGTTCGATTGAAAAATGACGTTATCGGCACGTATCGATTATATTTGCGGAAATCTCCCCATTGCATTAATTTCCTATGCAAAATTTTAATATCTTCAACCTTCGCGCAGTGCTCGCGCAGAATTTTATTCAAAACAAAATCGCTATTAATGGCGCTGTAAATTTCTTCAATGAGCTCGGGATTATTTTTATCGTGCTCATATTTCGCGATGAGTTCAACCGATTTTCGAGACATTTTAAGCGCGCGCCAAATTCCGGCGATAAATATTATTGTGGCGGCGATTAAGACAATGAAAAAAATATATTGCACGTTCGCTCCTCCGATATTCCAAAATTTTAACGGGTATGCTATCATTGAAAAAAAATTTCGCATTGACGGAAATAAATCGTGTATGAGCTTTGGGAAATATTTTAACACAGTGGAGGCAATTCACAAAATGAAAAATGTTACAGGTATTTTTTACGGCATCGGCGTTGGTCCTGGCGACCCCGAACTTTTAACCGTCAAAGCCATTAACGCGATTAAAAATTCTAACGTCATAATAGCGCCAAAGACTGAAAAGAAAGACGACAGCCTTGCTTTGACAATCGCTAAACCTTACCTGCGCGAAGACGTTAAAATTGTTTATCAAACTTTTCCTATGGTTAAAAATTTTGAAGATACGCCCGAAGTTTTTGAAGATAACAAGCGCGAAATTTTATCACTCCTGCGCGAAGGTAAAAATGTTGCATTCTTGACGCTAGGCGACCCAATGTTTTTCAGTACGTACATTTATATTTTTCGACTGTTAAAAAATAGCGGCGTTGAGATTGAGACAATTCCTGGCGTACCGGCTTTTTTGGCTATCGCAAGTCATATCGGTTATCCGGTGGCTTATGGCAACGACATTTTGACGATAATTCCTGCCACCGCCGCGCGCGAAAATATTATTGACGCGGTGAAAAAATCTGATTCAACTGTGCTTATGAAGGTTTATAAAAATTTCAGCGAAGTGGTTGATATTCTCGACGCAGAAAATATGACGGCTAAAGCTGTACTGGTTAGCAGATGCGGCTTAGCTGACGAAAAAGTTATCACTGACATTAATTCGCGCAGAAATGACAAGCTGAATTATCTTTCAACGATTTTGACAAGGCGCGGTGATATCGATGCATAAAATTTTGTTTATTTTGTTTATGGTAATATTTTTAGCGGGTTGCGGCGGCGAAAAAATTTCAGTTGAAATTCCGGATAAGCCGGAGAGAATTGTCGTAACTTCGGCGTCCTTCCTTGAGCCATTACACGCTGTTGGCGGAAATATCGTCGGGCGTCCCGATTCTAAAAACAATATGCCGGATTGGGCGAAAAATATTCAAAGCATTGGCGCGGTTTATCAAGTTGACGTGGAAAAAATTTTGTCCTGCGCACCCGATTTGGTTATCATTAACAAGGGTATGAATGAAAAGCTTGTTGACGTGCTCGCTGAAAATAAAATTCCCGCGTTGATTCTTGAAATGAAAACTTATGACGAAGTTAAAAACGAGCTGAAACATTTCGGAAAAATGACCGGCAATATTGACACGGCTGATAAAATTATCGCGCAGATGGACGATGAAATTCAGCAAATCCTTGATAATATGCCGCACGAAAAAAAACGCGTGGCAATTCTGCACAGTACCGCACAAGGTTTAAGCGTTCAACTTGAAGGCAGTATCGCGGGCAGTATAGTTAAAATGTTCGGCTGGGAAAATGTTGCTAATGATATGACGCCGCTTGAAAATAATCCTGACGCCGCGCCCTACAGTATGGAAACTTTAGCCGCGCAAAATCCGGAAATTATTTTTGTTACGAGCATGGGCGATATCGACAAGATTAAGGCGAATATGCAAGAGGCGATTGAAACAAATGACGCGTGGCAGGCGATTGGCGCAGTGAAAAATAATCAGCTGTATTATCTGCCGCAGAATTTATTTTTATTAAGTCCAGGATTAAATTACCCCGACGCGGTTCGAATGATGGCTGAATTAATTTATGGTAAGGTATCTTGAAATAAAATTTTCTATATTGTAAAATGAATTGTAATGGTGTTTAACCAGTAAAAAATAGTTGAAAGGTGCGGTATATCTGAATTTAAGGAGGCGTTGATTGTGGCTGAACGTGAAATTAAATACCGTGGCTTAAAAACTTTTCAAATATTCAACGGCGAAACCAATAGCGTTTGGATTTACGGTTTTTACCTAAAGCGTGGGACGTATGGCGATCCTGGTCCTCAAGCTCACATTTTCGTCTATGAAAACGGCTATGAAGGTTATCGCGTTGAAGCTGAAACTATCGGGCAATTTACCGGTTTACTCGATAAAGACGGGCAAGAAATTTACGAAGACGATATTGTAACGTTTGATGACGGCAAAATTGGCGTCGTGGAATTTTCTAACGGCGGTTTTGTCGTGCGCTACGGTAAAAGAAATACGGTACGTTCTTTGTACGGCATTAAAACTTGGAATATGAAAATTCTTGGCAACCGATTTGAAAATCCTGGACTATTAATTACGTCAAATACTACTAAAAAAAAATCCGATCCAAATGTCCATATAATTGAGCCGATTACCTACGAAAGGAGCGAGTAAATGCTTGCTAAAATCTTTTGTGCGGTTTTAACCGGCTTTATTTTTTTTGCGGGTACTGCGCAGGCTTATGATTTGCCAAAAGTTTATCCGGCGAATGAAACTGCCGACACTCAACGCAAAATTAAAATGGATTGGTCGCACATTGAAAAATTCGAGCACGAAATTAAAATACTCCTCGCTGAAAATGAAAATTTGCCTGCGTCCTCTCCTGCGCGAATAGGAGACGATCCAAATTTAATTTTTGTGGCTTTTTACAAGGGCAACGCTTATTATCTGGATAAATATTCGATTAAGATTGAAAAAAAATCTTCAGCGCGGCTCAGTTGGAGTCAGCGTATTTTTCCCATTGGTCATCAAGTTTCGCCGAAAACTGCAAAGGCTACCGCTCAAAATTTTTGCTACGACAAGAACCAAAAGTATAATTCGCTGGGTCGCCGCGATAAAATTTCCGCAGTGCCAGATGAAACCGATAGAAAATTTTTAGCTGAATGTTTCAAGGTCGGCTATTATTACGCATTCGGCAGAGAAATTGACACATAAAATAATCGGTGTTAAAATTTGCGTTGTAATTTTTAGCGTAGTGTGAACTTTTTTGACGCTGCTGAGCGAGAGAATTTTTGCAAATGCGCTGTTTTAATTAGAAAAGAGGTTTTTTAAAATGACTGAAAAGCGCAAGTACAAATTTGAAACGTTGCAGTTGCACGTTGGGCAAGAAACGCCTGACCCTGTGACTGATTCTCGCGCAGTACCGATTTATCAAACTACGTCGTATGTTTTCCACAATTCTCAACACGCGGCTGACAGATTTGCTCTTCGTGACGCCGGTAATATTTATGGGCGTTTAACGAATCCCACGCAGGATGTTTTTGAGCGCAGAATTGCGGCGCTGGAAAATGGCTCGGCGGCTCTTGCATTGGCGTCGGGCGCGGCGGCAGTTACTTACACTGTCCAGGCTCTTGCTCACAAAGGACATCACATCGTCGCAGCTACTACAATTTACGGCGGCACTTACAATCTTTTAGAACACACTTTGCCGGACTACGGAATTGATACAACCTTTGTTGATCCCTCTAAAGGCGCTGAAGTTTTCGAGAAGGCAATTAAAAAGAATACGCAGCTGATTTTCATTGAATCGGTTGGAAATCCAAACGCCACGCTCATTGATATTCAAGCTGTTGCTGACATTGCTCACAAGCATAAAATTCCGCTCGTTATTGATAATACTTTCGCTACGCCCTATCAAGTGCGCCCGTTTGAATATGGCGCTGATATTATCGTTCATTCGGCAACTAAATTTATTGGCGGGCATGGTACAACTCTTGGCGGTATTATCGTTGAGGGCGGCAAATTCGACTGGGAAAAATCCGGCAAATTTGATTGGCTGGTTGAACCTAATCCTAGTTATCACGGCGTCAGCTTTTATAAAGCACTGGGCGCAGCGGCATTTGTTACGTACATTCGCGCGATTTTGTTAAGGGACACCGGCGCGGCAATTTCGCCTTTCAATGCATTTTTGCTTTTGCAAGGTACTGAAACTTTATCTTTGCGAGTCGAGCGCCATATTTCCAACGCTCTGAAAGTTGTAGATTACCTTGCTAAAAATCCCAAAGTTGCGAAAGTCAATCACCCTGCGCTTGAAAATCATCCTGACCACGCGCTTTATAAAAAATATTTCCCAAATGGCGGCATTTCGATTTTCACATTTGAAATTAAGGGCGGCGCGGAAGCGGCTCAGAAATTCATTGACAACTTGAAAATTTTTTCATTGCTGGCAAACGTTGCTGACGTTAAATCGCTGGTAATTCATCCCGCGTCTACAACTCATTCGCAGATGACCGAGAAAGAATTGCTTGCTAGCGGTATCACGCCTTCGACAATTCGCCTTTCAATAGGCACTGAACACATTGACGATATTATTGCAGATTTAGAGGATGGCTTTTCAGCTATATAAAATTCGGCTAATTTAAAAAGTTTTTCGATTCGGCAGACTTAGGTTTGTCGAATTTTTTTATTGACAGTGATAAAAAATTGTGTTTAAATCAAATTCAAAGTTTGTTAAGGGGGTAATATTTGTGAAATTTAAGTTTCCGTACGACAAAGGGCATATCGAAACGACGATTGACGATAAGAACATAGCGGCGGTTTTGGTATCAAAGGCTGAAACTTACAAAGCCGCGCTTGGGCAAGAAGAACTCGTTGAAAAATCTCTTGATAATCCAATCGGCTCACCGCGCCTTGAAGACTTAATTAAGGGCAAAAAGGACGTTACAATTATCAGCTCCGACCATACGCGTCCGGTGCCGTCGCATATCACAATGCCGATTTTGCTCCGCAGAATTCGCGCAGCTGAGCCAAATATAAAAATTAGTATTCTCGTGGCAACTGGCTTTCATCGCGCTTCGACGCACGAGGAACTTGTCAATAAATACGGCGCGGAAATTGTCAAAAACGAAAATATTATCATGCACGATTCGAAAAATGACGCCGATATGGTGAGAATTGGAACTTTGCCGAGCGGCGGCGCTTGCATTGTTAATAAGGCGGCTGTCAATGCTGAATTGCTCATTGCTGAAGGTTTTATTGAGCCTCATTTCTTCGCGGGCTTTTCCGGCGGGCGCAAATCTGTTTTGCCTGGCGTTGCGTCTTATAAGACCGTTATGGCGAATCACTGCGGAGATTTTATCGATTCGAACAAGGCGCGTCCTGGTATTCTTGAAGGCAATCCGATTCACGCTGATATGCTTTACGCCGCTAAGACAGCGGGATTAAAATTTGTGCTTAATGTTGTACTCAATGAAAATAAAGAAATAATTGCGTCATTTGCCGGTGACCTTGTGCAAGCTCATGAAACCGGTTGTAAATTTGTTGGCGACCTTGCTCACGTCGATAAAGTTAATTGCGATATTGCAATTTCGACTAATGGCGGCTATCCGCTTGACCAGAACATTTATCAAGCTGTTAAGGGAATGACTGCGGCTGAGGCGACGAACAAAGAAGGCGGCACAATCATAATGATCGCGGGCTGTGCTGACGGGCACGGCGGCGAAGGTTTTTATCATAATTTGGCAGATTATAAGACGCCGCAGGAATTTTTGAATAAGGCGATAGCGACGCCGCGTGAAGAAACCGTACCGGATCAATGGACGTCACAGATTTTGGCGCGCATTTTGGCACATCATCGCGTTATCATGGTTTCGGATCTTGTTCAGCCTAATTTGGTAACGGATATGCACATGGAACTTGCTAAAACTTTTGACGAGGCATTGGCGCGCGCTTATCAGTACGAAGGCAAAGACGCAAAAATCACGGTTATTCCCGATGGTTTGGCGGTTGTTGTCGGTTAATGGAGGGCATAAATTATGTTGCACACTTTGCAGAATGACGTTTTGAAAATTACTGTTGACGATCATGGCGCGGAGTTGAAATCTATCACCGGCTTATCGGACGGCACGGAGTATCTTTTTCACGGCGATAAAAAATGGTGGAAGTACACTTCGCCGGTACTTTTCCCGATTGTCGGCAAGGTTGTAAATAATAAATATCGCGCAGAGGGCAAAGAATTTGAATTGCCTCAACACGGCTTTGGGCGCATTTCCGATTATGAATGTATTCGCGAGGCGGCGGACGAAGTTGCATTTCGGCTGGTTTGGAGCGATGAAACTTTGCGGGTTTATCCATACAAATTCAACCTTGAAATTGCCTACATTCTGCGCAATAACCGCGTTGAAGTTATGTGGACGGTTGAAAACCTCGACGATAAAGAAATGTACTTTTCCATTGGCGCGCATCCGGCGTTAAGTTGCCCGATTGTCGAAGGCGAAAACTTTGACGATTATTATTTGAAGTTTGACCTGCCTGAAAAATCTGCGCGAATTTTACTTTCAGCGAATGGTACGCTCACGCACGACCGCGTTCCTACGATTGACGGCAAAGAACTGGATTTGAACTATGAACTTTTCAAGGGCGACGCATTAGTTTTCGACGATTTGAAGTCCGACGAAATTTCGATTTGCTCGCGTAAAAGTAAAAAATCCATCACAGTTCGCGCGAAAGGTTTTCCGTACATGGGAATTTGGACGCCTGCACAAGGTGGGGCGCCCTTGCTGTGCATTGAGCCTTGGCTTGGTCACGCCGATTATGACGATTTTACCGGCGATATTACCGAGAAGGAAGGCATTAACAAATTGCCAGTTGGTGAATCTTTTGACGCAGGTTATGCTTTCATTATCCACGAATAAAAAAGAGCCGCCATTTAGCGACTCAGAAATTTTTTTGACGAGCTTAGCGCTCGTTTTTTTTATGCGCATTTTGCAATTCCAGCAATTTCAAATATTTTATCATTGTATAGAAAAAATGATTAACGCACGTGTATAAACCAAGCCAGCCATCTAAAAAGCCCGCCTTCACCACGAACATTTTAAAAAATCCTGCGCTTGCGTGTAAAAGTATCGCCAGCTTTGAAGTACGTTTGCCGGATTGATAAGCATCCTCCGCCCAAATTGTTGTGTAAAGCTGAAATTTTTTCTCCCACGCCGCCCAATTTTTATAAGTATGATGTTCAAGATAGCCTTTCAATTTTTCAACTTTGCAGGAGCATTCGGGATGCTCATGAACTTTGCCAATCCAACGCACTTTATCACGCGGGAACATTCGCAAGACATAATCCGGATAAAGCACGCCGTGATTGAAAGTTTCGCCAAAGGCTGTAGCTTTCCGCTTAACTTGGTATTGCAAATCATTTTTATCTTGCGCCAAAATTTTTTTTATATGCTCGGCAGTTTCCGGCATAATTCGCTCGTCGGCGTCAAGGTACAGCACAATATCAGCCGTCGTTTTGTCAAGGGCAAAATTTCTTTGAGCGGAAAAATCGCCGTCCCAAGCCCGATAAAAAACTTTAGCTCCATTTTCCTTAGCCAGCTGAACCGTTTTATCAGTACTGCCCGAATCAATAATCAAAACTTCACTGGTACATTGCTGCGCATTTTTCACCACTTCAGCGACATTTTCTTCCTCATTTTTAGTAAGTATGACAATCGCCAGCGTCTTCATTTTGTCATTAAAAAGTCCAGCACATTTATAACTTTGATACCGTCGTTCGAATCAGTAACATGTTCGTCCGCCGTTATAACCCACTTAGCAAAGAGATTTTTCACTGCGCGCAATGGCACGAAACTTGCGGCAGTCGTATGTTTGACGACGTTAATATAAATTCTGTCGCCGGCGGCTCCGCGCTCTACTTGGAAAACCAGCGAATTTTTAACGCGATACGCAGAAATTTCATAGCCGCGCCGCAAAAGTTCCGCATAAACCGCATTTTCTAACATTTCCTGCGAAATTTCCTGTTTGCCAATCATCAGCGTGCTATAACCAAAGTCAACCGGATAATATTTTGCAAGCCGCTTTAAAGTATTATCGCGCCGAAGGTCAGTCACCGACAAAGACTGCAAAACCTGAGCCGCGCATAAATGCTCAACGTAATTTTCTACAGTGCGGACGGCAGGCGGATTTTCTTCAAACATTTTGCTGAATTTGTTGTAAGATTGAATTTTGCCAACCTGTATAAAGATTTTTTTAACCAAGCCAATCATCAAATTAAAATCGGTGATCTTGCTGCCAGCGACCACGTCGCGCAGAATTGACGCGTAAAAGTCATTTGACAAAATCGAAATGGCAGCGGAAATATCGGGCAAAGTCTTAATCACCGCAGGCATACCGCCAAATTGCAAGTACATTGCAAAGCGCTCTTTAAGCGGCACATCCTCAGCGAAATTATAAAAAGTTTGAAACTCTTTAAAAGACAGTGGCAAAACATTCACGGGAATAGTAGGCGCCGCTATTTTTGACAAATTAACTGAACTGGTGAGATAAATATCCACATCGAAATTGTTCATTATCTGGATGATTGCATTTTGCCAATTTGGAATTTGAGAAATTTCATCGAGAAGCAAATAAGTTTTTCCAGTTTTGGGAATTTGAGCAGTGAGTGCTTTAAAAAGGTCGGACACGTCAAGATTTTTAAAATTAATTGTGTCGAAATCGAAATGAATAATATTTTCGCGATTAACGCCGGAGTTTTGCAAATCCTGCGCGAAGATGTCAAGCAAAGAAGTTTTACCAACGCCGCGTGCTCCTAACAAAATTTTTATCGCTTTACGACCGCGAAGTTTTTGAAGTTGCTGCAAATACAGCGGGCGATTTATTAATTCCATAAAAACCATCCTCGTAAAATTTATTTCTGATACTTAGAGTAATTTTATAACAACCAACCAGAAATGTAAACTCTAATATAAAAATAAAAAAACCGCCCAAATTAAAGGCGGCAAAAATATTAACTTAACGAATACTTTATTTTGCGTAGAATCTAACCACATCACCAGGACGAAGTCTGGGCGGAATGGAACCTTTAACAGCAACTTGACCAGGCATCGACGCGTTTCCGTTTACAACGACCGTGCAATGACCGCCATCTTTTAAATTTTTCATAACATCAGCGCCAACCGTCACTACCGTAAAATCAGTATTGCCAACCACAAGTTTATCGCCAACAGCAATATCGCCCTTAACTTCGGCAACTGTATGCTGAACAACCATATCTGCCAGATTTGGACGCAAATTTTCATCCATCAAAATAAAACTTTTATTGCTGTCAAGAAATGGGCGCGCATCTTTACCAACAGCCGTAATTTGAGTCTCGTACTTAACCTCCATATAAATCATCCTCCTTGCTCGTATAATATCATAACAAGCGAAAATATTACAAGCAAAAATTTACAAAATAAAATTCGATAAATCGCGGCTCTTGACAATTTCGCTGAGCTTTTCGTCAACATAAGCGGCGTCAATCACAACTTCAGTCTTGCCTTCCTTAACCATGTCCGGCGCCGAGAATGAAACTTCCTCAAGCAATTTCTCAAGCAAAGTATGTAAACGCCTTGCGCCGATATCTTCAGCTTGCTCATTGACATCGTACGCCATTTCAGCAATTCTATCAATCGCGTCCGATTTAAATTCCAAAGTGAGCCCTTCAGTTTTCAGCATTTCTTTATATTGTTTAATCAGTGCATTTTGCGGCTCGGTCAAAATTTTTTCGAAGTCTTCTTTGCGCAAAGATTTTAATTCAACGCGAATAGGAAATCTGCCTTGCAATTCTGGTATCAAATCTGACGGTTTCGCGGTATGAAATGCGCCCGCCGCTATAAACAAAATAAAATCCGTCTTAACCGGACCATATTTCGTAGCGACAGTTGAACCTTCGACAATCGGCAAAATATCACGCTGCACTCCTTCACGGCTAACATCTGGACCCGAGCTCGAGCCCTTGACTGCAACTTTATCAATTTCGTCAAAAAATACAATACCGCTACGCTCGGCAAGTTTAACCGCAGTTTCAGCGACTTCTTCCATATCAATCAGTTTTTCGGCTTCTTCCTGCTCAAGAATTTTCCGCGCCGCCGCGACAGTTACCTTGCGTTTTCTCGTGCGTTTTGGCATAAGCCCATTAATCATATCCTGTAAATTGTCGCCCATGCTCTCCAAGCTTGAACCGCTGAACATTCCAACCATAGGCTTGCCGTGATCTGCAACTTCCAATTCAATCACTTGCTCTTCCAATTTACCAGCCGCAAGGCGTTTTTTAACAAAATCACGTCCTGCGTTATTGGTATCAGCAACCGGCTCTTCAGTCTTAGGAGCTTCAGCAGTTTCAACGCCGCCAAAGAGTTTACTCAGCGGATTTTGAGTACGTTTAGGTTCCGGCACAAGAATATCAAGCAGGCGCTCATTTGCATTTTCAGTAGCTTTGTCTTTAACTTCTTCAGTGCGCTGTTTGCGAACCATACGCACGGAAATTTGCATGAGGTCGCGAATAATTGATTCAACATCGCGCCCAACGTAACCAACTTCAGTAAATTTTGTAGCCTCGACTTTAACGAAAGGCGCTTTAACCAATTTAGCCAATCTGCGCGCAATTTCGGTTTTGCCTACGCCGGTTGAGCCAATCATTAAAATATTTTTTGGAATAACATCGTCGCGAATATCATCCGCCAATTTGCGACTGCGCCAGCGGTTTCTAAGCGCAATAGCTACTGACCTTTTCGCATCTTCCTGACCAACGATATATTTATCAAGTTCTTCAACAATTTCGCGCGGCGTTTGCTCATTCAAGCCGAGCTCTTGCAATTCCTTTTCAAGTTCAACTTTATTTGCCATAAAAATTTTACCTCCGATTAATTCAGTTCTTCGACGATAATATTTTGATTTGTGAAGACGCAAATATCAGCCGCGATTGATAATGCTTCCTTAGCAATTTCAGCGGCAGTCAAATCAGTATGAGAAATTAAAGCGCGCCCTGCTGCCAATGCGTAAAAGCCGCCCGAGCCGATCGCTGCAACGTTGCCGTCAGGTTCGATAACTTCACCATTGCCCGAGAGCATTAAAATTGTATCGTTATCAGCAACCAACAGCAAAGCCTCAAGTCGTCTCAAAATTTTATCGGTGCGCCAATCCTTAGCCATAGCTACCGCCGCGCGTTGCAAATGTCCGTGACATTCTTCAAGCTTGCCCTCGAACTTTTCAAAAAGCGTAAATGCATCAGCCACCGAGCCTGCAAAGCCCGCTATAACTTTGTCGTGATAAAGCCGCCGAACTTTTTTAGCCGTAGCCTTCATAATTGTGTGCTCGCCGAATGTAACTTGCCCGTCACCGGCTATTGCAGTTTTGCCATCGCGTTTCACCGCCACAATCGTTGTTGCGTGGAACATTTATATCAGCTTCCTTTCGTTTGCAAAATCGTCAAGGGTTTTCAGCGCCCGCTCTGCCAATTTAGCTTTTTTGTCAGCCTTTTTGAATTTAGTATTAAGCGGCGGCAACAATCCAAAAGTTATATTCATTGGCTGAAAATTTTCCGCGTCAGCAGTTGTAATGTAATTGGCAAGCGCGCCCGTGCAAGTTTCAATTGGAAAAATCAGCGCGTCCGAACCTTGAGCCATTCGCGCAGAATTTATTCCGGCAACTAAGCCCGCCGCCGCCGATTCAACATAACCTTCAACGCCGGTTATTTGCCCCGCGAAAAAAATTTTTGGATTAGCTTTTAATTGGAAAGTCGGCGATAAAACTTGTGGCGAATTTATGTAAGTATTTCTGTGCATAACGCCGTACCTTACAAATTCCGCCGTCTCAAGTCCTGGTATCATTCGAAAGACGCGGCGCTGTTCCGCCCAAAGTAAATGTGTCTGAAAACCAACTAAATTATACAACGTTGCTGCCGAATTTTCCTGCCTAAGCTGAACTACGGCGTAGGGTATTTTTTCTGTGCGCGGGTCGATTAATCCCACCGGTTTTAACATTCCAAATCTAAGCGTATCTTCACCGCGCGCCGCCATTACTTCAATCGGCAAGCAGCCTTCAAAAAATATTTCCCGCTCAAAATCATGCGGCTTAGTTTTTTCAGCGTTGATCAGCTCTGCGCGAAAATTTAAATATTCCTCTTGATTCATCGGGCAATTAATATATCCACCGTCGCCCTTGTCATAACGCGACGCCGCCCAAGCTTTTTCAAAATTAATGGATTCAGCAGTGACAATCGGAGCCGCCGCGTCATAAAAATAAAAACCAGCATTGCCGGTTAATTTTTTAATTTCGTCAGCAAGCGCGCCTTCAGTCAGAGGTCCGCTCGCAATTATCAAAATATCGTCGAAATCCAGCGTAGTAATTTCCTCATTAACAACGGTCGCCACAGATTTAACTTTTTCAGTAACTGCCGCGCTGAATTTTTCTCGGTCAACAGCCAACGCGCCGCCCGCAGGAATTTTATTTTCGTCAGCTGCTGCCATAATCACCGAATCCAGGCGCCGCATTTCTTCTTTGAGAACGCCAACCGCATTTGACAAACCCGCCGCGCGCAATGAATTACTGCAAACTAATTCGGCGAAATTTCCGGTTTTATGCGCGGGAGTTAATTTTGTCGGGCGCATTTCGTAAATAATTACTTCAACGCCGCGCTTTGCAATTTGCCAAGCTGCTTCTGCGCCTGCCAAGCCCGCGCCGATTATGTGTACTTTCATTTTAATTGCCTCGATTTTTCATGCCGCCGCTGGGAATCTTCAAGAATTTTATTAATCGGGTGATTTTCCCGCGTCGAACAGTTTTCATTGCCGCAATAAATCATTGCCGGACGATCTTTAAATTTATGCGCAAACATTGTAGAACCGCATTCACGGCAAGGTTTATCAAGCGGCTCGTCCCACGTGCGAAAATTGCAATCAGCATTTTCACAGCCGTACAAATTGCGTCCGCCACTAAAAGCGCGCTTAGTTATTCTTCCGCCGCATTTTGGGCATTTCTGCGCGAGATATTCGACGTAAGGCTTAACATTTTTGCAATCAGGATAATTTGAGCAAGCCAGGAAAAATCCATAACGCCCGCGCTTCAAAATCATTTTGTGTCCGCATTTATCGCAAATTTCATCAGTTTCAATGGCCGGTTCCTCTTGAATTTTTGCATTTTCACCGAGCGTCGCCATTGCCGAATCAAAATTTTTATTGAATTTCGCGCAGTAATTTTGAATCACCGAATTTTTATCAGCCGCGCCTTCAGCAATTTGTTGAACCTGAGCCGCAACGCTTTTATAACTTTCAATGCTAAAATCTTCATCAAAAAATCCAGCAAGCGCCTCCAAAACTTTCTTACCAAGCGCTGTAACTTGAAAATTATTTTCTTCCGCCGCAATATATTTTCGCTTAAGCAGACTATTCACGCCAACAGAATAAAACTCAGCCCAATTAAAATCGAGTTTGTCAAGCGCCGCCATTAACGCCAAATCTGCCGAAATTTCGCCGACGCTATCAAAATTCATATTGCCATTAACCGCAGAATAAATCAAATCATAGAGCTTAAATTGAGCGTCCGTCAGAAAATCCTTGACTTGTTCGGGCGTGCGAATTTCCGTTGTTAAACTAATTTCACAGCGCGGATATTTTATTAAACCAATGTAGCCTTCCTTTTCAAAATTAATTCCTTCATAAAGTTGCTCCATAAGCAGGCGCGTTTTGGTAGGCGAAAAGTTTAAAATATTTGCAGCTAATTCTTGTAGACTTTCCGGCGTCAAGGTTGTAGGTATTTTGACAAGTCTTGGCGTTTTGTATTCAGCAATAATTTTCAACAAAAGCGCGCGAAATCTGCCGACCTTCACGCCGCGATAAATTTTGTAGGAAAGATATTCGCCAATCTTGTGACTGACGAATTTGTCAATAATCTGCTTTGCTTGAAAGGCGTCAACAAGTTTTTCCTCAATCGGGCGCGCATTTTCAAGGGCGGCTTTAACTGCGGACTTTGTCAATTCGTCAAAAATCATTCGGCAATTGGACTTTTCATTGACGCCGAAAAGTATGCAACACTGCTTCGATAAAAATTCGCCCGCCGCGTCCGGATTCATCGCCAAATAAATTCTGCCTGCATTGAAAGTTTCTTTCTTGAGCGTTTGCAATAATTTCCCTTTGCCGCGAATCGTTATGTAATCTGGCGCGTAATTTTCATCAATTCCAATGCGACTTTTCGGCAAATCTTTTAAAAGTCCGTCCGTCGAAATGACCTGATAAGCACCGCCCATAATTTTTTTTACTGCCCGCGCTTTGCCTGCGCTTTCAACTAGTATCAGCGATTTTAATTTCGCCACAAATTTTCCCTCCGTTATCAAGCTTTGGTGTAGCCGTCTGATTGTTCGACAATACATTTTTTTATTTCAAGTTGTAAGATTATCTGAGAAATTTCTTCCGGTTCAATATCGTCCGCGTTCATCAAAATTTCGTCAATTGTAATAAATTCGCCTGTCGGTATCATATCAAAAATTTTTTGTTCAATGTCGTTAAGTTCGAGTGGAGCGGCAGATTTTTTTGTATCAGGGAAATTATAAAATTCCAAGATGTCCTTTGCATTTTTAATAAGCGTTGCGCCGTCGCGAATAAGCTCATTGCAACCATAACTTTTTTCATAAAAAATATTTCCAGGCACGGCGAAAACATCACGCCCAAAATCTGCTGCGTGAGTGGAAGTAATAAGCGCGCCGCTTTTTTTGCCTGCCTCCACTACCAGCACGCCGCGACAAAGTCCCGCCACAACTCTATTTCTAATTGGAAATGTAAATTCAGCCGCGTTTGTGCCTGGTGAAAATTCCGTCATAACCACGCCGCCGCTTTCAATAATTTCATCAAGCAATTTTTTAGTTTCGCGCAGAGGTTTTTTCGCAATTCCATGACCAAGCACGGCAACCGTTCTGCCGTGTTTAAGAGCCCCTCTATGCGCGCAGGTATCAATTCCCACAGCAGCCCCACTAACCACTGTTATACCGGCTTCTGCGAGTTCTGAGGCGATATTTTGAGCCGCCTTCTCGCCGTAACTGGTATTGCGTCGAGTGCCGACAATTGCAATTCTTTCGGCAAGCGGTTTAATATTTCCGCGATAATAAAAAACTACCGGCGGATTCTGAATTTCCTTCAAAAGCGGCGGATAATCTTCATCATAAAAACTGCACAACTTAACATTTTTGGACTCGCAAAAATCAATTAGCTGTTCGACAGCGTCTGGGTGTTCTTGCCGAAAATTTATGAGCGAATCAATCAAATTAGATTTGAGTTTAGCTTCTTCAAGCTCTGGAATTTCCGCGCGCCAAACTTTTTCTGCACTGCCGAAAGTTTCAATCAACTGCCTGCAACGCGCACTGCCAAAAAGATTCACAGCGTTTAAAGTTGCTATATAATATTTTTCCACAATAAACGCTCCTTAGTAAAAATCCTGCGTATTATATCACGCGAAATCAACTTCCACACTTTGGGCAAAGTACCAGCCAATTGCCCTTATTTTCGACGTGGTAATTTATATAATGCTTCACCAAGTGATTATGGCAATAATGGCAATGAGTTTTCACCCAAAACGCGCCGCATTTTTCACAATGCATATAATATTTCTCATAGCCGCCATTTGTCAACAGTGGCGTAATGTCAACTAAATCTGAGCCGCATTCCCAACATTTTGTCCAGCACCCTAAAAAATATTCAAACATCATTTTAAAAAAAAGCGACAAATTTATTTCGGATTGATTGAGCGTTATGCCGTCATATGGCAGAAGATAAAATGATCCTATTTGTTGTTTATCGCCTGGAATTTCTTTAAATAGCGTTTTAAGTTGCGGTTCAACAGTGGCGTTATAAGTTACGTACTTGCCGAGAAAATTTTTGCCGCGCGTTTTATCTGGGTGCACTATAAACGCCATTGAAATTTTTTCGCCTGTAAGCTTTTTAATTTCGTGAATATATTTATTCGCGCAGACGCCTCCGCTATCGTCACTTTCTTTTTGTAGGTTAAATGCGGGAATGTAAAAATTTTTATTACTGTCACGAAAATAGGTTTGCGTCAAAAAAAATCCGCGCTCATTTTCGTCGCGCAGAATATTTTGATCGTATTCATTTTCAGCAAGAGGCGTAAAATTATTTAGCTGAATCATTGACAGATAAATTTTCATCTGCTGCGCCTCCAAAAATCCACTTCATTGCCGTCATCAATTTCTTGCAAAATATAATGGCTCATTGAATGATTTTGGCATAAATTTTTCAGCGCGTCAATTTTATTTGTATATTCTTCGTCGCTGAATCGAATTTTCGGCAAAACGCAACCGGCAATTATATAATCTTCAAATTTTGCTTCGGCAATATGATCTTGAAAACTATTATGTAAAAATTGATTTATCACACGCGGGCTTTGTATTTCCGGAAAAATTTTGAATGGCATCATAAGTTTCCAATCTTATAACAAATGAGCGGTCAAGAACTTTGGGGCTAATGTCAAGCGTGGTTTCGTCTTGGTTGAGTGTGCCGAAAAATTTAACATTTGCCGGAATTGCAAATTCAGCAGGATAATTATTGAGCATCTGCGCGAGCCTGCAAAGTTCGAAATAATATCTGCGCGAAGTTAGCGTTAAATTTTCAAGCGGCGTATCTTCATAAAAAATTTCCTCGTCTTCTTTAACAAAGCCGCTATGTTTCAGCTCATTTAAAATATCTTGCCGCAAAGCATTGCTGTACAACCGAACGCGGCGGGTATCCTGCAAAATGCTCAGAAATTCAGCAAAATAATATTCGACGTGTGCTAAATTCATTTCGTCCAAGCAGATTATGTAAAGTTTATCAGGATGTTTTTCGGCTTGCTTAGAAAATTTTATCAGCGCATCCAAAAAAGGCGTCGCCACGTAATTTTTTTCCAGCGGATTATAATATCCGAGCAAATCACTTTTGTCAGTCCAATTCGATTGAACGGCAATAATCGCCGCGTCTTCAAAATTGAATGCTTTAGCCAAATAGCGAGCCAAACTTGTTTTGCCTGTGCCTGGCTCACCAACTAAAAGTATCAGCTGATTTGTCTGCAACGCCAGATATACCATTTCCAAAATTTCGTATGAATAGCGCAATTCAAAAGCCGTGAATAAATAATCGCGCAGATTTGCAATATTAACCTTCTCCATTGACGTCAAAAAAAAAGTCATTGGGTATCTTTCGTCGGCAAAAATTTCACAGGTAATTTCGTCGCCAATCGAAAAATTTTTTTGCTGGCAGTAACCGATGATATTATCGCGCTGAAAATTTCTGTCGTGATAGCCGGTTGAACCGATATTTGACATAGGTGTATCTCGACACAGGCAAAATTTTTGTAGGATATTGCCATTCAAAATAAAATATATTGCCTCAATTTTTACTACAACGCTTGTAATATCTTTAATTTTCGCCAATACCATATGCGCCGCTGTGTCACCATAAATTTTATTGAGATATTCTTGACGCTGAGCTCTGTTCATACTGTCTTTAAATTCGGTGTAAGTACACAAATCTTTTCGGTAAATCAAAACTTCACCGCCTATTTCGTTAAGCTCAAAATTAAATCGGCAATTTCAGCCGCTGCCTGCGGTCTGCCCAAGCTTAAACTTGCTGCCGCCATTTTATTTAACTCTGTCGGATGGGACAAAATTTCATTCAAATGTTTGGATAAAATTTCAGAGTTCAATTCTTTGTCTAAAATCATTCGCGCCGCGCCGACTTTGACTAATGCTTGAGCGTTAAATTCTTGGTGATTTTCCGCCGCGTATGGGTAAGGAATTAAAATTGCTGGAACGCCGCGCGCTGTCAATTCAGCTAATCCGGTTGCTCCTGCGCGAAAGATAGCCAAATCAGCCATTGCCATTGCTTGAGGCATATTGTAAAGGTACGGCACAATTTTAATTTTGGGATTGTCGAAGTTGAAATTTTTATCGCGCAGTTTTTGAGTAACGGCGTCAAATTCGGTTTTGCCGGTGACGTGTAGGAATTGAGCATTATCAGCAGCGTTAACGAGTACCTCAATCATTGCGTTGTTAATTGAGCGCGCGCCTCTACTGCCGCCGGAAATTAAAACTACAGGCAGGTTTTCAGTAAAGCCAAATTCTTTCAGACCGTCTTCGCGTTTAGCAGTCAAAACATTTTCGCGAATAGGATTGCCGGTATAAATAGTTTTATCGGCAGGGAAATTTTTCAGCGCGGGCTCAGTGCCGACAGCAATTTTATTTACAAACTTGGACAAAATTTTATTGGTGATACCGGCAACAGCGTTTTGCTCTTGAATGAGCGTAGGAACTTTCATAAGGCTAGCTGCAAGTAGAATTGGACCGCAAACGTAGCCGCCAGTTCCGACCACAACATTTGGCTGAAATTTTTTAACGATATTGCCGGCGCGCTTGACGCTCAAAATCGCATTAGCTGCGCGCTTAAAATTCTCTAATGTAAAATGGCGCTCGAAACCTCCTTCAAGGTTGAGCGCAGTAAAATTAATTCCGGCTTTTGGCACAATATCAGATTCAAGCCCTTGCTCAGTGCCGACGTACAGAAATTCAGTCGCTGGAACTTTATTTTTAATGGCGTCAATCAAAGTTAGCGCGGGGTAAATATGCCCGCCAGTGCCGCCGCCCGATACGATTATCTTCATTTAATGACACTCCAGAATTAGGGATTAGTGGCTAGGGATTAGGGATTAGACACTAGCCCCTATTCCCTAAATCCTATCTCCTAACTCCTATTACAGCGCGTTAACTAGCCTCTTAAAATCTCTGCCGCGTTCTTCAAAATTATCGTACATATCGAAACTCGCGCAGGCAGGACTGAGCAAAACAACTTGCATAGGTTTTGAGATTTTCTTAGCAATTTCAACCGCTTTTTCCATAGAATGACCAGCGTCAAAAATTATCGTCGGATCAATTCCGCGCTGAATCGCGTAGGTTTTAAAACGTTCCGCCGCGTCGCCAATTAAAATCAAACCTTCAACGCGGTCGTAAACCAAATTCATAAAATCGGCTAAATCGGTGAGTTTATCGTCGCCGCCCGCTATCAAAATTATGTGCCCTTCAAAAGTCTCAAGCGCCTTAATCGCAGAATCGGTATTCGTCGCCTTTGAATCGTTGTAATATTTCACGCCGTCAATTTCGCGCACAAATTCAATCCGATGTTCGACGCCTTGAAATGTCTTTAAAACCTTGCGGATATCTTTTGCATTAACGCCCGCCAAAAATGCCATAAGCGACGCTGCAAGCGCATTTTCAACATTATGCCCGCCTTTAATGCCGAGTTCGTCAATCGTACAGAGCGCGTGAATTTTATTGCCGTACTTGATAATCAATTTATCGCCGTGAAGATATGCGCCTTCGTCCAGTTGAATTTGGCGGCTGAAAAATAAAACTTTACAATGCGCGTGATTTTTCATAATTCGGAGCGCCGGATCGTCCAGATTTAAAATCAAAAAATCGTCCTTGTCTTCCTGCGCGAAAATTTTTTCCTTAGTCTTGCTGTAAATTTCCATAGTGCCGTGCCGTTTCAAATGGTCGGGCGTGACATTCAAAATCGCTGCAATATGCGGTTTAAAATTATTCGTGGCTTCCATTTGATAACTTGAAATTTCCGCCGCAATGTAGCCGCCTTCGCCAATAGTAAGCGCAACTTCACTGAGCGGCACGCCGATATTTCCGCCCATACCAGTTTTTTCGTAGGTAGTTTCAAGCAACAGTCCGAGCAAAGTCGTTGTGGTAGTTTTGCCGTTCGTTCCGGTTACCGCACAAATCGGCGATTTAGCCAAATTATAAGCAAGTTCAACTTCGCTGATAATCGGAATTTTTTTATTAGCCGCCGCCTGCAAAATTGGAATACGCACAGGCACAGCGGGCGACACAATTATTAAATCGACGCCCTTAATCAAGCTGTCATTTTGAGGACCGAAAACTAAATTTATTCCCAATTCGCGCAGAGGAGTAAAATCGTCTTTCAAATCGCGTTCGTTTTTGGCGTCGCTCAAAGTTACATTCGCGCCGAAATGTTTAGCAACTCTAGCCGCCGCAAAGCCGCTTATTCCCGCGCCCATTACCAGTACATTTTTATCTTTAAAATCCATTTAAATCTCCTTCAAAAAAGCAACGTAGCCGTTTTTAGTTTCGTAAATATCAACTTTGCTGGTGGCTTCCCAAGGCGCGTGCATTGACAGAACCGCAACGCCGCTGTCGATAACTTCCATGCCATAAACCGCCATAATGTGCGCTATAGTGCCGCCGCCGCCCAAATCGACTTTGCCGAGCTCCGAAAATTGATAATGCACATTATTTTTATCGAGAATCTCGCGCAGTTTTCCAACAAATTCAGCATTAGCCTCGCTCGCGCCAGATTTGCCACGTGAGCCGGTAAATTTATTAAAAACCATGCCCTTGCCAACATAAGCAACATTTTTCTTATCATAAGCGCTGGAATAAAGCGCGTCATAGGCGCTGGAAACATCCGAACTAAGCATATAAGAATTTTGCAACGCGCGGCGCAATCCAAGTTCAGTATATTGTCCGCAAACATTCATCAATTCAGCAAGTGCATTTTCAAAGAAATGTGACTGCATACCGGTGGCGCCGTAACTACCAATTTCTTCTTTGTCGACGAGCAAACAGCAAGCGGTTCTATCCAAAGTCATATTGGCAACTTCCAGCATAGCAACCAGCGAAGTGTAAGAGCAAACGCGATCGTCTTGCCCGTAACCAAGAACCATACTGCGGTCAAAGCCCAATTCGCGCGCCTTACCCGCCGGTACAAGCGCCAATTCCGCCGACATAAAATCTTCCGGCTCAATATTATAGTTGTCCTTGAGAAGCTTCAGCACGCCCGCCTTGACAGATTCTTTATCGCCGTCTTTCAGCGGATAATTTCCAACAAGAATATCAAGATTTTCGCCTTCGACAACTTTTGTGCCGTCTTTTTTAAGCTGTTCCTGCGCGAGGTGAATTAATAAATCGGTCACGCAAAAAACAGGGTCGCCGTCATTTTCGCCGATAACGATATTTAAAACCGTGCCGTCTTTTTTGACAACAACGCCGTGCATTGCCAGAGGCAACGTCACCCACTGATATTTTTTGATGCCGCCGTAATAATGCGTATCGAGATAAGCCAAACCGCCGTCTTCATAAAGCGGATTTTGTTTAACGTCAAGGCGGCAGGTATCAATATGCGCGCCAAGAATTTTCAAACCGCGCTCAATGGGCTCACTGCCGATTTGGAAAAGCACGATAGATTTTTTCATAAAAGCGTAATAAACTTTATCGCCCGCCTTCAGACGCTGGCGGTTGCTGATAATTTCGCGCAGGTCTTTATAACCAACTGCCTCAGCCTGTTTAATTGTTTCAGCAACGCTTTCGCGCTCGGTTTTGCAGCGGCTAATAAAATCAATGTATCCGCGATTCAGCGCTTCAAGTTTCTGTTTGTCAGCGTCGGTGTATTTACTCCAAATCGACGGTTTTTTATTATTATCTTTGTCAGCCATTTTAAAACTTCCTTTCACGCGCCCGCAATGAGCCGCGCTTTTGCTTGTAATTCATACAGTTTATTCAAAGCCTCAATCGGTGTCAAGGTTGTAATGTCTAAATTCAAAAAATCTTCCACCTCGCGCGACACAAATAAATTTTGCGATGGAGGCGGCGCTTTTATTGGCGCAGATTTTACCGGTTGCGAGTTTTCTAATTCGGTTAAAATTTCTTCAGCGCGTTTCATTACAAATTTGGGTAAACCCGCCAATTTCGCTACTTGTATGCCATAGGATTTATCCGCGCCGCCGCGTTGTATCCTGCGCAAAAAAATAATCTCACTGCCGCGTTCTTTAACCGCCGTGCAAAAATTTTCAATGTTGGCGGAACTGTCGGCAAGGTCGGTTAATTCGTGGTAGTGCGTGGCAAATAAAGTTTTGGCGTGAATTTTTTTGTCAATGTATTCAATCACCGCGCGCGCAATGCTCATGCCGTCGAAAGTCGAAGTGCCGCGTCCGACTTCATCTAAAATTATCAAGCTGCGATTCGTGGCGTATTTCAAAATTTGCGCGACTTCATTCATTTCAACCATAAAAGTTGATTGCCCGCTGACAAGGTCGTCACTTGCGCCAATGCGAGTAAAAATCCTGTCAACCGGAGAAATATCCGCGCTGGACGCCGGAATAAAACTGCCAGCCTGTGCCATTAAAACTATCAACGCCACTTGCCTCATATAAGTTGATTTTCCCGCCATATTCGGACCGGTTATAATCATCAGACTGCAACGATTTGGATCTAAATTCGTATCGTTCGGAACAAACAGGCTACTTGTCAAAATTCTTTCAACCAGTGGATGTCGCCCGTCTCGAATGCTAATCCTACCTTCAATATTCAAATCCGGTCGCACATAATTATTGACCGCCGCCGCTTCCGCCATACTCGCCACAACGTCCAAAAGCGCAATTCTTTTCGCCGTGTCTTGAATATTCGCCAGCTGCATTTTAATTTTATCTCGCACTTCACAGAAAAGATTATACTCCAAGTTTACAATTTTTTCCTGTGCGCCTAAAATCTTTGTTTCAAAATCCTTGAGCTCGGGCGTAATGTACCGCTCGGAATTGGATAAAGTTTGCTTGCGAATGTAATTTTCAGGAATTTTATCCGTGCCGCTGTGTCGAACCTCAATATAATAGCCGAAAATGCGATTGTAACCAACTTTCAGCGACTTTATACCGGTTTTAGTTTTTTCGCGCTCTTCAAATTCCTGCAGAAAGCCGCGACTATCCTGCGAAATTTTCCGGTATTCGTCAAGTTCCTCATTGTAACCGCTATTGATCATACCGCCGTCACGAAATGTAAGCGGTGCGGCTTCTGAAATGGCGCGTTCAATTAAATCAACTTCCGCTGAATAATCCTTCAAACCGTCGCGGCACGCCATTAAAATATCAGTGTTAACCTTAGCAAGCGCAGTACGAATTTTAGGCAGAATACGCAATGAAAATTTCAGTGCCGTTAAATCTCGGGCATTTGCACTGCCAATTTCAATTTTTGTCATCAGCCTTTCAACGTCGTGCATTTCCTTCAGAATTTCGCGCAGAGCTTTTCGCGTGGTAAAATTCTTAAAAAGCTCTTCGACAGCCTCAAGGCGGCGATTAATGGCGGCAATATCAATCAGCGGATTTTCAAGCCAGCGTTTTAAAAGTCTATTGCCGAGCGGCGTTTTGGTATAATCCAGCACCGCAAATAGCGTATCTTTTTTAGAGCCGTCGCGCAGGGAACGCACCACTTCCAAATTGCGCAGAGTATTAGCGTCCAAAATTAGATAGTTGCTGATATCAAGGCGCGTCAATTTCGACAGGTGATTTAAATCTGCGCGAACTGTTTTGTGCAAATAATTCAGCAAGTATTCAACGGCGGCAAGTGCATTTTCAGATACCGGAAAATCTTTTTCGCTGAAATGTTGCGGCAAAAAATTAGATTTTTCGTCGGCATCAATTTTGGTGAATAGGCAATTTTCCAGTTTCAGCTTAACAAAATTTTTCAGCTTATCGGCAAAAGTTAATTCGCCCGCAATTAAAATCTCGTGCGGCATTAATCGATAAATTTCATCAAACAAAGTCTGCGCGCGGTCCTTGCCTTCGTACAGACAATAAAAAATTTCGCCGGTGGAAACGTCAGCGCCCGCAAATGCAATTTCGCCGCCGCTTTCCAAAATCAGCGCAATGTAATTATTATTCGCGTCAGTCAGTGTATCATCAGTTAAAATAGTGCCAGGCGTGACAATTTTTGTGATTTCGCGGTCAGTCAAACCTTTAGCTTTGGGGTCTCCAACTTGGTCAACAACTGCCACGCGGTAACCTTTGTTTACCAATTTCTGCAAATAATTTTCGATAGCGTGAGCCGGTACTCCGCACATGGGCGTATTTTGCCGCTTTGTCATTGTCAAGCCCAATTCGCGCGAGCCTGTCGCTGCGTCTTCAAAGAACATTTCAAAAAAATCGCCCAGCCGGAAAAATAACAGTGCATCTTGATTTTGCCGTTTCGCCGCGAGGTATTGCTCCATCATCGGCGTTAAATTTTTTTCGCTCAAATCATCAACTCATTTATTATCATTTGAGAATCATTATATCACTAATTTTTTTGCGCCGCCAAATTTTTTCTCAAATGCTTAATTTCTTTGCTGAAACGCTCTTCTTCGCTGAAAATGCAACCGCAATAATTTTGCCGGTAAAGTTCCAATTCCAAGCTGATATCAATGCCGCGTTGCCAACCTGCGCGAAAATCTTCATAATAAAATTCCACGCCAAATCTTTCAGCCGCTGCCTCTGCAATTTTTTTCATTAGCTCGTGATTTTGATAAATGCTATAAAAAAGCGTCGAAGTAAAAAATTTAAAATCGTTTTCCTTAGCAAATTTCGCCGCCTCATTAAGCCGCCACGCATAACAAATTTTACAGCGCTTATGCCAACCGTCCGCAAAGCGCGCCGAATCCTCAACATTAATCACGCTTGAAACTTTTGAAAGGTATTCGCGCAGTCCATAATGATTATCTGCAAAAAATTTGATATTAACTTTCTCAGCAAATTCTCGCGCAGTTTTCAAGCGCTGATGCCATTCTTTGTAGGGATGAATATTTGGATTGAAAAAAAATCCGACCGGTTCAAAGCCAATTTCGCGCAATCGCTCAGTCGGATAGCACGAACACGGACCGCAACACATATGCATTAAAATTTTCAAATCGTCGCCTTCTTGTTGACTTGCTAATTTTAAATTGGTATCATTTAAAATTGTAGTGGTTAATTGTGTTTTTGTAAAGAGAGGAATCAAATTGATAATATCGATAATTGCAGCGATTTTTGTTTTTGGCTTGTTAGTTTTAGTTCACGAATTTGGACATTTTATCACGGCTAAATTAACGGGAATGCGCGTAGACGAATTTGCAATAGGATTTGGACCGAAACTTTTTAGTATGAAGTACGGCGAAACAAGATATTCACTGAGGGCGATACCACTGGGCGGCTTTAATGACATTGCCGGAATGGATCCGAGTGATAATTCGGCAGGTGAGCGAGGTTTTTGTGAAAAGCCGGTAATTTCGCGAATGATTGTAATTTTGGCGGGCGTCACTATGAATTTTTTGATGCCGATAGTTTTATTTTTTGGAATTTACGCGACAGTTGGGGTATCAAAGCCTGCAGTTGAGCCGATAATTGGCGGCGTGATTAGTGGAATGCCTGCTGAAAAGGCTGGTTTAAAAATTGGCGATAAAATTTTGAGCGTGGACGGCGAGCCGATAACAACTTGGGAGGCTTTTGTTGATAAGATTAAAACTGTGGACAGTGAAAAATCTGTAACTATCAGCTACGAAAGAGATTCAAAAGTTGCCGAAGTTTCAATGACGCCGAATTTTGACGAAAAATCACAGCGCGTATTAGTCGGCGTGCAAAGTTCAATGGTTTATGAGCCGCAAGATTTATCAACGTCGTTTTCAATGGCGGTGGAGCGCACGGTAAGCATTTTGGCTTTTATGGTTAATGCGCTGATTGACATATTCAAAGCGCCGTCTGAAGCAGAATTAGCCGGACCGATAGGAATTGCGCAAATGGCGGGGCAAGTTGCTGAAACAGGCTTTGTGCCGCTTTTGAATTTCGCGGCGCTTTTAAGTTTAAATTTGGGCTTGTTAAATTTATTGCCAGTACCGGCACTGGACGGCGGACATTTCGTCAGTTTAGTTATTGAAGCGGTGCGTGGCAAGCCGATGAGTACAAAGGCAATGATGTATACTCAGCGCGTAGGCATTGCGCTTTTATTGGCGTTGACGCTTTACGCAACAATGAGCGACCTGGTCAGAGTTTTTTTTAAATAATTGACGTGCGGAGCGTTCTATATTCGGCGCATTTCAGGGATTTTAACAAGGAAAATATTTCGCGCGGCGTAATTTAGAAATTGGATACAAATGCTAGGTGATTGATATGGAAAGAAAGATGACGCGGCAGATTCGCGTTGGCAATATTAAAATTGGAGGCGGCTCTCCAATTAGCGTGCAATCAATGACGAATACAAAAACTACCGACACTAAATCAACTGTTGAGCAGATTCAGAAATTGCAGACGGCGGGTTGTGACATTGTGCGGGTTGCTGTGCCGGATATGGCGGCGGCTGAAAATCTGCGCGAAATTATTTCAGCTGTTGAAGTGCCGATTGTTGCCGATATTCATTTTGATTATAAATTGGCGCTTGAGGCTATCGCGCAGGGAGTGGCGGCGCTTAGATTGAATCCTGGCAATATTGGCGGCGCGGCTCATGTTCGTGAAGTTGTCGCGGCGGCTAAGGATAAAAATATTCCAATTAGAATTGGCGTTAATGCAGGCTCATTGAGCAGAAAACTTTTGCAGAAATATGGTGGTGTGACGGCTGAAGCTCTTGTTGAATCTGCGCTTGAGCACGTGAAAATTTTAGAGGATGAAAATTTTTTCGACATAAAAATTTCGCTTAAGGCTCACGACGTACCTTTGACATTGGCGGCTTATCGATTAATCATCGAAAAAGTTAATTATCCGCTGCATTTGGGAATAACTGAGGCGGGAACTGTCAATACCGGCGTTATAAAATCTGCGGTTGGAATTGGCGCTCTTTTGGCTGAAGGTATTGGCGACACAATCAGAGTTTCGTTGACTGGCGATCCGGTTACTGAAGTGAAAGTTGCCAATGAGATTTTGAAGTCTTTGAATCTGCGCGAATATGGGGCAACGCTTATAGCCTGTCCGACGTGCGGGCGTACGAGCATTGACCTTGACAAAATCGCCGCTGAAGTTGAAAAAAAGTTAACCGCTGTCAACAAAAATATCACGGTTGCAGTCATGGGTTGTATTGTTAATGGACCTGGCGAAGCTAGGACGGCTGACGTTGGAATTGCGGGTGCTGACGGCGAAGGCATTATTTTTCGCAAGGGCAAAATCATTCGCAAAGTTCCAGAACCTGAACTTGTTGCAGAGCTTTTTAAAGAAATTGACGCGTGCTAGGTAAAAAAAGAGCGCTTCCGCTAATTGCAGAGGCGCTTATTTTTTTGTAATTTATTTTTCGCGCAGAACTTACTTTTTCTCACCGTAGGCAAGAGCTTTAGCCGCTGCCTCTTCCTGCGCGAGGTTGTTGTAATTTTGTTCCGCGTCAAGATTCGTCACGGAATAATTTGTATCGGTAATCTCGGAAATCATGAAGTTATCGTCGTCCAAAATATCCGCGCTTGAATCATTGAAGTGAATCCAGAAATTGTCTCCGTCGTCGTCAATAGTCAAATCATCTTCATCAACATTTTTAATAGTGAGAACATTAGTAGCATCTCTACCAATCGTGACGGATAAATTGGCGCCACTTTGTTTTTGCCTACGAATATAACCGCTGCCCATGATGGTATCGTTTTTGCCAAAGTCAACAATCACATCTTTGCCGTCGCCTTGGTTATAAAGAATTATATTGCTGTTGCCGTTGCTGTAAATAGTATCATCGCCCGCGCCGCCAATAATTGTGTTGTCCTCAATATCAACTTCAAGATAAATCTTGTCTTTACCTAAGCCGCCGTCAATATAAGAATGGCTACCGGTAACCGAAACAGTGTCATTTCCACCTTCAGCATAAATCGTTGCCTTATTGCTTGTGGTAGTAAATGATTCTGGGTCATTCGTTCCATATTCTGGTTCAGGTGCTTTATCAATAATTATCACATCATTATTTTTATCAACCGTAAGCTCCGAGAATTCAAAATCAAAATCTTTGAGTGTAATTGAATTTGAATTATCGAATGTAATGACAATATCGCCTTTGTTACTCTTTACAGATCTGCTGATATTGCCGCCGGAGAATTGAATTGAATCTTGACCACCGAAACCGTAAATAGTATCTTTGCCGTCACCAACTTCGTAAAGTACATTAATATTGTCTGAGCCGGTAAGAGTTATCTTGTCATTGCCCTTGCCGCCGGAAACTGTAACATCGTCAAGCGTGTTTACAATATTATCATTACCAGCAAGACCTTCAATAGCAACTGCATTATGTTCCATTCCATCATTAACAAGAAAATCGCCCTTTTCAGTACCAAAAAGCGTCTCTGGCAGAGCAACCTGAATAACGTTATCTTCAATTTCCCAATACTTATCTTTACCATCTTTGATAGTAATTGTACCAGTGCCAACTTTGAATACGATATCGTTTTTACCGCTTCCAATTGTGCTGATTTTGCTATTGGCAGTAACTGAGATTGAATCAGTGTCGCCGAAATTGTAAATTACATCGTTGCCGTCACCATTTGCATACAAGAAAAGATTTCTATTGCCGTCGCTATAGATAGTATCGTTGCCTGCACCACCTTCAACTGTGGAATTTGAATCGGCATTTGAACTTTGAAGCGTTATTTTGTCAGCGCCCTCGTCACCATAAATATAAACGGTACTAGCAAAATTTTTGATCATGTCACTACCAGCGCCAGCGTCGATATACGCTTCGTCAACTTTATTGATAATTGTATCATTACCAGCATAAGCGATAATAGCAACTGCTTCTTCGTTGGTAAGCTCATTGGCTTTATTGTCGCCTTCAAGTGTAATGGGTTGATCAATATGAATAATATTGTCCTTAA
>CAJOIA010000008.1 GCA_905234505.1 uncultured Selenomonadaceae bacterium
CTGGGATTTGATTAACGAAGTTTACAAAATTAAAAACCCGATTAAAGTTGTCAATCCTAACATTGATTATACATTTTCATTTATGCCGCCCGACCACGACGGCAAAATCCGCATGGATTGCTCGTCTCCGTTCGCTATGGCAAATCTGATTGCACTCAAAGATAAATATGATATCGCATTCGGCAATGACACTGATTACGATCGTCACGGTATCGTTACGCCGCAAGGTTTAATGAATCCGAATCATTATCTGGCAGTGGCAATTCGTTACCTGTTTACAAATCGCCCAGGTTGGAGCAAAGACGCTATGGTCGGCAAAACTCTGGTCTCAAGTTCGCTGATTGATAAAGTCGCAGCTGACATTGGACGCAAACTTTGTGAAGTGCCAGTTGGTTTCAAATGGTTTGTTGACGGCTTATTTGACGGCTCAATGGGCTTTGGCGGCGAAGAATCTGCTGGCGCGTCGTTCCTTTGCAAAGATGCCAGCGTTTGGACAACCGATAAAGACGGCATTATTATGGACTTGCTCGCTGTCGAAATTACCGCGAAAACCGGCAAGAATCCTTCCGAGCATCATAAAGAACTTACTGACAAATTCGGCACATTCTACTATGCTCGCAAAGATACACCGGCAACGCCCGAACAAAAAGCGGCGCTTGGCAAACTTTCACCCGAAAATCTCAAAGCTGATACGCTCGCTGGCAATCCTATTACCGGCAAATTTACCAAAGCTCCTGGCAATGGCGCGTCGATTGGCGGCTTGAAAGTTGTTACTGATAAGGGCTGGTTTGCGGCTCGTCCGTCCGGTACTGAAGATATGTGCAAAGTTTATGCTGAAAGCTTTGTTAGCGAAGATCACCTTAAGCAAATTCAAAAAGAGGCTCAAGATATCGTCGCGTCTGTTGTGTGATTGTCAGGGAATAGTGAAAAGTGAAGAGTGGAAAGTGAAAAACCACTAATCCCTAATCACTAACCCCTAACCCCTAAATTTCGACGAAGGAGAAATTTCTATGGCATTGACTTTAAAGTCCGGTTTCACTTTTGATTATGATAACCTGTTCGGCGAAGGCAAAGTTACTCAAGCCGACCTCGACAGCTATAAAGACGACCTTGCTAAGGCGCACGAAGCTATGAAAGTTATGCGCGAAAGCGGCTTTATTAAGGCGCACCTTTCCAAAGACGGCACGCCCGAAAAAGTTTATTTTTCAAAGTTGCCCTACATTATCGCGGATAATGGCAAGCTTAATCTCAATTCGCCCGCAAGCATTCAGCGCCTTCATAAATTCACCGAGCACCTCCGCAATAATATTGACGTGGTTGTTTCGCTTGGCATTGGCGGCTCATTTTTGGGCAATAAAGTTCTGTTCGATATTTTCTGCGGTGAATTTTGGAACGCGAAATCTAAGGAAGAGCGCAACGGTTTGCCGAAAGTTTATTTCAGCGGGCAAAATATTGACACGCGCAGAACCCGCGACCTTATCAACCATTTAAAGGCCATGGCGGCTGTTACCGAATCGCACGAAAACCGCAAATTCAAAGTTTGCTTAATTTGCATTTCCAAATCCGGCGGAACGCTCGACACCATGAGCAATTTCATGGTTATGTACGACGAACTGAAAAAAGCTGCTAATATTGAGATTGAAGTTGTCGCCGTGACAGATCCGAATATGGAAAAGAAGACTATTTTGAAACAGCTTGCGGTTGACAATGGCTGGGCGCAATTTGCAGTTCCCGATGGCGTTGGCGGACGTTTCAGCGTTTTCTGCGAAGTCGGATTAGTTACCGCTGCGGTTATCGGCATGGATATTGAGCTGTTTTTGGGCGGCGCGCGCGATATGGACGAAGCTTGCAAAAACGAAAATCTTTTTGAAAATCCGGCGATGCTCAATGCGGCGCTGAAATTTGCGGCTTATAAAAAGCACGGACGCAATATGGAAGTTATGATGCCCTACGGCGATTACCTCAAATCTTTGTCCGAGTGGTACATTCAACTTCTGGCTGAATCGCTCGGCAAGCAATTTGACAAAGACGGCAAAGAAGTTTGCTATGGTCGCACGCCGCTTGTTGCAGTTGGTACGACTGATATGCATTCGCAGACTCAGCAACACCAGGAAGGTATGCTTGATAAAGTTGTGCAGTTCATAAAAGTTGCGAAATGGGCTGACGATTATGTTATTCCAAATGCTTTCCCCAGCGCGAAAAAACTTGCTGATATTTCGGGCGTTACAATGAGCGAGGCGCTGGAAGTTGCGCGTCAATCTAATGCTGACGCTCTTAGCTCCAATAAACGCTTTAATGCTTGCTTTATTCTGCCGGAGCTCAATGAATATCATCTTGGCGAATTAATGTACCTTTTGGCAATGTCTGTTGCTTATGAAGGTGAGCTTGCGAACGTCGACGCATTCAATCAGCCAGGCGTTGAGGCTTACAAAAAAATTATGGGACCGAAACTTCAGGAACTTAAAAATTCCAAGTAATATCAATCTCTCAATAATTTTTCCAACCGTCAGCAATGGCGGTTATTTTTTTTTAGAAAGATAAACCGCCTGCAGACTCAGCTTGCCCAAATAAGAAAATAACTACTTGATTATCCTCCTGCACTAAGATACAATTTTGCTGGAGGTGATTTTTTATGTGCAAGAAATTTTTTCAAAAAGGACAAGTGCTGGTGCTATATGCGCTACTCTTGCCAATAATGTTTGTGTTTATAGGAATGGCGGCTGATTTTGGCTGGCTGTATTTGAATCAATCGCGCCTTCAAAATGCAGCGGACGCGGCAGTGACTGCGGGCGCTAATAGAGTTATTTTTAAAGAGCAAAGCCTTTCTGATTATACCTACGCTACTTTTATTGCAAATTCCAGTGAAAATCTCGAAGAACTCAAAAATGCCGGAATCGTTTCCAAGCGTGATACAAGCGACGGCGACCGAGTTGCTAAGGAATACGCCGCGAAAAATCTTGCAAGCGACGGCAAATTGACAAGCGACGGAAGAATTATTGACAGCTGGAATAGCAATCCCGATAACACCGTGACATTTGAGCGGACATTGTATGGCGTTGATAAAGATGATTTTGACGCGCTTTATTATACTGTTACGCTAACCGAAAATTTTAATCATTTGTTCAGCATAATGGACAGTTTTGAGGAGGCAAAACTCGTAAATAAAGCTACAGCTGTTGCGAAAATTACTCACGTCATGAGAGATCTGGACGGTTCCAATGTTCAGCACGGTCCGGATTTATATTCAACAATGGTTGCTTTGCGAAACAGCGAAACTTATGCTTCGTGGTGGCATATTCACAACGATTATAAGATCAGCACGACGGATCAATTTCTTAAAGAAAATTTCGGTACAACAGACCTTATGACTATTGCCAGGTCGCGCTCAGTCCAAGCAAAGGGCAATGAATATGTCGAAGGCAATTTTTATCGCACTGAAACTTTGACATTGCAGGGCTGGTCAAGAGCCTCTACTGGTGACGGTGGCGAAACGGGCAAGGAATTAAAACAGCTGGATTTCGATGATTTGTTTGTAGATTTAAAATTAGATTTTGAATTTAAACCCAGCAGCGATGGTGATAAAGATGTTCCGAGCACCGAAGGCGCTTACAATTTGAAAACGGACAATGCTCGAGTGAGCAATGCAGAGGTTTTCAAATACAGGATTCACGATTTAATAAATGTCGGCAAATGGAATGGTTCTAGCTACGAATATGTTTATAAAGTTCGCGCAAATAAAGAAGCGCCCGATCCTATGTATGTTTACATTGAAAACGAAAATTTATATAAACACAACGCTCAAGGGCAAACCAATCCTTTCAGTATGAACACGGTTAGGCAAATGATTATCAATGTTAATGTTTCAAACCTCGCCGCTGACGAGCGTCCAATAATTTTCTTTTATGACGGTCCGGAAAAGTACGTAACTAAGGATGTTGATAAAGAGTCTTGGATGGAAAAATGGCGCGAATCTTGGCGATACCTTGACACCGATTATAAAGACAATCAACGAAATTCTTTGCCGGTGATTTTGAATCTTAATGCTGACTTTCGCGGAATTTTATTTGTGCCGAATAGCCCTTGCGTTATAAATGGCAATGGTCACAGCCTTGAAGGTTTTGTTATTGCCGAAAAATATTTAGCGTTAAAAACTGCCCTTGATTTTCCGCTTAAAGCTGAGAACGGCACGAATTTATATAAGAACGGCAGAGGCAACGAATATTACAGAGACAGCGCGGGCAATGCAACTTATCACAAATTGGCGGAAGGCGGCACAAGATTTTTTGAGCCGGTACGTGACGAAAATGGCGATATAATTTATGACGCTGTTGAATATCCTTACGTTTACTACATAAACCTAAACAAAAAAACCATCGACGAACTTCCGAAAGTGAAGCCCGAAGATGGCAAAGAATACGAAGAATATATTTATAGCGATCCGGATTTAAATATAGCTCCGTTTTTAGTTTACATAAACACTGATGACGAAAATGAGGATGACTATTGTCCTTTGCTTTACAAATATACTTTAATCACTGAAGAAAAATCTAATCTGACGAGAACTTTTGCTGGTTCTGAAAAAGATTATGTCGCGCTTTATCCAATGTATATTGATCAGCTCGGCGACGTGCAATATAAACCATTAACAAATTATTTTGACGGCAGACCAACGCCGGACGATTCTGCTTGGCATAGCAATTACAATTATTCGAGTGAAAATTACAGCGCGACGGATGATGTGCACGAAGTCATTTATAAAAAATCTGCGTTTAATATCAGTTCCGCAAAATACAATTCTTACAAAAAGTTTTTCCCTGTAGATTATACTTATTTGAATAAAGGAGACGCCGACATTTTCTACACAACGCGCCGTTCAACTTGGATTGATTAATTATTGCCCAAAGTTTTTAACAGCGTGATTATCGACGGCATTAAAAGCACGACGAACATTGCCGGAAAGATAAACAATACCATAGGAAAAATCATTTTAACCGGAGCTTTCATAGCTTCGGTTTTTACGTATTGGCGATGTCTGTCGCGTATATTGTCCGCCTGCAGTTGCAGCGTTTGCGCCATGCTTGTGCCGAGTTTTTCAGCTTGTATTACCGACGTTGTGAACAGATAAATTTCTTCCAAATCGCAGCGCTTGGCTACTTGATTCAGCGCATATTGTTTTGTCATTCCAAATTTCATATCGTCGAGCATATGTTTGAATTCGTCCGATAAATCATTTTTCATTCGCGCAGTAATTTTCGATACTGCGCCATCAAATGACAAACCAGCTTGCACGCTAACGCACAGTAAATCTAAAAATTCCGGTAGTTGCCGCTTAATTGCTTTTTGACGCTTTTTAATTTTTGAGCGCAAAATAAAAAATGGCGCTATCGCTCCGACAATTCCGCCAGCTATTAAAATGATTATTTGTTGCGAAATTAGAAATTCTTTATACTGCAAAAAAATAAACGCCGCCATGACTCCCAAACATACTGAAAACGCCCACATTGCGGCGACTCTTTGCAAAGCCCATGAGCCTTGTTTGCCTGCGCGAAAAACATAATTTTCAAGCATTGCGATTATTGCAGTTGGCGTCATTGAGTGCAAAAAATGTTCTGCGCGAAAAATCATCGGCTGTATTATTCGCACAAAAAAAGAGCGGTACGATAATATTTTTTTAGGCTGTGCATTTACCGCTTGTTTTTCCTTGACTCGCGCAGATTTTGCCCGCTCCGATTCGGCAAGATTGATCATTGCTAAAATTCTGCGCCGAACTTGAGATTTAGGCGTTTGTCGCAAATACAGCAGCCCATACATAAATAAAAACCAGAGTACCGCTCCGATTATCGAAAAAATCATTGTCATGTTATTCAATCCTCGGCATATCAACGCCATTCATGCGGAATTTATCAATGAACTGCGGCTGCAAGCCCGACCCTTCATAATGACCAATAGATTTGCCGTTTTCATCGATATAATCCTGCACGTAGCGATACAAATCCTGCAAAATAATCGTGTCGCCCTCCATACCTTGAACTTCAGTAATATAGGTAATTTTTCTGCTGCCGTCACGGATACGCGATTGTTGCAAAATTAAATCTATCGCCGAAGAAACCTGCGTTCGAACAGCGCGGACGGGTAATTCCATACCAGCCATTAAAACCATCGTTTCTAGGCGCGACAGAACGTCTCTAGGGCTGTTTGCGTGGGCTGTAGTTAAACTTCCATCATGACCGGTATTCATCGCCTGTAGCATATCTAGCGCCTCGCCAGAACGCACCTCGCCAACGATTATTCTGTCCGGTCTCATACGCAGAGCATTTCTTACCAAATCGCGAATTGTAATTGCGCCCTTGCCTTCCAAATTAGCCGGTTTAGATTCCAATGTTACAACGTGCCGCTGTTGAAGTCGAAGTTCCGCCGCATCTTCAATCGTTACAATTCTGTCAGTTGACGGTATGAATGACGATAAAACATTCAGCGTTGTAGTTTTGCCGCTACCAGTGCCTCCGCTAACCAAAATATTCAGCCGCGCCCTAACGCAAGCGTCAAGGAAATTTGCCATGCTCTCGTTCAATGTTCCAAAACCAATCAAATCTTTTACGCTGAGCGCTTTTTTGGAAAATTTACGGATGGTGACGCACGGACCTACCAATGACAGCGGCGGAATAATTATATTAACGCGCGAACCGTCAGCCAAGCGCGCGTCAACCAGCGGCGATGATTCATCAACGCGCCTGCCAAGTGGCGTCAAAATCCGCTCAATTATGCTCATTAAATGTGCGTCGTCGTGAAAATATGTGTCAGTTAAAAGCAATTTGCCTTTCTGCTCAACAAAAATATCTTTCGGACCGTTAATCATAATTTCGGTAATATTTTCGTCTTTCAATAAAGGCTCAAGTGGACCAAGCCCCAAAAGTTCGTCGCAAATATCATCAATCAGCTGAAAATGCTCGCCGCGCGTCAAATTAGCTGTGGCATTTTCCGAAATTTCTCTGTCGCTGTATGCTGAGATTATTGTTTTGATTTGCTCGCGTGCCGGTTCGCCCTGCATAATTAAATTTTGTTCTTCCGGCGTCATTTCGTCCACTATACGCCGGTGTACTGCCATTTTTAAATCTTGCAACTGTCGCGCAGGCGAATTTGTTTCCATGTGCCGCCCTGCAAATGCCGACGCCTCAAGCGGCTTTTCAAATGTTTTCGCTGTTTGCATTCGGCTGTTGTACGTCGGTATGTTTTTTTCTTCAACTGATTTTTCTTCGCGCAGCGGAGCTTGTTTGCCGCCCAACCTCTCCAGTAATGATAAAGACCTTGCCATTATTTTTTTTCAGCTCGCTTTCTCAGTAAAAATAACAGTCGGCTCTTCCAATTTCATTTTATAGCTGATTGTCTTCAATTCGCGCGGCAAAATATTCAATTCCTCCAGTGCAGGCGGCAAATCATCGCGTGATAAAACGATACTGACTTGAACATCAATAGCATCTTTAGCGCTGGTAATGTTTTTGCCATCTTTGTCCAAAAAATTGGCGCTCCACTCTGCGCTGTAAAGGTTTGTGATTGGCTTTGCATATCTCCCAATCAAACTTTCATTCTGTGTATAGTTGTTGATTTTTTTGACGAGTTCGTCGCGCTGCGTCTCTTTGGATTTAATTAATTTGCCATTAGAATCCCAACTTCCATATTGCAAGGAAATATCGCGGGCGGCGTCACGGGCAGCGTTGCTGTACTGCGTATAATCCAGAAACATTATCTCAATATACAATATGCTCAAAAACATAAAAATGAAAAACGGCAACACAAACGCAAATTCAACTAAAGTCTGACCTTTTTGCTTGTTCATAAAAATTCGCCTCCTTACTACAACAAAAGCCCCCTACCAGAAAATAGGAGGCTCTCGTTTTGAGATATACCACTAAGTTAATTAATCGTTAGACTCGAACATTAGCCGAAAATGAGCAACTAAGCACTAAATTAATTACCTTCAGTAACAGTACCATTATTGTCAATCTTACCGTTTTGTGCTGCTGTAATCTTGTTTGCTGCATTTGTGTATGCATTTGCCACACTGCCTTTGAGCGATTGTTCTTTTTCGCCTTCTGACGATCCAGCCCAGAGAACCACACCAGCAATCGTTGCAACAACCGCAAGAACAATACCATATTCGACCATGCCCTGTCCTTTTTCGGACAAACCTTTCTGGAGTTTTTCCTTTAATTCTTTCATCCACTTATACAACGTAATCATCTCCTTATAGTTTTTAAGTGGTTAATCCTGTATATTCAACAGCCTCATTGAGACCGTTAAACATCAATGTTGACAATTTTCATAATGACAATCCAACCCAAAATCTCTAAACCTATTGCAACTGCCACCAAGAATTTTCCAACATCTTCTTCAAGAATTTGCATAACCTGATCCGGCGCAACTGCAAACTGTGAGGCAAACGTTGCAAACGGCAGAGCCAACATAACTATTGCGGAAAATCTTCCCTGCGCGGTTAAACTTAAAATTTCCCTGCGCATTCTTATTCTTTCCATTATAGTATAACTTATGTTGTCAAGTACCTGTGCTAGATTTCCGCCGACTTCGCGCTGAATTAAAACCGCCGTGACAACCAGCTCAAAATCTGAACTGCCAATGCGCTTGTTTGCTACTTCTAATGCTTCTTCAAGAGGTACGCCCATTATTATGTCGTGATTCATTTTGGAAAATTCTTCACCGATTGGCGGCTCCATTTCCTTAGAAATAACCTCGATAGTTTGTTGGAAACTGTAACCTGCGCGAAGTGCATTTGAAATTGTGATTAAACAATCGCCAAGTTGCTCGGTGAAAGATTCAATCCTGCGACTAATCAAGTACCAAATGCCAAGCCACAAAGCCACAGGAACTATCGCCGCGCCAATTGCAGCGTATCTAAGATTTAACGTAACCAGCCAAATCACAAATCCAGCCAGCGCCATTGCGATTAAATTTATAATGACGTATTCGCCGCCTAGTAAAGGTATTCCTGCTTGATTTAGTTTGTATTCCAAAGATTGAGCAAAATTTTTCTCGGTGAGAGGCGTTGAGATTTTTTGAATGAATCCATATGCGCGAACAATCAAGCCGTCAAAGCTCTTGTCTTTCTTGGTAATCGGCTTAACATTGTGCCGACGCATTCTGTAGGATATATCGAGGCTTTTGCTGTTTTTGATAAAAAGCACGACAAAAATCGTTAGCCAGAAAGTTGCGACCGCTATTAGCAACGAAAATATGAAAATCATATTACAACTCTCCGGCAATAATTTTATCGGCGAGTTCGTCAATCGTCCGCATCATCAGCGTATTTTGAGGCAAACCGTACAAAATGCGCCCGCTATTCGCAACGGAAACAAGATTATATTCATTCGGGAAAATCGCCGTTATCGGATGGGCAATTTGAGCCTCGAGTTTAGCCTTTTGTTCGTCATTGCAAGGATTGACGCGCGTAAAAATCGGGTGTTCATTTGTATGATGTTGCTCTCCGAATAAATCAAGACTGCGTTTCATATGAGCAACTTCCAAGCCGGTATTAATCATTGCCACGACAAAATTAATTGTTGCGAAATTGCTTATTGCGATTGACAGCGGATTGAAACCGGCGGGCAAATCGATAAACAAATATCTGAAAACGTGTCCCGCCATACGCACAACATCAACTAAACCTGCGGCGTCAACAAGTTCTGCATATTCCGGACGGTCGGGGCTGGACAGCAAGTAAAGATTTTTTGTAACTTCATGAAAGTATGGCACAAATGCCAGCGGCGTTAAAAGTTTAACGTCATGCACGGCGTCAACAACGGTATGACGCGGCTCTAAGTCAAAAAATATCGGCAAATCTCCAAATTGCAAATCGGCGTCAATGAGAGCGACGGATTCATTACTTTTCTTTGCAACGGACAATGCCAAAAGTGCAGCAAGCGTCGTTCTGCCTGCGCGACCTTTTGGGCTGAAAAAAGTTATGATAGGCGAAGGCTTGAATTGCCCGCGCTTTTTGTACATCTTAATTGAATCAATAATTTCTTTCGGCTGAAAAGGTTTAATGACAGAGCCCGCGATACCGGCTTTTTGCGCGCGGTAACCAATATTAGCGTTCCAATCGGTCATTGTGCCAAGAATTATAGCATTCGGGAAAATATCCACGAACGCGGGCAACATTCGCAAATTGTCAAGATTATCAATGTCAACCAGAAACAGATTCGGATTATAAACGCCGCTCTGACTGAGTGCAGAATTAGCTTCTTCATACGTCGAAAGTAAATCAAAGTCTTCAGATTGTTTGAGTGTATTTGACAAGTTATCCCTAATCGACTTGTCGCTCTCAACCAAAATCACTCTATAGGGCAAAACTTTTCACCGCCTCAATTAAATAACATGCCCAAAACTCTTGAAAAAATATTCGCCTTAGGAGCTTCAACCTGCTCAACCGGCGGCGATACATTTTCTTGACGATTTGTATAACTTCGGGCAAGTTCTTTATAGCTTTTGGTAAGTGCGGAATCCGGCGCGGCAAACATTAGCGGCATTCCGGAATTAACAGATTTATTTACCGCCGGAAAGTCATTCGGCAACCTGTGAGAAAATTTTTCGCCAACAAGCCGCTCAACGTCATCGCCTTTAATCAATTTCTGCGAATTGGAGCGATTTTCAATCAGCCGAATTTTACTTTCTTCATATTCAAATCTGATCAGCGTGTCATAGCCGACCTTGAAATTTTTAATCGACGGCAGAAAATCAATAATGCCTATATAATTAATAATCGTGCTAATGTCGAGCATTGCCAAATTTAGCGCGCTGAACATTGCATTTAAATCTAAAATTACGAAGTCGAACCATTTGAGCTGATTGATAATATTTTCGACAACTGTAACGTCTATTCTGTAAGCGCCCCAGACGGTTTCAGGCGGCGCCATTACAGAAAACTTCAGTCCTTCGTGTTCGTATTCTGTCAGATAATCCTTTACGTCAAAATCTTCACGTTTAGACTCAATTTGGCGTTGAACGTCGGCAATGGTATATTTCGGCTCAAGTTTAAGATAATCTACCACGTCGCCGAATTGCAAATCCAAATCCATTAGGCAAACGGCGTATCCTTCCTTAGCCAAACCCGCCGCAAGATTTATTGCGGTAATGGTTTTGCCGTTGCCCGAGCTGGTACTAAAAATACTAATTATGATTGAATTTCTCTCACTTGGCATACAGCCGTCCTCCTTGTGGTATTTATCGTTTTTCGCGCAGATTTATTAAACGCGCCTTGTTTCATTTTTTATTTGGATTTTTAAATTTACTATTAGCTTTGGGCTCCTCGAAAACTTCAGGCAGAGGCGGCGTCGCATTTAAATCAACGTCGTTCAGAGAATCTTGTTCACGCTGCTGTTCATTATAATAATCGCGCATATCGTCCGACATATTGGCGCGGCGCGTGTCATAATCGCTTACAATGTGCGGCGTAACCAAAATAATCAGCTCGCGTTTTTCCTTGCGCTTGGAAGTGTATTTGAAAAATTCGCCGATAATTGGAATATCTCCCAAGAGTGGGATTTTTGAAATGTTTTTTGCTTCAGTCGAATCAATCAGCCCGCCAATAATCATAGTTGAGCCGGACGCCATCGTCATAACAGTATCTGCGCGACGGGTATTAATTATCGGGTAACCGTTAACAGTTTCGCCGCTCATATTGCTAACTTCAGTATGAATAGCGGAAGTAATTCTGCCTTCAGCGTCAACCACCGGCTTAAGCTGTAAAATAATGCCGTAGTCTTTGAATTGAGTAGTTACATAACCATTGTAATTAATAGTAGTGTAGGGAATTTCGCCACCAACCTGGATAGCCGCTTCTTCACCGGCAAGCGTGGTAATATTCGGGCGCGATAAAATTCTAGCTTTGCCTTTTGTGACCAGTGCATTTATAGTGGCATTAATCGAACCAAAACGTTGCTCAACCCATTTTAGCGGGCGGCTGTTAAATCTGGGTGCATTGTCAGAGCCGTAATTTTCGCCAAAGTAAAAAACGCCGTCAGAGCCAGCAACGCCGTATTGAATGCCTAAATCTTTTGTATTGTCAGAAGTAATTTCTACAATCTGCGCTTCAAATCTAATCTTAGTTGGATTCAAAACATGTAACAAATCGATTATATTGCTGGAATCTTGTTCGCTATTTGAGCCAATTGTACCACCGGAACGACTATCAGAAGTTTGAGTATTTATTTCAAGGCTCGTCGTGCTTCCGGTATTCAAGCTAGCGCCGGTAGTGTTACCAAGATACAGTCGCACAGCTTGAATTGCGTAATTGCGCTCATACTGATTTTTGACAGTGCCGCTAAGTAAAATTCTTTCGCCGACCTTTTTAACGTGAACATCCGGCAAATTTATCATGCGCTCGATAATTTCAGATAAGCCGCTGTCTTCGACGTTGATAATATATTCGTGCGGCTCGTCGCTGTCGACAGTCCAAACAAAAAGCGTGGTGGTGCCCGCGTGTTCTCGCGCAGAAATTATAAATTCATTTTTTGCGGGAGGTAATTGCTTAATGCGAATAATATCATCGCTGCCAGCAACTACGCGCAAAATATCGTGCCGAAACTTAAAATGTTTTGAGGCATTAAAGCTAAGGGTTATCGTTTGAACGTCATATTCAGCGGCAGAAACTTTAATTAGTGGAGTCGCCACAAAAAACACGATAATCAACATTAAAGCAAATTTTAAATTTTTCATGGCGTTCCTCATTCCTAAAATTTTTTATCTGTTGCCGTAGATAATATCAAAACCAGAATCTTGCTTTGGCTTGGTGGCTTTTAAAAATTCTTCAGGCGCGGGTTGTGCAATTTCAAGCGCGGGCGTAGAAATATTTTGCTGTTCCTCTTGCTGTTTACGCTGCGAGCGCAAAGATTGCGCGGTATAATCTGCGCCATAATCGTAACCGGATTGTGGATGAAAAGGTCTGAGCACTAAATAAATTTCGCCGAGTTTTGACGCTGAAATTAAGAGCAAAACATCTTCTGGTCGCAAAGCCAAAGTAGCTATTGCAGGATTGTCAATCGCTCGCGCAGAAGGATTTATCGGCGTTTCGTCTTCTTTTTCAGGCGGCTGATAAATTCCCATGCTTTTATTGATGCTTAAGAGCAAAACATTCTGCAATAAAACGCTACTGGTTGCAGTTCCATCGTCACGCTCCACCAAAAGTACATCAACATAATCGCCAGGTTTCGCAAAACCCGCAACGCCCGTCACGTCATTAATATTTACTGCCACTGCGCGACAATTCGGCGGTATTGAACCGACAAAACCGGCTTGCTCGGTATTTTTAAAAACTTTTTGCGAGGTCATTATGTCGCCCTTGAAAATTTTTGCGCGCGTTGGCAAATTTACAATTTCTGTAACATCAGTTACTGCGTCAATCGGTACAGAATCCGCAGGAAATTCTTTGAGCTCCAACATTTTGCCGGTTAACATAACTTTAGGCTCAATGTTTCGCGTCGCTACAACTACGCTTTTCATTTGAATTTCTACAGGCGGTTCTTCAACCGGTTCAATTTTGACTTCTTCCGTAACCTGATTTTTCGTTAACAGCGTGAATCCCAAAAACATTAGCGCAAAAATAAAAATTGCCATACCTATTGACAAAGCAAGAAGTTGGCGCGGTCGCATAGTGCTGAGTTTATCAAAAATTTTTGAAAGCAAAGCCTAAAATCCTTCCTGAGATAATATTTGACTTTAAATATTTAACTTTGCATAATATGAAATTTAAAGTATTCTAAGACGTAGAAGATTTTTTGTCAACTAATGCATAGAGGAGCTGTATATGTAGATTATGTTTAGAGAAATTTTCATTGAAAGCGGCGGCTCGAAAAAAAAATTGCAGATTGAAATTGCGGATAGTTTTCTGCAGAGATTTTTGGGGCTTATGGGCAGAAAAAAAATGCCGCACGGGCAAGGGCTTTTGCTTTCGCCTTGTAACAGCATTCATATGCTTTTTATGAGATTTGCTATAGACGCCGTGTATTTGGATAAAAATTGCGTCGTGAAAAAAATTGTTTCCAATTTGCGCCCTTGGCTTGGAATGTCAATTTGTTTTGGCGCAGAATCTGTAATTGAACTTGCCGCTGGTGAATCTGCGCGAATGAATTTAAAAATCGGGGATAAATTTTTACTTAACCAATAACCTCAGCGCCGTCATAATAAAAGCCATTGCGACCATTTGCCTTGACGTGGTAAAGCGCATTATCAGCCGCCTTGAAAACTGTATCGTAGTCAACGCCGTCTTTGGGAATAATCGCAATTCCAATGCTCGCCGTAATTCCTGCGTTTTTGTCGTCGATCGTCAAATTAGCGGCAACATTTTTAATATCGCGCGCCTTGCGAAGGATAATTTCCATTCCAGGCAGATTGTCAATAATGACAACGAACTCATCGCCGCCGAATCTGCCAATACAATCATTCGGGCGAAATTTTTTGCGCAGGTGCTTAGAAAACTCCATTAAAACTTTGTCGCCGAATTGATGCCCGTGAGTATCATTTGCCTCTTTGAAGTGGTCAAGGTCAATTATGTACATTGCCATGAGCGTTTCGTTGTGCTCCTGCTCGCTGAAATTTTTTAGTTTCATTCTGCCGATATTTTCCATTGTGGACTTGTTATAAAGCTTGGTGAGTTTGTCAAGTTCAGATTCAAGCTGATAAGCATCTCGCGCAGAGCGAATCTTATTAAAAGCCGCCGCCATTTGTCCAAGTTCATCATTTGAATCAATTTCAAGCTTTTCCGTCCTATTGCCCTTGACAATTTTATCAGCGGCGTTGGTAATTTCAATAATCGGCTGAGTTGCTTTAATCGCCAAAATATGAGCAATGGCACAAACAAACGCCAGCATTAAAAGCCCAATCATCGCCGATTCTGTGATTTTGAAATAAATCAACTTGGAAATTTCGCTGTATGGCTGAACGGTAATTATAATCCAATCGGTAAGCCAATTTCGCGAATAACTTGCCAGTGAATCAACGCCATCAATTTTTGTCCGAATTATTCCGGTATCACCAATCGCGCGGTCGGCAATGAATTTGTATCGCCCAATTTCGTCATATTCAAATTTCAAATTCATGGATTTATCGGAATGCGCAATAGTTTTTCCTTTGCGGTCTATGATAATTACAGAAATTCCGGCGGTAGTTTGCTCCTGAATAAATTGGTTAATCGCTCGCAAATTAAAATTTCGTTGCAACATTCCAATTGGTCGATTTAGCCTATTTTTAACGGGAACTTCAACCACAACAATTCTTTCGCCGGTGGAGCGGCTGACGATTATATCAGAAATGAAGTCGCGCCCTCGCATTGCCTCATAAAAATGTTGCCTTCCCATCAAACTTACCAATTTTGAGCCGTCCGTCCGCAAAAGTTGATTAGAATCAGCGGCGGTTAAAGCTGCCATATTTCTATCGTGAAAAATTGTATTGGTATCGTGCAAAAGATTTAATACTGCTTTTCGTTGAATTTCATTTGGCGAATTTAAATATTCAATTATCATTGGATTTAAAGCCAGTTCGTGAAGTACATGGAAATTTTTTTGAAAATGCTCTGTGACATGCTCGGAAATGACCGAATTTCTGAGCAAACCATTTTTCTGCGCGACGTCTTCAAGATCCCGCACCATTTCCCAAGCGTCCACCGCAATAACAATAATGCACGGCAAAGCTCCCATGATAATAAGGAGAATGAAAAGTTTATTTCTAATGCTCCTTGTGATTGCCATTAATTTTTGTGCGGAAATTCTGCCGCACTTTTCACATCCTCTCTTAATAAAAATAAAACCGGACTAAGGAATTGTCCGGTTGAAAATATTAAATTTTAATTTCTCAGCTTATCAGACGTTGACGCCGTAGTTTCTGCCAAGAGCGCCAAGCCCGCCGCTAAATCCTGAACCAATCGCATTAAATTTCCATTCGCCATTGTGACGATAAATTTCACCAACGACAACCGCCGTTTCAACTGAAAAATCTTCGCCCAAATCGTAACGAATTAATTCTTGCCCAGTGGCATCGTCTACCACGCGGATATAAGCATTTTCGACTTGTCCGAAAGTTTGACTGCGAACATCGGCGTCATAAATCGTAACGGTGAAGTCAATTTTCTCGACATTTGCAGGAACTTTCTCAAGGTCGATTTTAATTTCTTCATCGTCACCTTCGCCCGCGCCAGTCAGATTGTCGCCTAAATGTTCAACAGAGCCGCTCGCGTGCTTAAGGTTGTTATAAAAAACAAAATCCTCGTCGCTGTTGACTTTGCCATTGGCGCCGAGTAAAAAAGCCGCCGCGTCCAAGTCAAAATCAAAGCCGCCGTCATAGCGTTTAACGTCCCAGCCTAAGCCGATTAAAATTTTCTTCAAACTGGGGTTGCCCTTCGTCAAATCAACTTTCTGTCCTTTTCTTAAAGTAACTGCCACAAAAATTCCTCCTTAAAAATAATCAATTTAATCTTTACGCCCAACAACCCACTTTAAGCCCCAATCGAAATCTTCATCCATTTCTTGAGAATCGTGGTAGAAGCGGACGATTTTTTCAACGCTGAAAGTTTCGCCGACATTTTCCAAAAGTGCTATCGCGCAGGTGCGTTTGCTTGAGCCGTATTCATCCATACGCACTATAAGCTCGGGACTGCCAGGACATTTCACAGTAACAACGCCCTTAGCCTCTTCCCAATTCGCTGCGCCTTCGTAGATAAAAGTAAAAATCAAAATGCGCTTAATCTTGTTTATAAATTTTCCATTAACGCGCATAGTTTCGCCGGAAACTACGCTGCCGGTTCTGTCGTCGCCGTCAAGGGAAATATACGGCGCGCTAGTCAAATTGCCGAAAAGATTTCCAAGCGCTTGAACTGCTCCTGCGCGACCGTCTTTCAATTCAAAAAGGCAAGCCAAATCTAAATCAATGCCGTTACTTCCGCCGTTATCGAAAATGCTTGAAAAGAAACTTTTACTTTGTTTGCGTTCGGGCTTATTCCAATTTAAATTTATAACAATTTCGCCGAGAGTATCGCCGCGCTTGGTAAGATTAACTTTTTGCCCCTTGCGCAATTCAACTTTTTGGGGCTGCGGCGCAGCGTTATTAATTCGCGCAGAAATTGGCGACGGTGGAATAGTAATTTTTTTAGGCTCTGGCGGTGCTGACATTTCGTCGCTAACTTCAATGCCAAAATTATTACAAAGAGCCTCGAGCCCACCGCTAAAACCCGCGCCGGTCGCATTGAATTTCCAAGCGCCTTTGTAGCGGTAAATTTCGCCCAAAACAATAGCCGTCTCAATGCTCAGATTTTCCAGCTTAAAAGTAGCAATTTCAGCGGCATTAGCATTTTTCAAGCGCAAAACCATATTACTGACTTTGCCGAAATTTTGTTTGCGCACGTCGGCGTCATAAATCGTAGCGGTGATAGAAATCTTTTCAACGTGGCGAGGAATTTTATTCAAATCTATTTCTACTGAATCGTCGTCCCTGTGAATGACGCTGCCGGAATTATGGCGCGGGTTGCCGTAAAAAACAAAATCTTCATCGCCAGCAACTTTGCCATTGCCAGCCAATAAAAAAGCCGCAGTGTCTATGTCAACTGCTCCTGATTTTCGCTCGAATTGAACCTTGATAAAAGTTTCATTGAGCGGAATTTTTTGCCCTTTGCGAAGTTCCATAGCCTTTACCTCTAAAATTTTTGCTTATCCCTCATTGCGCGCTCAATGTCACGTTTAGCAGATTTTTCAGCAAGCGCCGCGCGTTTATCGTAATTGTGCTTGCCGCTGGCTAATGCAATTTCCATTTTTGCGCGCCCATTTTTAAAATAGATTTTCAACGGAATCAGCGTAAATCCTTTTTCGCGCGTCTTACCGAAAAGCTTCAGAATTTCTTTTTTGTGCATTAAAAGGCGGCGACGTCTCAAAGGATCGTGATTAAAAATATTTCCCTGCTCATACACGCTGATATGCATATGCTCAACAAAAATTTCACCGTTCTTAATTTCTGCGTAGCTGTCTTTAAGATTTGCCTTTCCTGCGCGAAGACTTTTAACTTCAGTGCCTTTCAATTCTATTCCGGCTTCGTAAGTTTCGTGAATAAAATAATCATGGCGCGCTTTCCTATTTTCGCACGCCATTTTTATAGCCTCAGTTTTTGACACAATCTCACCGCCTCAGAATGACGATTGAATTATCAGCGCAAGGTATTTATCCATTTCGTCGTCCCAGCGAATATTATACGCTCGCGCAGGAGTTTCAATTCCCCACCAATTATTTAGCTTAACGTCGATATACTCATTGCCATTTTTCGACAGTTTTGCAATGGGGCAACCCTCGCAAGGCTCGTCTAAATTATGAAAACGCTTGTAGCAGGTTAAATCGACATTAGCAACATTGCCCAAAGTCTGCCGAATGGTATTATTAAAGAAAATCGGCTCGAAAGTTTCTTTGTCGACGACGTAAATAAATTCCTGCATGTGGTCAAGAATATTTTGGAGGTGGCGGCTCATACGCTCTGAAACGTTATCATTATGATGGTCAAGCAGAATATTTCCTAATAGCACTGAAAAAATACTAAGCTTAGTAAATTCCTCTTTAGAAAAAACGTACGGGCGATGTGAGGTTTCAAAGCCAACGCTACCAACAGTTTCACTACCGTGCGCAATTTGCGAATGAACAAATGCGCCCAATCTCAACGTACGGAATAAATCTTCTTCTTGCGGATATTTTTCAAAAGTATCTTCGCAAATCGACATAACTCCATAGGGAGTCGGTCGGTAATTTGAATCAATCACAGAATAACGCCTGTCCAAAAGCGGCGCGTATTTCTGAAGATTTTCCTTGTTGGTAATTGATACACCATTTGGACCAACCCATTCAAATTCCGTGTCATACTGATTAGAGCTGCGATTGTAACGCGAAACTGAAACGCGGTCGAGGTTAAATTGCTTGCCGAACATTTCAATACAAATCGAAATTGTTGCAGAAGGATTTTGCGTCTCATACAGCAGATTTAAAATAAATTCCAGCATGTTATCTTGAAATGCTTTTTGTCGAATTTCCTCCGCATGTTGCGGGTCGCGCCCAGAATCCACAGTAAACGAACGACCAATCAAACTTTGGTGATAAACCGAATATTGATTTTTGCCTTTAGATTTGGATTCGTACAACGCACGGTCCGCGCGCTTGAAAAGTTCAACATAAGTTGTGCCGTGCTCTGGATAAAGCGCAATTCCAATGCTAACTGAAAAAGGCAGGCTGGCATCGTTGCTTTCATAATGTCTATCCAAAAGTTTTAAAAGTTCAGTGCAACGCTTTTCAAGCACTTCAGCGGAAGGCATATCGACGAATAGAACAACAAATTCATCGCCGCCTATTCGACCAACAATATCTTTCTGGCGGAAAACGCTTCTAATCGCCTTCCCCATGTCAGTTAAAACACCATCGCCGAAAAGATGTCCGAATGAATCATTAATTGCCTTAAAACCGTCCGCGTCGATAATTATAAAAGCTGGAGGCAAATCGGTCGGCGAAAGTTTTGCAAGATACATTTCAATATATCGTTGCGTGGCGTCCTTGTTATAAAAATCGGTAAGTACGTCGTGTTCTGCCGAACGTTGTAAATCCATTTGCCAAAGTTGCTTGACATTGATATTGCAAATGCAGCCAAAACCAATAGTAGGACCATTTTCACCAAAATACAACAACAGCCGAAATTCCGCCCATAAAAAACCTCTATCTTCCTTGCCGCGCAGTCTAACTTTATTGCTAAAAAATTTGCTGTCGTTCTTCGTGCCTTGCAACCAAAACATTTCATCAAAGAATTTTTCAAATTTCTCGCTGTCTTCGGGGTGTACAACATTGCCGCCAAAAAAAACTGTAGAAGCCGCTTCTGCAACCTGTGGCAAATCATAATCGGAACTTTCCACCGGCGACATAAATTCCAATCTATCTGTTTTAATGTCCCATTTGAAATAAATTATGTTTTCTACGTCGTTCAAAATGCGGTATATATCCGTGTCAAATTCTTTGGGGATTTCAAATTTTGAGCCGGTCATAGAAACTGCGACAGAAAATTTCCTGCCGCCTCCACCTCCTCGCCTTCGTATTTGCGGGTATTGTACCAAATTGGAAGTTTTTTATGCAACTGCTTTTATAATTTTTTATAGAAGCCTGCGCGAACTTATGATTTGTTTGACAATCTTTCTTTTTAAAGTTATAATTTCGGTTACCATTTCATATTTTGTCGAATTTTATTGCTTAACTTCAGAAAAGCTTTTTTTTATGTGATAGATTCGAGGCTTTGTTTCATTTGAAAATTGGGAGTGAAGTCGTTAATGTTTAATCCTGTTCAAGTTGGTAAACGAACCCGTTACAGTTACGCGCGAATCAAAGAAGTTATGGAAATGCCTCACCTTCTGGATATTCAGCGCAATTCCTACAAGTGGTTCTTGAATGAAGGGCTCAGAGAAATTCTTGAAGATATTTCGCCCATTACGATAGCTACCGGAAATTTGAAACTTTTTTTCAAAGACCCTGTGCTTGGTAATCCGAAATATACGCTTGAAGAATGCAAAGAGCGAGACGGCACTTATTCAGCGCCAATCCGCGTAAAAGTTCAACTTGTCAATCACGAAATGGGCGACGTCAAAGAGCAGGAAGTTTTTATGGGCGATTTCCCGCTTATGACGAATACCGGCACTTTTATCATTAATGGCGCGGAGCGCGTTATCGTCAGTCAGCTGGTACGTTCGCCTGGCGTTTACTACGATGAAACCATTGATCAGACAGGTAAAAAAATTTTCACTGCAACTGTTATTCCAAATCGCGGCGCATGGATTGAACTTGAAACCGAGCCTGGTGATAAAGTCCGCGTTCGTATTGACCGCACCCGCAAAATGCCTATAACTTATTTTTTACGCTCTTTAGGTTTTGAAAGTGACGAAGAAATTCTTGAACTTTTTGACGGTAATCAGTTTATCAAAGATGAACTTGAACGCGACGACCCTGAATTTAAAAATGCAACCCGCTCGCTTGAGGAAGTTTACCGGCACATTCGCCCAAATGAACCCACTACCAGCGAAGACAACGCACGGCAACTTTTAAACTCACTTTTCTTTGACCCAAAACGTTATGATTTAGCTTCGGTCGGTAGATATAAAATTGCTAAAAAACTTGGACTTAAACGCCGCCTTCTTGGCAAAGTTTTAGCTGAAGATATTGTTGATAATTCTACAGGCGAAATTTTAATTCCTGCTGATACTCTCGTTACTGAAGAAGATCTTGCTAAGATTGATGATGACCGCGAAGGAGAAATTTTTGGACTTGTGCCGGACGAAATTCATCGCGGTTATCGCGCGCCTATTCCAGTGAAAATTAAAACTGAAGAAGGCGTCATTACCATGCTTTGCGCGCCGACTTTGCCGATTCACGAAAACCGCACAATCACCATTGCTGATATTGTCAGTTCTATTGGTTATCTGCTGGATTTAATGAGCGGCGTTGGAAGCATTGATGATATTGACCATCTTGGTAACCGCCGAGTGCGCAGTGTTGGTGAATTGCTTCAAAATCAGTTCAGAATTGGTTTAGCGAGAATGGAGCGCGTCGTTCGTGACAGAATGACTACGCAGGATTCAGAAATTATCACGCCTCAAGTTTTAATTAATATTAAACCGGTTATTGCGGCTATCAAAGAATTTTTCGGTAGCTCGCAGTTATCGCAGTTTATGGACCAGCATAACCCGCTATCTGAATTGACGCATAAACGCCGACTTTCAGCGCTTGGTCCTGGCGGTTTAAGCAGAGAGCGCGCGGGCTTTGAAGTTCGTGATGTTCACAATTCACACTACGGGCGCATGTGTCCGATTGAAACGCCTGAAGGTCCTAATATCGGTTTGATTGGTTCACTGTCGAATTACGGGCGCATTGACCAATACGGTTTTATTGAAACTCCCTATCGCAAAGTTGACAAGGAACACCACCGCGTTACTAATGACGTTCGATATTTGACGGCTGACGAAGAAGATGTTTTGACTATCGCGCAGGCGAATGAGCCGCTTGATGAAAATGATTGGTTTGTCAATGAGCGTGTAACTGCGCGAGTACAGGAAGAAACTACACTTGTTCGTCGCGAGCGCGTTGATTATATGGACGTTTCGCCTAAGCAGGTTGTTTCAATCGCTACGGCTATGATTCCGTTCCTTGAAAATGATGACGCTAACCGTGCATTAATGGGCGCGAATATGCAACGTCAAGCTGTACCGCTGCTGAGAACTCAAGCGCCGCTGGTTGGTACCGGTATGGAATTTAAAGCTGCCTGCGACTCCGGCGTTATGGTTTTGGCGAAAAAGGCAGGTACTGTTACCTACGTTGACGCAATGACAATTAAAATGAAAAATGACGACGGCACTAAAGACGAATACAGGCTTCAAAAATTTGTGCGCTCAAATCAAGGCACTTGTATAAATCAAATTCCACTCGTCGATTTTGGCGAACACGTTGAAGCGAGGCAACCAATCGCTGATGGTCCTGCTACAGACCACGGCGAATTGGCGCTGGGTTATAATATTATTGTTGCCTACATGCCTTGGGAAGGTTACAACTACGAAGATGCTATTTTGCTCAGCGAAAATTTGATCAAGCGCGATATTTATACTTCTATTCACATTGAAGAACACCAATGCGACGCCCGCGATACTAAACTTGGTCCGGAAGAAGTTACCCGCGATATTCCAAATGTTTCTGAAGACGCGCTGACTCACCTTGACGCGGACGGTATTATTGCTATTGGCGCTGATGTTCGTCCTGGCGATATTTTAGTTGGCAAAGTTACTCCGAAAGGCGAAACTGAATTAACGTCTGAGGAGCGTTTATTGCGGGCTATTTTCGGCGAAAAGGCTCGTGAAGTTCGTGATACCAGTTTAAGAGTTCCGCACGGCGAAAGCGGCAAAATTGTTGACGTGAAAATTTTTACCCGCGATAACAACGATGAAATGGCGCCTGGCATTAGTAAACAGGTTCGCGTTTATATCGCGCAGAAGCGCAAAATTTCAGTCGGCGATAAAATGAGCGGACGTCACGGTAACAAGGGCGTTGTCTCTCAGATTATGCGCCAAGAAGATATGCCTTTCTTGCCCGACGGTACACCGGTTGATATTGTGCTTAATCCTCTGGGCGTGCCTTCGCGTATGAATATCGGACAGATTTTGGAAACTCATTTGGGCATGGCGGTTCGTACACTTGGTTTGAAGATTAAAGAAGACCCCGACGGTTTTCTGGCAAAACTGCGCGAATATGGCTATGACGCCGATAAGTACGGCGTTCCAAAAGTTGAAGATGTCGGTTTGCATATTTCAACGCCAGTTTTCGACGGCGCACGCGAAGAAGATGTTATGAATACGATTAAACTTTCAAAAATCGGAGACGCCGATGATATAATTGACGGGAAGACAATTTTATATGACGGAAGAACCGGCGAGCCTTTTGAAAATCGCGTTACTGTCGGCTGCGTTTATATGCTGAAACTTCACCACTTAGTTGATGATAAAATTCACGCGCGCAGTACCGGACCTTACAGCTTGGTTACGCAACAACCTTTGGGCGGCAAGGCTCAATTTGGCGGTCAACGTTTCGGCGAAATGGAAGTTTGGGCGCTTGAAGCTTATGGCGCAAGTTACACGCTGCAGGAAATTTTAACTGTTAAATCTGATGATGTTGTCGGGCGTGTTAAAGCATATGAGGCAATTGTTAAGGGTAATAATATTCCTGAGCCTGGCGTTCCAGAATCTTTCAAGGTTCTCATTAAAGAATTGCAGTCAATCGGCTTGGATATTAAAGTTTTGAGCGGCGACGCTAAGGAAATTGTTATTCACGACGAAGAGGAAGAGGAAATTCGCGCCAATCGCGCAAAGGCTGAAAAACTTGAAGAACCTGAAAATCCCACTGAACCGCCGCCCTCTGATGAACCTGCTGAACCAGATGATATTGATGTTGACAACGAGCCGACAGTTGATGATTTGGTTTTAATTAGTCAAAATTTCGGCAGCGAAAATTTCGATAGTGAAAAATTTGATCACGACGATGACCTTGATAAATATGACGATAAATATTTGAATAGCGATAAATTTAATGGCGGTTATCCGGACGATGAAGACAGCCTGCCGCCATATGATGATTTCGATGATAATGCTGATAATGATGATGATTGAGGCAGGGGGAACATTATGCTTGATGTTAACATTTTTGACTCAATGCGCGTAGGGCTGGCGTCGCCTGAAAAAATTCGCGAATGGTCGCACGGCGAAGTTAAAAAACCCGAAACTATTAATTATCGCACGCTCAAACCCGAGCGCGACGGTTTATTTTGCGAGCGCATTTTTGGACCAACGCGCGATTGGGAATGTCATTGCGGCAAATATAAACGCGTTCGTTACAAGGGCATTATTTGCGATAGGTGCGGCGTCGAAGTTACTCGCGCCAAAGTTCGTCGTGAGCGTATGGGACATATCGAACTTGCCGCGCCGGTTTCTCATATCTGGTACTTCAAAGGTATTCCAAGCCGCATGGGGTTAATTTTGGGAATGACGCCGAAAAACCTTGAGCGCGTACTTTATTTTGCGTCGTACATTGTGCTTGAGCCGCCAAAGAATTTGGACAAAGAAGACGAATGGCTCAAAAAGCAGGCTCTTTTAAGTGAAAATGACTACAGGCGGGCGCGCGAAAAATACGGCGATACTTTTAAAGTTGGCATCGGCGCGGAAGCTATTCAATATCTTTTGCATGAACTTGACCTTGATAAAATGAGCGAAGAACTCCGCGAGGAAATTCGTTCGCCAAGCGCGCAAAAAAGATTTAGAGCTATTCGCCGCCTTGAAGTTGTCGAGGCTTTTCGTAAGAGCGGCAACAAGCCCGAGTGGATGATTTTAAATGTTATACCGGTAATTCCGCCTGAACTGCGCCCAATGGTTCAGTTGGACGGCGGCAGATTTGCTACTTCAGATTTAAATGATTTATACCGCCGCGTTATTAATCGCAACAACCGCTTGAAAAAAATGTTGACGATTAATATTCCGGATTTGATTTTGCGCAATGAAAAACGTATGCTGCAAGAGGCAGTTGACGCACTGATTGATAACGGCAGACGCGGGCGTCCGGTAACCGGTTCGGGCAACAGAGCTTTGAAGTCTTTAAGTGATTTGCTCAAAGGTAAGCAAGGGCGTTTTCGTCAAAATCTTTTGGGCAAGCGCGTTGATTATTCCGGCAGAAGCGTTATCGTTGTTGGTCCTGAGCTGAAACTTCATCAGTGCGGTTTGCCTAAGGAAATGGCGCTTGAACTTTTTAAGCCGTTCGTTATGAAAAAACTTTCAGCCGACGGCAACACTACGATTAAAGCGGCTAAGCGTAAAGTTGAGCGCGCTAATCCGGAAGTTTGGGGCGTTTTGGAAGAAGTTATCAAGGAACATCCGGTTTTGTTAAATAGAGCACCGACTTTGCACAGATTAGGTATTCAAGCGTTCGAGCCGGTTTTGACTGAAGGGCGCGCTTTAAAACTTCACCCGCTCGCTTGTACTGCTTACAACGCTGACTTCGACGGCGACCAAATGGCTATTCATTTGCCGCTTAGCGCAGAGGCACAAGCTGAAGCGCGCGTTTTAATGTTGGCTGCTAATCATATTCTCGCGCCGAAAGATGGCAAGCCAATTATCGTACCAACTCAGGATATGGTTTTGGGCACGTACTACTTGACGATTTTAAAAGAAACACCGGAAGGCAAAAAGCCGCGCGTTGTTACAGGAATCAATGAAGCGTTAATGGCTTATCGACAAAAGGCACTTGAATTGCAGGAAGAAATTATTGCTAGAATCAATGTTAAAGATTTGCCGGAATCTGCGCGGGCAGAAAATCCCGAAGGTTACGTGCTTGTTAAAACTTCTGTCGGGCGAATGATTTTCAATGAGATTTTGCCGCCGGATTTGCGCTATTACCACAAAAATAAAGATGGCGATTGGGAACTTGGCATTGTCATGAACAAAAAAGAGCTCGGCAAATTGGTAGCGGCGTGCTTCGACGGCTATGGCGCAACCAAAACCGCTGAAGTTATTGACCAAGTTAAAAATCTCGGTTACCATTACGCTTGTATCGCCGGTATGACTGTTGCTATAACTGACGTTATCGTCCCGCCAAATAAGCAAGAAATTATTCAGCAAACCAGAAAAGCCGTTAACAAAGTTGAAGGGCAATACGCGATTGGTTTAATAACTGAAAATGAGCGCTATAAAAAAGTTGTTGACCTTTGGAACGGCGCGACAGAACAAGTTGCTGATGCTATGATGGAAAATCTGAGTAAGTCGAACAGATTTAACCCGATTTACATGATGGCTGATAGCGGCGCGCGCGGTAATAAACAGCAAATGCGCCAGCTTGCCGGTATGCGCGGGCTTATGGCTGATCCGTCCGGAAAAATTATCGACTTGCCGATAACTGCGAATTTCCGCGAAGGCTTGAGCGTTTCTGACTACTTCATTTCTTCGCACGGTGCGCGCAAAGGTTTAGCTGATACTGCACTTAGAACTGCTGACTCTGGCTATTTAACCCGCCGCCTTGTCGACGTCGCGCAGGACGTTATTGTTCGTGAGGAAGACTGCGACGTTTCGATTATCAATTTGAAATTGGAGCGGGCGCTTTTGGCTGACGAAACTGCAGGCGCGCTTGAATTTTTGTATGACGAACTTTTAGGGCGCGTCCTTGCCGCTGATATTCTCAACCCTACCACGAAAGAGCTTGTCATTAAACGCGATACGATTTTGGACGAAAAATGCCTTGATAAAATCGCTGAACTTGATATTAGTGAAATTTCAATTCGTGGCAGAAGTTTAACTGCGCCAAATTCAGCAAGTCATTCTCTGGTTAAGGAAACGATTATTCTTGGAACGCGCGACGAAATTAAACGTGAAGAGCTGCGTCATACTTTTATACATGAAATTATTGGTAAGGAACTTGCTAAGCCGGTTAAATTCGATACAGAAGTTTATGAAGCGGGCGAACATTTAACGCACGAAATGCTTGATAGAATTTTGGACAGCGACGTTGGAGAAATTTTTGTTCGCAATAACAATGTGCGCGGCATTGAAGTTGAGGCGATAACTGAAGGCACAGGCACGATTGAATCGCTGGAAGATAGAATTGTCGGGCGCGTTTTGGCTGAAGATATTATCGACGCTGAAGGTAATGTTATCGCGCGAATCAATGACAGTATCGACTCAAAGCTTGCGAAAAAAATTGCCGCCGTTAAAAATGCTTCCGCCAATAAAAAAGTTAAAATTCGCAGCGTCTTGACCTGCAAATCTCAATTCGGCGTGTGCATTAAATGTTACGGGTCGGATTTGGCGAATCAAGCGCCTGTCGAAGTTGGCGAGGCTGTTGGAATTATCGCGGCTCAATCAATCGGCGAGCCTGGCACTCAATTAACAATGAGAACATTCCATACCGGCGGCGTGGCGGGCGACGATATTACTCAAGGTTTGCCGCGCGTCGAGGAACTTTTTGAAGCGCGCAAGCCTAAACACAACGCGATTATTTCTGAAGTCGAAGGCGAAGTTTCTTTTGGCAAAAATGAGAAAAACGATTTGACGCAGATAACAGTTACGCCGTCAGTTGGCACTCCGCGCGATTATACAATTCCATTTGGTTCAAGAATTTCTGTCGCACCTGGCGATTGGATTGAAGCCGGTACAAAATTAACTGAAGGCTCGATTAATCCGCATGACATTTTGCGCGTTAATGGTTTGAAGGCAACGCAGCAGTACCTTGTTTATGAGGTTCAAAAAGTTTACAAATCTCAAGGCGTCGAAATTAACGACAAGCATATTGAAGTTATGGTTCGTCAAATGTTGCACAAGGTAAAGATTGAAGAAAGCGGCTCGACTGAATTTTTGCCTGGAGAATTTGTTGATATTAATGTTTTCGAGGCTGCGAATACAAAAGCTATCGAAGAGGGCGGCGAGCCTGCAGTTGCTAAACCGGTTTTGCTGGGAATTACTAAGGCGTCGCTTGCAACCGATTCATTTTTGAGCGCGGCAAGTTTCCAAGAAACTACCAGAGTTTTGACTGACGCGGCGATTAAGGGAAAGATTGATCCGCTGATTGGTTTGAAAGAAAATGTCATTATCGGAAAGCTAATTCCTGCGGGTACTGGAATGCCGCGTTATCGTGATTTGCAAGTTGTTGATACTACGATTGCTTAATAATTTTTAGGAGGCTGGATTTATGGCACTGCGAGGAATAAGG